>CAYGYC010000019.1:16001-25087 GCA_964353755.1 uncultured archaeon | reverse complement strand
TTCAAATTCAGAGACCATGGGACCCTTTCCGGCTTTATGGGTGAGCATCCCGGAATCCATTACTTTCAATACAGCCTTTTTTTCTTCTTCGCCAAGCAAGGGCTTATTAACCGCTATCATCTTTATCACCCTAAACATTGAAGATTATGACAATAATAGACTACTCTTGTTATTTTACCATTTCTACTTTTCCTTAAGAGACAATTGGTTCAAAAACAAACCACTAAAATTCAGAGCGATTCAAAAATTATAATGCAAGGGGGTCATTTTGACCGAATTAATCTGACCGAATTAATCTGACCGAATTAAATCGAGGTCTTGGATTTCTTTTCGCAAATTTTGAATTGCAAGTTTCACATCGGTCTCGGATTTCGCCCCGACACAGACAATCTTTCCACTCGTAAAGAGTAAAAAGACGACCTTTGGGTCTTTCATGCGGTAAATTAAGCCGGGGAATACTTCTGGTTCATAAGAAACGTGATTTAAGCTAATTGCTATGAGATCCATTTCCAACTTGAGGTGGAGGTCTCCAGCTGCGACAATATTTTGAACTTTGATTTCAGGCTCACTTGTAATAATGGCACCCGATTGCTCGATGATCTCGATGACCTTTTGCGTAATCAATTTAGTAGTCTTCTCTTTTTTAAACCCTGTTAGGACCAATTTCCCCGTACTAAAAACAAGAATGGTGCTTTTGGGTTCCTGGAGATGTAAAATGAGACCTGGAAAGGTATCCGGATTATATTTAACATTTTTATTATTCATAGCGATAAGATTGAGATCAATCTTTTTTTCAATATTAAACCGGACGGACGCGACAATATTAACTACATTATAAGTTGGCTCCGGCATATTTTTTCGCATCTTTAATTAAAAGCTATTCCAGATCGAAATTTCTAATTAATATGTTTTTTTCACTAGCTATTAAGCTTTCGGTCGCCAATCTTTTTTATATCGAGTTTCAAGTTTTAAAACCTTCAATTTCTCGTAATCGGAGAAATTGACCTTAATAATGGCAATTTTGAGGGATTTATAACCCAGTTCGCATCTATTTTTGGATTATTTTACATGGAATTTCTTGAAATCTTACCCCTTTCCAATGCATTCCCTAATTCAATCCGAATAAATTTTCGTTCTCTGCGTCAAAAGGAATCTAACATGTCGTGAAACTGCAATTTCACGACATAATAAATAGTATCTATGTTCTTTCTATTTAAAAAGATATTTTAAATAAATAGGCAAAAAATTTAGATTATTTTGTATTGAATTCTTCCTTTTTAATCCTCTAAAACTTTATTGGATGTGAATTTTTATTCCTAAAATTATTTTCTTCTGATTAATACTCTATAATTGTCTCGATTTCCTCAGTTTTCAATTCTGATTTAATACTTAGTATTAGGGCTACTACAGAAGGAAAAGAAGTAAAGTTCTAGGTTTTGTAACAAAATATAATGAGGGGAAATTTCATATGATAATTTATAGGAAATTTGATTTGAATTTAATGAGAATTTTCATCAAATGTAAATGTTTATAAGGAAATTAGAGGACATTTAATTTATTTTACAGTCCCATTTGAAAAACAATTCATTTTTCTAACTGAAATATTCATGAAAAAAAGAGGAAATGATATGACAGAATTATCAAAATGGAAAGAATACCTAAAAAAATTTGTAAAAGCATATAATACGCTTCCTGAATTAAGTTCTATTCTCCCCTCTGTTGCGCCCCTTATTTTCCAGTTTGACATTACAGATCAGCCAGGAATGAATTTTTGGTTTCTTTTTAATAATGATAAAGTGACATGGGATTTGGGACAAAATAAGGCAAAAGATATTCCAACACTAATTCATCAGGCCGATTTAGCTACGATTAAAATGATTTTAGCTGGCAAAAAAGATCCAATAGCTGCGACAATGGAGGGAACCTATAAGGTTGATGGTGCCTTAAATCAACTCATGGTGTGTACGCCCCTTCTTCCCTTATTGGAAAAAGCTCATAATCTTTCTCAAAAGTAGGGGATGAGAACATGAATGATGAAGTAATTTCTGATATTGAAGCCCTTGTAAAACGTGGAGCTGACCAAAAACTAAATGATAAGGAATTTAATGAACTAGCTTTACGTCTTTTTGAGTATCAATTTGAAAAAAATAAGTATTATAAGCTATATTGCCAGAAAAAAGAGATAGTACCAACAAAAGTAGAGATTTGGGAAGAGATTCCACCTGTGCCTACAGCAGTATTTAAAGAATTTCCGATGACCACATTCCCATCAGAGCAAGCAGTCAAAATTTTTAAAACCAGTGGAACATCAAATCCGTCTAAAAAAGGAATTGTCTATCTGAATGAAGATGGGTTTAGATTATTAAATGAGGCTTATAAAGAATCCTGCAAGATTGCTTACTTACCAGATAATGAGAAATTATTTGGTGTATTTTTAATGCCGAACCCTGAAACTGTTCCCGAGATGGGTTTAGCTCATGGAATATGGGTAAGCTTAAAAGACTGTCTTGATGGTTTTGTATATCTTATCACCTCTAAGGGTATTGATTTTCCTGGTGTTATTAGAATTTTAAAGCAGAAGGAAGAGGAAGAGGTACCAGTGATCTTGTGCGGTCCAGCTTTTGGTTTTGTATATTTCTTCGATGCGGGTAAACAACAGAATTTAAGTTTTCACCTCCCCCCAGGAAGTCGGCTTGGTCAAGGTGGAGGCTATAAAGGGCGTTCGAGAGAAATGGCGCGCGACGACTTTCAAAGGACAGCTTGTAGTTTTTTTGGATTAGAATCGAATTATGTCTTAGATACCTTGGGTTTGACAGAAGTAGCTACTTTTTTCACTGATAATGGCCTTTATAATCATATTAAAGGCATTACGGGCCCCCGCTATAAACCCAATCTACCTTGGACCCGCACTATGGCAGTATCTCCAGATACACTTGAACGTCTTCCGAAGGGAGATACTGGTCTGCTTAGACATTACTGCCTGACAAATGTCTGCACAGTTTTAGCCGTTCAAACTGATGACCTCGGCTATGAAATCGAAAATGGTTTCGAAATAGTAGGACGTGTCAAAGGTGCCGAAGCTCGTGGATGTTCTGTTGCTATGGATGATATAATTAACGCTACAAAAGAGGCTCAATTACGTGCACCCAATAACGATTAGAGCCTTTTTTTTACCCCACTCAATTGGTGATTTAAGCTATAAGAAATTGAAATTCAGACATAGAGAAATTGCTCTGGATTTGGAAATCCCCATTTTAACATCTGAGATAATTCTGAGAATACTTGATCAAATAAAAGAATCACGCGATAATTATCTTTCTCAATTATCCATAAAAGAGATCGTGAGATGTATTGGTAAAGCTATAGATTTGTGGTTGGATCCTAATTTTGCGTTAAGAATTCAAGCGGAAAAATATTTACCCACAATCACAGGCTATTCAGCTCCAATGGTAAAGCATGTTTTGGAGAAAAATCTAAGTTCATTAAAGGAAGATAAAATTTGGCAAATTATTAAAACTGAATTTGATGATCCATTAGTGCTAGACCAGTTTCGCTTACATAAATTGGTTAAAGGCTGGACACATGCATATGGTCCAAGCATTTCAAATATTATTTTTTCGGGTAATGCGCCAGGATTACCTGCAATTGCCATTAGTTTTGTCTTATTAGTCAAATCTGCATGTATAGGAAAATCTGCCTCTGGAGATCCCCTCTTCCCGGCGTTATTTGCACAATCAGTAGCTCAAATCAATCCAGAAATTGCAGAAGCTCTCGCTGTTGTCTATTGGGAAGGAGGGAGGAGCGAGATTGAAAAAGAAGTATTTTCTCATTCAGATCTGGTTGTTGGTTATGGTAATAATTTCACTCTAGATGACGTTCAAAAAAGGATTCCTGCTCACGTTACTTTCCTAAGATATGGACAGAAGTTTAGTTTTTCAATAATTGGAAAAGAATCTTTATCAAAAACTTTAACACCCGACCTGATTCATTCCGCAACCTATGATGTATCAATGTATGATCAGCAAGCTTGTATGTCTCCGCATGTTATATATGTGGAAGCGGGAGGCGAGACCTCGCCAAGAGAATTTGCACGGCTTCTAGCGATTGAAATGGAATTAATCCAGTCAGTATTTCCTAAAGGGCAGATTTCAGAATCGGAAATGGTTGCTATTCAGGAACTCCGGAGTATCTATGAATTTAAATCAATTGAAAATAAAGAAATTGATTTGTATTGTTCAAAATCAGGAACTGCTTGGACTGTAGTTTATGAACCTACTTCAGAATTTGTTCCTTCCTGCCTTAATCGTACCATTAGGGTTCTTCCAATTGATAATCTTGAAAATATAATTAAATACTTAATTCCACTTAGGGGAATGATCCAATCCGTTGGTTATTCGTTAAGTCAAGAACGTCTTCTCCATTTTGCTGAATTATTAACTCATAAATTAAGAGCGTCAAGATTTGCCCCTCTGGGCTCCCTACCTCATCCATCTGCCGGGTGGCATCATGATGGGCTATTTAATCTTGCTAGTATGGTTCAATGGGCAGATATTGAAACTAATACTCGTGAGGAAGAATTATGAATGAACAATTCGGCTTAAATAATCGATTTATTGATAAAGTTAAAAATTTAGGTGCTATTTGGGCAAAATATATCAGTCCGAAGGAAATTATTACCGCCGAATGGACACGCCTAAAGTGCCAGTTTGGATGCTTCAATTATGGGCGTTTTACATGTCCACCACATACTCCTGATGCATTAACAATGCGTAGAATTTTAGATAGCTATCAAGTAAGCATGATTTTTCAATTTTCTGGCAAATGGAACCCTGGAAGTGATGACAGTCAACTTGACGAAAGTGGACGGGCAACACGTGCCTTGTGGTGTGAAGAAGCAGAACGTAAAAAATTTAATAAGGCTTTGATAACGCTGGAACGAGAATTCTTCTTTGAAGGTTATTATAAAGCATTTGGACTTGGATCAGGTCCGTGTATGATATGCGGTTTGAAATGCAATCCACAGGGACCATG
Source organism: uncultured archaeon (assembly GCA_964353755.1). GTDB lineage: Archaea > Asgardarchaeota > Lokiarchaeia > Helarchaeales > HEL-GB-A > CAYGYC01. The sequence continues at coordinate 20,056 of CAYGYC010000019.1, read as the reverse complement.
CACTCATCCTAATGAGGTAAGATCATCAATGGAAGCATGCGGTATTGATGTTTATGCTACATTACGAAAGTTGGGGATAAAAATTTCTCCCTTAACTCATCCTGAAGCGACATTCAATAATTTTGGACTAATTTTGATAGAATAAAATGTATTTAAAGGGCTTTCGATTCCATTCAGTCCCGAAATAACAAAAATTAACGACAAAATCGGCTAAACAACATTATTTGTGGAAGTGAATTTGTACTGATCTACAGAAAATCGTATTAGGTGAATTTTTTATGGAAATTATCAAATACGGCAGAATACTTTTTGAATTAGATGCATTCTTTTCTAACTTGAAAGACACGATTAACAATATTATAAGAGAAAAAGGAATCATAGAATCTGAACATGCTTGGCTTTGGCAGCAAGAAATTCCTGGCAGTAAAATTGAATGGTAACTTCACATAACCTGCGATAGGTGAATGGTGCCGCCCGCAATAGGCGGACTAATAGCGATGACATCATTCTCCTTCAAGGGGGTATCCCATCCCTTTAAGAATTGGATGCTGCGGCCATTCACCAGAATGAGGATGTAGTGTTGAAGCTTTTTAGATTTAGGGTCGAGGAGGGTTTTATCGAGAGATTCGCCATATTCATCAACGAATTTATCGATAATTTCGCGAACGGTCTCGCCCTCGTACGTGAGTTCATGCAATCCAAGTTGATATTGAAAGAGAGCTAATAATTTTAAAGTTATTCGCGCTATTCAGATCACCTGCTCTAGGAGATGTCAAAATTACTTATATATTTTATAATTCGATTCAAGAAGATCTGACTCAGAAAGTAATAAAGACTTGTGGACGAATTGCCGGTTGTAGTTGATGAACAGAAATGTATTGGATGTGGGAAATGCGTAGATGCCTGTCACAGAAAGGTATATGAGTTACAGGACCGGGAAAGAAAGAAAATTGCGGTTCCAAGTCGGCAAGAATGGTGTTTGCGATGTTTTTTGTGTGTGGATCCCTGTCCTACAAAGGCAATTCGCATTCAATTTACAAAATAAGATCGAATTCAAATTTCCTGTCAAATGTGCCAAGGTTTAAATAGATTAAGGTTTTATATGTAATAACTCGTAAAGGATGGAAAGAGAATGAGTAGAGAAGTTATTCCCCCAACAATAGAGGACTTGAAAGAGTTAGGAATTGAGATCCCCACCGAAGGAAAAGTGGTGTTAGATATTTTCACGGAATGGTGTGGTCCCTGTAAGCAAATAGCCCCGATTTTGCATAAACTTCGCGATGATGGAGAAATTTCTCTGGTCCAACAGGATCTTGATACAAATGAAGCATTAGCTACCAAGCATCATATTACGGCGATTCCCACATTGATTTTCTTTAAAGATGGCCAGCGCATCGGCAATATTGAATCGGATCCCATTAAAATCTCACTGGATGAATTCCTTACCAAAGCAACGGGCGGGCAAACCTGTAGTCTCTTTAAAGATGGAAATGCAGTAGAAGATTTGTCGAGTTATGAAATTCACATTGCACGGCACCTCATAAAAGATGGGGTGATGGTGGGTTTCCCAGGCGAGGAATTGCTAGTGAAAATCATTAAAGAAATGTAAGAAGTTAATGACTTTTTTTTCTTTTATTTCAAAACGGTTTTTAGTTCGTAAAAAGAGAGAGAAATTAGAAAAAAAATTCGAGTTTTTATCTATAAGGTTTTTTAGTAGCATTGAAAATAATGGCTAGCACAGCGATAACGCCGAGGAGGAGAATCCACCACATATTGCGGATGATCCAGTCGAGGATGGGGTTATAAGTGTGGTCCATGGGAAGTCCAAGGCATCCGGCGGCATTGATCAAACCGTGTCCAAATTCTTCATCCCAGCCCGTAGTACCTAAATCAATTGCCGTGTCATTGATTCGCGCACGAACCTCATCAGCAGTCAAAGTACCATTCCATTGGAGCATTAGGGCAACCACCCCACTCACATGGGGGCAAGCCATGCTGGTTCCACCAAGGTTTTTATAATTTGATTCATTGTACGTTGAGATTATGGCACCTGAAGTATCTCCGCCGGGGGCCGCTATGTCAATTTCGGGACCATAATTACTGTAGAATGCTTTGGTATTCGATTTTGTCGTGGCACCTACCGAAATTACATACTCATTACAAGCAGGGTACATTATTTCCTGTATTCCTACAGGATCCGTATTTCCTGCTGCGGCTACTAAGACGATCTCAGCTAGATGAGCTAACAAAATTTCTGCATCGATTAGAATTCTTAAGCCACCACCAACACTATCAGGATCTGCCCCAATGGACATGCTGATCACTGAAGCACCCATGATGCGGGCGTAGGCAATGGCATCCACAAGTTCGTCTAAATCGCCACTCCCGGATTCTATCACTTTTATAGGAAGAATTTTAACATCGGGTGCGACACCACAAATGCCGATCGCATTATCATTAGCAGCAATGATCCCGGCACAATGCGATCCATGCCCGTCATGGTCACTCGTGTCATTCGTATCATCTACAAAATTCCAGCCATGAATATCATCAACATAGCTATTATTATCGTCATCAACGCCATTAGCGGTCTCACTAGGGTTAGTATAGAGATTATCTACCAGGTCAGGATGGTCCAGATCAATCCCCGTATCAATAACTGCCACAATCGTCGAATTAGTTCCTCGATAGCCATTGGCATAGGCGACATCTGCATAAATAGCGAGCCAGCCCCACTGGTCCATTATACGGTCGTCGTAAGGATTATTCAAATAAGCAAAACTACAAGAAAAAAAGGCGGGTGCAATGAAAAGTAGGCAAACAAACAAAAGGATCTGAAACTGTTTTTTTCTAACCATGTAATAACTCCAAAACGTGTTAATCCTACTAGGATTTCGCAATATAAAAGCTATTCCATTTTAAAAAGAATTCACCCTCTATCCCATTTATCTTTATGACCGTCTACCCGGATTCTTAGGTCCGTCAAATGTCCTAAGATTCTTTTCACATCGCAGTCGAATGGATTGTGGGCCGATGGCTAGAGAAAAAGAGTTCAGTCTGTATTTACGGCATATTTTTCGGGAAATGAAGACCCGGGAACTAGGTACCGAGGGCACAAAGGGCAGGATCGTGGAAATAACAAAATTATTTGAAAAAAGAGTATAAATGGCTTTAATCCACCATTTTTTCAAGCCATTCTTTGATTTTAAGCATGAGCTCTTTGAGTAATTCCGCATCGGCGGATTGGCCCTTCGGAATTTTGCGCAATTTCCGGGCGATAGTTCCCAGTTCATATAACGCCGGATGCCAGCGCCATGATTTCGAAATGGTATCGCGGGCATTTTCTAGGATATTCGCTAGAGCATCGGCACTAGTACCGCTTTGAGCTCGTTGGGTAAGGAGAGTCATGACTTCCGTGACAATCGGCGGAGTTTTTCCCTTCTGACCGGTAGCTCCTGGAACTGGTGCGGGAGGCGCCATCGGAACTGCGGGCATAGAGGGGGCGACCGGGGATGCCGTAGGAGGAGGTATTGCAGGCGGTAATGGTATAGACGGGGATGGCGGAGAAGGACCCACGGTAGGACCAGGCGGTGTTGTAGGTGCCGATCGTGAAGCTTTATAAACTGTTGTTTGCGCTTTTGCTTGATCCACGGCTCTACTGGCAATTTGAGCCGCAAGCGGGCGGGTAGCGGGGACTGCGGGACCGGCTGCTGGAGCGGCAGAGAGGGAAAATGCAGGTGCACCGGGGGTTGGCATGCCAGGTGCGCCGGCGGTTGGAACTGAACTTCGAATTTCACGCATTGCCACCTTCAATTCAGAAGTTAATACCTTTAAGTCACCAATGCTTGCCGTCTGGCGAGATAAATCCGCTAAGGTATTGCGTAATTCACCTAATCCATGAAGTGTGGTTCGGAGATCATCAATGGCAGGTTTCATTGTTTTTGCGGCTGCACTGAGATCGGCGATCCCAGCTAACCCTTCGAAGGATTGGGTAAGAGTATCCATAGTCCCTTTTAATCCATCCATAGAAATTTTGAGTTCGCCCATGGTAGCCA
>CAYGYC010000019.1:0-15991 GCA_964353755.1 uncultured archaeon | reverse complement strand
TGGTTGCCAAAGCGGCTTCAAACCCTTCCCGTAATTCGGCGAGACCGCGGATTTGGGCCTGAACGTCTCGAATTGAATCCCCAAGTTTGGAGATTTTGGAAGCGGAGAGCGTAATTTGATCGGAAACTGCCCGTAAATCAGTCATTCCGGAGAATGACGATTGCATCTCTTCAACGGCTTTCGTGATCCGGGTTAATGATACGCCTGATGTTTGCAATTGTTCCACTAAGCTGGATAATTGCGTCATGCTTGACATTGCTCCTTTCACATCCTCTAACCACGCTTTCAAATCTGCTACATTCGGAAGCGATTCGGTTATTTTATCCACGCTTAATTTTAATTTTCCCATTTCGGTGATGAGATACCGGCGTCCCGTAATTTGGTCATCAAGTTTATCCCTAATATCTTCAAAAATGGTCTTCTCCTTTTGACTCATGATAATTTCTCCTTACTTTTTTAATGTAAATTATTTGCTTATTCTCATATAAAAGAATTTTTAAAAATAGATATTCTATTTTGGGGCCTGAAGGAGATTTCAGCAAAGTTCTACCTCTTTTTAAAAAATAAAGGGGTATTTAGCCCTCTTGTATATTTATTCAGGCCATACTAACCAATATTTTGCTAAAACATAGGCAATGATTAATCCAGTTATTTCGATAGTAATACAAAGTCCCCAAAGGAATGTAACACTGTAGCTACCGCCTAATTGAAATAGTTCTCGGAGAATAATGGCAGAAAATATTCCACTATATACTAGCACAATAAAAATTGCCGCGATGATAATATTAGTAATCATCTGCAGGAGTGAGAATTTTTCTTTTTCCTCTCGAATTTTGGCCTTCACTCTGCGCTTTTTAAAGAAGGCGATCCCTTCCTCTTTTAATTCCGGATGTTCTTCGAGAATTTCATTCGCGCGACTCAAATAGATTTTTTCTCGTTCGGGATCTCCAAGCATATTAGCCGCGATCGAAGCATCCTGATAATCTTTTACGGCTTCTAAATAATTTTGCTCTGCAATGGCAGCTCGAGCTTTCTTCAGGAACTCTGTAATCTCTTTAGTTAACTTCTCTTCATCCTCTCCCGCAAACATCTCTCGTCGTTCAGTAATAATTGTCCCTTTTCTTTTCTGCTTTTTTATAATTTTTGGAGCTTCTTCTTCCTCTTTTATAGTTTCTGGAACTTCTTCTTCCTCTTCTATAGTTTCTGGAACTTCTTCTTCCTCTGGCTCTTCTTCGAATTCACTTTCCTCTGGAGTTTCTGGGTTCTCCGCGGGCGGCCCTTTTTTCTCACTCACGATTTACTCACACTCTAACAAAAATTATTATTTGCTTAAGAATAAATTATTATTTGGTTTTTTTGGTTCAAAGATTATTAAAAACTTTATTGAATCAGAATTATTAGCAGGTGAAATAGGATGAAGATAATTTTATTAGGCGCTCCAGGCGCAGGCAAAGGGACTCAATCGGAATATATTACAAAGAATTATGGCGGCATCCCTCAAATTTCCACCGGGGATATCCTTAGAGATGCTGTGCGCAAAGGAACCCCGGTAGGAAAATTAGCGAAACCCTACATGAGTGCTGGAACGCTCGTCCCGGATGATATCATCATTAAGATCATGCAAGAGCGATTAAAAGAACCCGACTGTAAAAGAGGGTATATATTGGATGGATTTCCCCGAACGATTAATCAGGCAGAGAAATTAGGAAAAATAGCAAAGGTGGATGTGGTAATCAATCTCAATGTCCCTCCGGAAGAAATTTTACAGCGGCTTACCGGACGGCGCAGCTGTTCTAAATGCAATGCCGTCTATCACATCACGTTTAATCCACCTCCTGCCCCCGGGAAATGTAAATGTGGTGGCGATCTCTACCAGCGAGAAGACGATAAAGAGGCGACCGTTCGCAAGCGATTGGAAACCTATAGTACTCAAACAGAACCCTTAATTGCATATTACACTAAAAAAGGGCTGCTTAAAAATGTCTTTGGCGGTAATAAAAAACCTGCTGAAGTCTCGCGAGAAGTGGGGAAAATTTTGGATGCCTTAAAATAAACGAAGTTATTAGTATGAACAGCCGAGAACGCACGATTCGGGCCCTTGAATTCAAAGGTCCTGATAAAATTCCCTTATTCTTAGGGACATCGCCCTGGGCTTCTGATATAGTAGGAGCCGTTTTTTTCCCGGCATGGCGTTATAAAGTAGATAAGCGATATATTTCAAGAGGTCCCTCTACATATATCAAGCAGCGTTTCCGAAAAGGTCCATATGATCAAATGGACGAATTTGGGAGTATTTGGCATAATCCGGGAAATGAAACAATTGGTCAAGTCGTTGATCCACGGGTTATTCAAACGTGGGATGACCTTCAGGCATATAAGAATCCGCCACAAAATATAAGAGGTCGATTTTGGCTTGCGAAATTCCTCTTCCGACTCTTTGGAAAATCACACTATCGCCTAGGGACAATCGATAACTTCTTCTTTGAGCGATTGCATTTCCTTCGGGGATTTGGAAATACCTTGAAGGATATCAAGCGCAATACGGAAAAGGTTAAGATATTATTAGAAAAACTTGTGGACTGGTATATTTGGTTAGTGGATCAATGGGCAGGGCTTGGGGCTGATGGCATTATGGCCACGGATGATTGGGGAACGAATCATGGTCCTTTCATCTCCCCGCGTGATTTTGATGAAATCATGAAGCCCTTTTATCAAACAGTTACTGAAAAGATTCATGATTACGGCATGCATTTTATCCTACATTCCTGTGGAAATATCTATTATCTCATCCCGAAATTGATAGAAGCCGGAGTGGATTGCCTGCAGTTTGATTCACCCGGGATGAATGGACTCAATAAACTGCGCGAATTTGGTGGGAAGATCGCCTATATGTGTGTAGCAGACATCGATAAAATAATTCCGTTTAAGACTCCAAAAGAGGTGGAGGCCAGAGTACTCCAATTCATTAAGGTTCTGGGGCACTTTAACGGAGGATTATTAGGTACAGTTTACCTCGATTTGGCTGCCCTTCATTTTCCTAAAAAAAATATGGATGCCAACGTGAGTGCGTACCGTCGCTGGGGTATTTATGGTAAATATCCCCTCACTTAATTCGATTTAGAGGAAAAATTATCCAAAAATACAAAAAAATGATGAAAACTTATTTTGAGAGAATGGGATAAATTTTTTTATTGCGCTCATACAAATCGCGATATATTTTGAACAGATTGTCGTAGATTTTCTTGTTTTCGGGATTTGGTTTGGCAATGGATTCGATTTTAGACCATTTTTTAATTTCTTGATAATCGAAAAGTTTATTCCCAACACCCGCTAACAGGACATCACCTAGAGGTGCCCCATAGCTTTGGGAAAGGTATTTGATATTGAATCCCGTGACGTCTGCAAAGATTTGCCGCCAAAACGGAGACTTGGCACCGCCCCCGATGAGGGTCATATCTTTATCCAATTTTACACCGATTTTTAACGCAGCTTCAATGTTATCTTTTAAAGAGAAGGCGACACCTTCTAGAAATGCTCTAAACAGGTGCGCACGGGTGTGATATAGGGTCAATCCAATTATGGTTCCCCGGGCATAAGGATCCCAAATAGGGGTTCGTTCGCCCATGAAATAGGGCAATATAATTAAGCCATTTGAACCGGCAGCGACTTGCGAAGCGGATTTATCTAATTGCTTATAGGCCGACAATTCAGGATTTTCTTTGGCTTTCATTACCTCGCCTTGGGCTAGATTATCCCGGAACCAGGTAATAATTCCCGCCGCGGTCGTTGCTCCGCCAAAGGTATAGATATTCTGCTGATCGTTCGCGACATAGGGGTAATTGATCAGCGAGGGGTCGATTTTGGCGGCTTTTCTATCCTGAACAATGTTCCAGCACATACTAGTCCCTAATGTTGCAGTATGTTCGCCTAAGTTCAATGTTCCTACGGAAAGCGCCTCGACGGGAGCATCAATCCCCCCTGCCGAGATGGGGGTTCCTTTTTTTAGACCGCATAGTTTCTCACCTTCGCTAGTAATTTCACCCACGACTTCGCAGGATTTCACTATTTTTTTCTCGGGAAAGAAGGAACGGGGGATGTTTAATTCCTCCATCAATGATTCCGCATAGGTATATTTATGAATGTCAAAGATGCCACCATAATTTCCAACAGAAGAGTAATCTAAGGAAAGTTGTCCCGTTAAGGTGTAAATTGCATAGGCATTGGGGGTAACTAACTGATAGATTTTTGCCCAATTTGTCGGTTCATTGAATCGGAGCCATTCCATTTTCGTATAACCCCAGTACGTATCGATGCAGTTACCGGTGATTTTGGCAATCTTTTCGGCGCCAACAGTTTCTGTAACCCACTTACATTCGGCGGTAGCACGTTTATCTAACCATGGAATAGCCGGACGAATGATTTTCATAGTCTTATCAACGGGGAGACCCGTTCCGCCATAGAGACCCGAAATACAGGCACCAATAATATCATTCGGATTAACCTTGGCAATTTTAATCACATTCTTAATGGTCTCATACACCGCGCGCAAGGGTTTTTCCATAGGAAAATCAGCCCAGAGCGGCTTAGGAGTGATTATTTCATAATCAATGGAAGAATCCGCTACGACTTTCCCTTCCGTCGTGGCTAAAATCGATTTGGTGGACAGCGTCCCGATATCACAGCCGATCAAATAACTCATGCTATTCAACCTCTAAAAATTTTAATAGGTTAAAATAATATCTTTTTAAATGGACTTTAAAATCTTTATCAATAGAATTCTATCGATAAATCTAAAAACGGATTAGAAACAAATTTGGAAAATTATCATTTTAAATGTATGGATGTCTTTCGTTGTTGTTTAAAATGCAAAAAACTTGTACAACAATCGCAAATTCCTGTTGAAAATTATCAATTTTGTGAAAGCGGTCATCTTTACTGTGAAAATTGCATTCAAACATTTAATTTGAAGGTCTGCGAAATTTGTGAAGAACCTTTAAAATTTAAAGAGAATAAAACCTATTTTGGTGTTTAAAACACCTTTATTGGGGGTCTTATTATACCAAAAATACATTTTCCTTGTATTGAAGCGCTTATTCATTGCCAAAAATGTAATAAGACAGTTCAGCAATCTCTAGTTACTTTGGAAGATTATCAGCGATGTGATTTGAATCATATTTTTTGCACTGAATGTGTAGAAAAATATCACTTGGATGATTGCCCCGTGTGTGAATTACCGCTGGAATTCAAAGTAAAAAAGAGTTTTAGCTTGTAAATGAGTTACCGACCATCATTGTTGCTTGCCCTTAGGACATGGGAGGGACTGCTTTAGGATTATTTAGCCATCAGATAATACGATGGATCTTCTTTTTGCTCGCTCGCAGGTCTCTTAAACCGTTTCATAAAGGGGTGGATTCCGTCAGGATAATTCTTAAAAAGGGGGATATACGAGCGCGTTTTTTCCGGAGTTTTCGTGTCCAGATTCATCATCGTTCCGTAAAGTGTAAAGGCTGCCACCCAGTTCGAATAGAGCCGTACTCCCGAGAGGCACCGACGCTCATAGTCCCAAGTCACAACTCTCCGATATAGCTCCTCCAAGGCTTTTTGAGCATAAGTGCCCACTTTATCCAGAGTCTCAAAAGAGATGGGCTTATTTGTGCCTAACTTGTTTGGATACTCCATGTTTACCGGTGGTATAACTTGATGTGTCCACATTCCTAATGCCGTGATATGGGCAGAGAAATCCGGTGGGTCTGCAAAGACTGTGCCCCAATCATTGAATTGTAAAGATTTCATGTCTTTCAACTGATAGCCTAACACTAAATTTGGAATGGGCGAACCGCGGATTTGATTAAGCATGAATTGAAATTCCTTCAATAATAAGATCTCGCCGGTATCTAATTGATATGGACCATGTTCGAAAGAACCCATCCGGCACTCACACTTATCTAAGAAGTTATAGTTAGTTATTAAAGCTTTAATTCGTTTGGATTTCTTTATCTGCTCTGGACTTGGCTGGAACATATCACTTCGCAGGGTTTCTACGAGTTGTTTGTCAAGAACGCGCATATTTTTATCTTTGCTCTGGTCGACCAGCAATAGCCCATCATTCCTATAATTCGGATTGAGATTTCTAAAGAAATCTAAAATAAACTTGGTTTCCTCTTTTTTCTCTTCCGGTTCGCGTTCAGGCCCACCCCAATCATGAATGCATTGTCCGCGACCATGAAGATACAGCATAGCCATTGATTGAAATGCTAATCCATTTAAAAGGGAAGCCACTGTCTTACATTTTGGCCCAATCGCCCGGGGATCCACGCCACCATTTTCTACCATGTCTTTAAAGGCATTATATTCAAACGATTGATCATAAAGTTGCTGACACGCGATGCAAATGTACGTGGAGACCGGGAATAATTGAGATGTCACAGCTGCCCTAGCCGCGATTCCTATTCGCACATTCTCGCTCAACAACGCAATTAATTCATTTGCCTCTTCCGTCGTAATCTTACTTGTCCAAACCATGTGATCATCTTATACTTTCTTTTGGGAGGACATATACTCCGAAATGCCGCTTCCTTTCCGTCCATCCATGTCAAAATGAACGATTTGTTCATGCACTTCTGTTGATCCCCGTTCCATTTTTCGTGCGAGATAGATGGATTTCCACGTTTTCGATTCGATGGTTAATTTGCGAGTAGGTGTGGTGATGTTAAAAGTTGATGATTTTGGTACGGATGGATTTCCCTCAAATCCGAATTTAGTTTCCACGTCGACAGTCATCACACGTTCATGACCGCTGTTAGTAGAGATAAATCCCTGATCAAAAACCTTGCCAAGAGCCCGCACGCGCGTGAAGTTCATCGTACAATCCTCAAACTGGCAAGATACCCAGTTCCAACCATCAATTAAGACCCAATCCCTCGTTCCCCATGAATGATCTCTATGCCCATAACAATTTAGTTGCCGCTCCTCTTTTACTCGACCTTCCTTCAGTTTTATGACTCCTTTCACCTTCATTCCTTGTTCATAATGACGCTGGGCAGCCACCTTCAAGATTTCCATCCCATATTTCTTCAGGGCTTCTGCAGGATCTTCTTGGCTCATGTAAATATAAGGGGGAAACCGTTCTTCATAAAGGAGATTAACTTCAAATCGCTCATCATTAAATGTGAGCCGCCATTTTTTCATGGGATCTACGCATTGAAACGTGACTTTATTATCCCCATAAACATCATCTTGGGGATAGCCTTGGATTGGAATACGGTTAAAGTATGCCAGGTTCTTTGATTCATCCTCTTTATCAAGAATAATAAGAACCATGGTTTCTAATTCTTTCATACCCATTCGATACCCAACGCGCGTAATCACATGGGTATTTGTCTGAAAATCAATGGCATTGAAATACCAACTTTCATTGTGATGTTCTGGATATCGGCTCCAAACGTGTTTAAATTCATCCTTTTCCGTAATTTTACCTAACCCCATCGAACTTCGAGGTTTTTTGGATTTACTCGTTTCTGTCATGATCCTTCATCATTTTCATTATTGAATAATAGAAGATACTTTCGTATATTATAGTAATGTACGTTAAAAGGAGGTTTAATTTCTAAGGATTCCCTGACCGTCGTTGTGGCTTGCCGTTAGGTCGTGGGAAGGACTATCGAAACTTTGGCGAACAATCCAGGGTGATGAACGATACTGGTGAATAATCGTTGGTACAGCTCTGGCTTTCTTTTAACGACATCCGCGAAATCCTCTGGCCAGAGGGCAAAGACTTGAAAGCCTTTTGCTGCTTTTATAAAGAAGAATCCCATTTCGACATCGTCACTTGCCCCTATGGCGAGGGTGACGCCTACCGTATTGACATCGGGCGTCTCCCCTGCGGAGGATTCAAGGCGTTTCACACGCCCTATGACTTTGTAATGAGGCTGCTTCTTGATATAATCGTCTAAAACTTTAATATACATCGAGTTCAATATCTTCATTCCGATAATATCCTCCGCATCAATACCCGTAAAGGGTATTTCGTTCCCCTCTGCACCCTCAATGACTATATTCCATATTTTTGCCATCGAATCATACCTCGCATCCATCAATTCTGATAATAGTGCTTGCTTATTTTCGAGATTCAAGTTCCAGGTTTAGGCGTTTTATTTTAGAGTTGAGAAGCATGTTTTCCTCTTCAAGTTTCCGATTTTTCTGTGAAACGGCTTCAGCTTCTTGGGCTTGATGCTCGAGCTGCAGAACTTTTTGCTGCATGCGTTTCAAGTCAGCCTCTAGTTGGCTTTTATTTTGCAGTTGACCCTCTAGCTGCGTAATCTTTTGGCTCTTCTCGTCCGATAACGATTGTTTTTGGCCCTTATCTTGCAATAGCGATTGTAATTGGATTTCGAGTTTGTTCTTCTCAGTCATCGCCGTTTGATATTTATTCTCCAACGCTTTGAGACCTTTCACTTGCTGATCTTTAACAGAAATTTCATTTTCTTTGAATTTGATAGTATCCTGGAGGGATTGGACTTGCATCTCATATTGAGCGGAAGTATAGTGATCGAGTTGTTGCTGGGTCGTGGAGACTTGTTTCTTGAGGGTTCGATTTTCAGTTTCGAGGGTTCGATTTTTAGTTTCAAGCTCTGTATTAAGCGTTTTGAGGGAATTGAAGCCTTGTTTGAGCGTTTCCATCTCTTTTAATTGAAGCTGAAGCGCTTTGGTAGTTTTACTTAATTCCGCGTTTGCTTTCTGTAAGTCCAAATAGGTTTCCTTGAGTTTGACAAAGTTTTGGGCGGTTTCAGTTAGTTCATTCACTTTACGTTTAAGCGTATTGACCTCTTTAGAAAGGGATTCATTGGATTCCTCCAGATTAAGGTTGATATTTTTCAGTGTATTGAAGCCTTCTTTTAATGGCTCGACTTCAGATAACTTTTTTTTCAGCGTATTAATTTCCGATTTAAAACGTTCAGTTTCCTGTTCCAATTTATGATTTGCGTCTGTAAGGGTCTGAAATTTGTCTTGAAAATCAGGAACTTTTTGGAGTTGATTTTTAACAGAACTCAGCTCTTTTTCTAGCTCACTATTTTTGGCATTGACTTTTTTCAATTCCGTTTGATAGATATCCACTTTTTTGAGTTGGTCTTTAATTTCTCTGTTTTCTTTGAACAGTTCTTTATTCTGGTCCTCTAAGCGTTTATTTAATTGATTCAATTCCAGGGTAGATTGTATGGAAGTAACATCGCCCTTTTGAAATTTCTTAAGATGGGTTTCCAATTGCTGATTGGTTTCCATTAAGACTTTCGTTTGATTCTCTAATTCAATAATTCGGGATGATTTCCCCTGAAATTTTTCAAGAGTTGTAGTAAGCATGGTATTCTGTTCTCTTAAGGAATCAAGTTCGGCTTGATTTTGCGTAAAGGTTGAAACTTCCTCTTCTAATTTGGAAGTTTTATCTTTGATTTTTTTATTTTCAGCGAGTAAGGTTTGTTTATCTTTCTGGAGAGAAGTCAATAAGTCCTTTTGTTCTTGGGATTTCGCAATCTGATCACTTTGACTTTCAAGCTTCTCTTGCAGGCGCGCATTTTGCTCTTGAATTTCATCCAAGAGCATAGCTTTCTTTGATGCCGTCTTATATTGGGATTCCAGTTCCTCTAATTTAGTAGTGAGTTCTGCATTTTTGGATTCCAAAGAGGATATTTTTTGTGTGGATTCAGATTCTAGGTCTTGTAGTTGAGTTTGTTGTTGTTGGAGAGATTCCTCTTTATCGACTTTATAGGTTTCAGCGAGTTCTTTAAAGTGGGATAACTCTTTGAGTTGTGCCTTTAGATTTATCAGGTTTGTTTCTAATTGTTGAATGTCTTTTTGTTGATCGGCAATGATTTTTTCAGATTGCTCGAACTGTTTAGTTCGGTGCTCCAATTCAATGAGCTTCCTTTGAAGATTTTGCTTTTCTTGAAGTAAAAAGTCGTTATTTTTATTCATAACGAGAATCTTGTTTTCCATCTCTGCAATTTTTCCAAGTCGCGATTGAAGCTCATTACATCGTTTTTGGATGTCTTCTTTCTCCGCTAGTATTGAATCAATTTTTTTATTGCTGTCCCGAAGTGATTCCATCTTTTCAGTAGTTAATTGTTTGATTATTTCTTGCAACTTGCCAATTTCTGATTCGGAAGCTTGAGCTCTTTCTAATTGCATGGATTGCGATTTTTGTGAAAGTTCAATGACCTGCCTTTTTAACTGCATATTTTCATTCAACAAAGCGGGATTTTGACCCATTTTCATTTGCATGTTTTCAGTGGATAAAGCGGCGTTTTCAGCCGTCTTTATCTTTAGTTGTTCTTCAACTTCAAGGCTACCTTTAATAACGTCCTCACTTAATTGTTTAATTGTTTGCAATTGCTGGGTTAATTCGTAGATTTGTTGTTGTTGCGAATAGATAACCGTATCTTTCTCATCAGCCATCTACAGCCCTCACTTACGTAATTTTTCTGCTATCCTGAATTTACATTTTCACTTAATTAATTACTTTTTTATATTATTGTATTTGTAACTTCGAATTTAAAAATTATAAGACTTTTAATTGCCGGGCAATCATCGGCGCAATTATCGATTTAAAGGCGGCATCCACATTCTGTCCGGTTTTGGCGGACGTGAAAAATACTTTTTCAATTCCTAGTTGCCGGCCCATAGTTTCAATGGCGCTTTCTTCTATGTCATACTCTAGATCGCATTTATTTGCCAATAAAACGATGGGGATTTCTCCAAGGATTTTTCGAATTTTAGGCACGCAATTTTTCTCGATTCGTTCAAAGGTTTCTTTCCGCGTGAGATCCCCCACAATAAAAATACCATCGCTCTCATTAAATAAGACCCGTTTCGGAACATCTGAATGATATTGGTCAAAGCTTCCGCCGAAATCCCAGAACATTAGATTGATATTAAAGTTTTTATCTTTGGACTGATAATGGAACGGTTTTACCCAGAAATCCACGCCTTTGGTTGGTTTATAATCATCATTATAACTCATTTCAACGCAGTATTGCAGTAATTTTGATTTGCCCGATTCCGGGTCCCCAATGATACAGACTTTGAAATTCGCTACGATTTGCATTCGTTCTATTTCAATAAGATATTCTTTCCCATATTTTGAATAAATCGAAGAAACCGTTTCATCGAATTGATCATCCGGAATGCGAGTCCCGGCGGAAGTTGTTAGTAAAATATTCTTGATCGATAAATTGTTTCGCATACAAAAATTGAGAATCGGAGTGATGAAATGATCCTTTTTATCCGCTTGAACCATTTCAGTTTTATTTTTATGTGTAAATTGAAGCGGAATATCAGAATCTTCCTTAGGAATCCATTTCTTTAGAATTAACTCATAGAGTTTCTTAATATTTTCCTGCACATTAAAAACATCAATTTGCAGCCCTAGTCGTGGTCGTAAAAGGGGGGGAATATATTCAGGGGACGAAAACACAGGGATGATAGGCTTATTTAAGGCCTCTGCGGCTCGCCATTCTTTGGCTACCGGAACTGATTTTAACGCTGTGGGAGAGCAAAAAAGAATAAATAGATCACACTTACCGATATTCTCATCCATATAGGCATACATATCGTCATGCATGTCTTCTTGCCAATATAACACGTCTTCGATTTTTGGGTATTTGGAAAGCCCCTCAGCTATTACAGGAATTTGAAATACCTTCACATCGTCCGTGGCGTAACTGATAAAGATTAAAATACCCATTCTAAATCATCTTTCTATAGTAATAATCAATTTAAATCAATTTTAGTTATAATAAGTGATTGAAAATAAAAATTCTTTGCCTCTATTTCTTGAATATTATTTAATAATGAAGATTCACCTTATAAAACAGATTCACGTTGAATTCATATAAACGGGTTGGAGGGAAAATATAAAAAAAAGGAAAAGATTAGGATCTTTCAGCATTAATATTAATATTTCCGGTGCCGGTTTGGAGATCTATGTTGAAATTTGAATTGCGTAGGGGATCATTAGAAACTAGGTTGTTTCCATCGTGATGATAACCAAGATGAGAACCTTCATACGAAATAGTTCCCGTCCCTGTATCGGGTGTCAGTTGAGAGGAAATGCAATCCGCTTCAAGTTTGATATCCAGACGAACATTTCCTGTGGTAGTGGTAATGCTTAAGGTGAGGTTCCCGGGGGGGTTTAGCCATTGGGAGGAATTGACATGGATATTTCCAGTATTAGTTTGAATAATCCCTTGAATCTCATTATCATTCAATAAAATGTTTTTTAAATAGGTATAAATATTGCCCGTGGAAGTTTTAATGATGAAATCCTCTGATAACGTAACATTTTCAGAGAAGTAGACATCAGAATTTCCGGTAGTACTATTTACTTGAAGGGCGCCACCCAGGTTACAATTCTTAGCAAAAACCAAATCACAATTTCCTGTGGTTCTGTAAATAACCAGGTCTCCTAAAATATTGCTCATATTTACCAAGCTGACATCAATATTGCCCGTTTCGGTAGTAAAATCGAGTGCTACGAAGGTCTTGTTGAGGAAATTACTGGTATCTAACGCAATATTCCCTGTAAGGGTATGAACTGAGAAGTTACAGAGTAGGTGGGGATTAATAGTAAGATAACTTTTTGCGAAGAATATTGAGCTGAGCGAAAATTGGGGAATATCAATGGTGAGAGTAATCGTGAGGACATCCCCCGTTGTGGAATTGATAAAGGATATAAGGGGTACAGGGGGAGTATAAAGTAATCCATGCCCAATAATGATACTATAGTTAAAGCTGACGAGATCCGCATCGGGCTCCTCCGCATAGTTAATGGTGAGGCTGGATGCGTCGATATTTACAATTAAATTAATTTGTTTGACGGGGGCGGAGTAATCGACCTTTTCTGTGCCGATATATTGGACGGGAATGATCGGAGCTAATAAGAGAGCAATCATACTTGTGGATAAAGCTGCGATTAAGATTAATACTTTAATTTTTGTGCTAACCAATCGTTTGTACTCTCCAGTAATGATAATTTATGATAATTTATAATAATTGGTATTTGAATTTAATGGCAGCTCTAGGAATCTTTTACCTTATTATAGACCTCTATTAATCCTGGGACTATTAGAAAGGTCCTGAGGTCGTCGGGGTTGATCCATTTGTAAGTTTTATGTTCCCAATCTATAGTTATTCGGTTGGTTGTGATCTCAAACAAGAACGGGTTGATGACCCAGGTTATTCCCATTTTTTCATCTATAATTTCAATAAGTTCACCTTTTTTAATAAGCGTAACTTGATCTTTTGATAATTGAGTTTCCTCTTGAATTTCAATGATGGCCCGGTCTAATGGATCCTCCTTTCCTTCTAAATATCCACTACAACCTGCCCATCTCCCTTGATACGTCCCAACTTCAGAGCTTCGTTGGAAGAGCAGGATTTTCCCATGATATCTTAGGAAACTTGTGACTATATACTTTTTGCTAGTCATTTTTGTATTAACGGTCATTATTTTTAATTCAATATAGTTTATTAATAATGAATAATATACCAACAGATTCCATCCCCTTAAAAATCTTTTATTCAGCTTTTCCTGGATTTTCGGGAAGTTTCATAAGTCCGGAAAAGTAGAAAGATTTATAACTTTTCACTTTTTTTAAAATAAATTATGGAAAAAATTCAGCAGGATGTTATCGAATTATTTGAAGAACTGCTGGAAAAGCAGGGGTTTAGTCGATTAGATGGGCGAATTCTCGCATTAATATATTTAAGAGAAGTTTCATTGACACAAACGCAATTAGAAAAAGAGAGCAATTTCAGTCGGTCTTCTATTAACAAAGCTGTGAATACTTTATTAAATAAGGGCTATATTCGTAAGCGCCAACGCGGAGAAGGAAAGGAATTAGTCTATTACACGGAGTTAAGGCCTAAAGAAGTTTTTTTGAATGGTATTCAGGAATACATCTCTTATTTTGAAAAGATATACGCCCGATTTTCCAAACTATTTGAGTCTTCGTCTAAAATAGAAGGTCTACCCTCCAAAAGATTGAAAGAATTTATTGATCGTCTTCCAGAAATCAATGAAAAGTTGAAGAATACGCTCCTAGAGATAAACAAATTAGAATTTATCTTATAATAATACATTAATTGATAGAATTTGCCGCTAACCTTAATTTCTCGATTTTCTTTTTCAGAATAACATAGGTTATTTTAGGATCAGCGGTCTGGTGCGTTTTTGCCATAACCTTTCCTAGTAGAAAGTTAATAGCTTTATCATCTTGAATCGCATCTTGAACAGCTTGGGGATTTTCTTCAAGGATTTGATCTATATAGGTTTCAAGTTCCTTGGCATCACCGAGACGTTGATGGCCATCCTCCTGAATGATTTGCTCAGGAGGTCGCCCCTCTCGAATCATATCCCACAGAACCTTTTTAGCGGAACGCTGGCTGATAGTTCCCTTATCGATGTATTTCAGCATGGCTACTAACCACTCCACGGTGACGGGGGATTCATTCGGTTCTAGGTTCAATTTATTTAAATGACGCAACAGTTCGTTTATTATCCAATTGCTAATGTTTTTGGGATTTGGATAGAGTTTAATGCAAGCTTCAAAGAAATCAGCCAAGGCTTTACTACTAGTCAAGACCGTGGCATCATACTCTGGAAGTTGGTAGTCTTTCATGAACCGTCCTTTTCGGGCATCAGGAAGTTCCGGCATTTCTTCGCGTATTTTTTTAACCCATTCCGATTCTATTTCAATAGGGACGAGATCAGGTTCAGGAAAATAGCGATAGTCATGCTCTTCTTCCTTAGTGCGTAGAGAGATAGTGATTCCCTTTTCATCATCCCAATGACGAGTTTCCATTACGGTTTTGACCCCATCTGCTTTTTGCCTACGTTGTCGGATAAGTTCAAAGTGTAATGCCTTTTGAACGGCTTTAAAGGAGGTGATATTTTTCACTTCAACCCGGTTTCCGCCCCGGATTGAAATATTTGCATCACAGCGCATAGAACCTTCGAGACTGCCATCGGCGACGCCAAGATGCTCTATTATGGAACGGAGTTTTTGGAGAAATAGGCGAGCCTCTTCCGGGGAATGTAATTCCGGCTCGGTAACAATTTCTAAAAGGGTGATTCCCGCACGATTATAATCCACCAGGGTGTATTCCGAGGAAGTAATAGTCCCTAAATAGGTGAGCCGACCGGGATCTTCTTCCAATTGAATGCGAGTAAGTTGAATAAATTTTTTCTCTTTATTTATTTCAAAAGGAACGTGTCCTCCGAGGCCAATGGGGACTCCGCCCGCCTTATTATATTGCGTGATTTGGAAGTTTTTGGGCATATCCGGGTAATAATAATTTTTGCGATAGAAAAAGGTGACCTTTGGAATTTCGCAATCCAGGGCTAGGCCAACCATAACTGCATAGTCGACTGCTTTTTGATTCACGACCGGTAAGGTCCCCGGTAAGCCTAGACAAATGGGGCATACAAAAATATTAGGTTCACTCCCCCGATAATCACTGGAGCACCCGCAAAAGAGTTTAGATTTTAAAGCGGTTATTTGCACATGGATTTCAAGTCCAATTATTACGTCGTCCGTTGAGGAACCCATTTCCTTTTCTGATCCTACTTCCGTGGTCATTTTATCGTCTCAATGGGGGTTTTTTCTTGTGAAAATCGGTTTCCTGTTGGAACTTGTAAGCGGTACGGAATAAAAGATCTTCTTGAAAGAAGTTTCCGATGATTTGTAGTCCGATGGGTAAACCCTCTGAAAAGCCGCAAGGTATGGACATTGCAGGCATTCCGGTGATATTACAAGGCACGGTATCAATATCTGCCCGATACATGGAAAGCGGATCAGAAATTTTTTCTCCAATTTTAAAAGCGGTTGTAGGCATGGTGGGACCAATTAGTAGATCGAATGATTTAAATTGCGTTTCAAATTGTTGCCGCAGCAACGTGCGCACTTTCAGCGCTTTTAAGTAGTACATATCGTAATAG
>CAYGYC010000018.1:0-25123 GCA_964353755.1 uncultured archaeon | reverse complement strand
CCCGTTGCCTCTATCGACGGGATAGGACATCTTTGTCCAACTTTATAGATAGAGTGACTTAATAAAAAAGGATTAATTATGAGTAGAAATTTAAAGCCTAGGTTAATAAAAAAGGATTAATTATGATTAAAAAATAGATATTGAAAATTTAATAGGTGTGAAGAAAAATGAGTGCTGAGAGTGCTGGAGAGAAAAAAGGGCTATGGTCACAAATTTGGGTTTATGTAATGATTGCCATCACAGTAATGATATTAATATTTTATGGAATAAGATTTGTTGGTGAAGATCTCGCTTTAACTATAACGCAGGATATCATTATCGCATTAGCAGCAGCATGTAGTGTTGTTTTTCTATTGGTTGCATATCAATTCAAATGGTTTAATACGAGAATCGGTCTAATTATGACCCTATTAGCCATTGGTTTTATACTTTGGATAGCCGCTGAAATAATATACAATTATCAAACTGTCGATTTTGGCGGTGTTGCGGATTTTTTTTATATCGCGGGCTATGTTCCTATTGCTATAGGATTGTTTTTATACATTCGGACCGTGAAGATGAAGTTCAAACCAATCATGCTTGCGCTTTGGATTGGTATATCAGCAGCAGTGTTCGTCGTAGTACTCATTTATGAGTTTATTCCTTTCATTGCCGGTGGTTTCATCTACCCCGAGAAGGCACTTTTGTCTTGGACAGTAATTTATCCGGCAGAAGATTTAATACTCTTAGTTCTGGCGCTTGTCTTGGTATTTAAATTCCAATCTGGGGAAATTGCGAAACCGTGGCTATTAGTGGTTGTTGGAGTCATCATGGATGTAATAGGGGATATTTGGTTTACCTATCTGGTATGGTATGAATATGATATGAGTGCCTACGATCTTTACGATCTCTGCTTTACCATGGCTTACGTTGGTTTTCTTGCTGCAGGGTTGTATTTTCTCTGGTTGTATAGAAAGCATTAGATAGGGAGAGATTGCTATTATCAATGGATTCTTAGTAGTGCATGAGAATGGAACGCCTCTCTATTCTTTTTTTTCGCAAGATCGAGGGATTCAGGACCGAGAGGTCCTTGTTTCGGGATTCATTACAGCCATTCAAGCCTTTGCGAGGGAAGCAATGATTTCCCCGGATGGGGGGGATATACAATCGATAAAGTTGTCTCAAACCCTGCTTACCTTCCGACTTATTAAAATAAAAAACAACGATGGAAAATTGGTGCAGTTTTATTTCGTGCTCCTTTCTGATTTGAACAAGAAACAGAAGATCGAGTCGGAATCCCTCTTAGAATATCTGTGCCTAAATTTTCTGAGCTATGATAGTGGTAACTTCCGGCAGAGAATGCGTGCAGTGTTCCCTCAAATGATTGAGTTTAAACAGTTCGATCAATTCTTAGAGTCGATCGTCAAAAAGGAATGGAAAGATATCAAAAAACGAATCAAACCTATTCCAAATTCGTTGTTACAAGGGATGCTCAATGAAATTCGGGAATATATAACAATAGATAAAATTCAAGAACTCCATCCGAAATTAGTACGACTGGGGCCATCCTATGTCTGGCTTTCGGACGATTTATCGCCAGAAGAGGAACAGGAAGTATTAAATAAAATAAAGGCAAATATTTCACACATTTATGGCGAGAGCTTATACTATTCCCTCCTTAAAGATGTTAAAAGTCTCCTTAATTTAGTAGGTATTAAATGTTAAATTTTACTATTTCTTTTGCATCTTATTATAGTATGCTTTAATAACAGCCACATAGTCCTTTATCCGAATAATTTCGGAATTTCGACGGAAACTGGCTGGGATCGTCCCATAGCAGGGAGATTTGAAACTTGATTTGTGGATAGCAAAAATTTGATTTATCTTGGAATGAAACTCGATTTGTGGATAACAAAAACTTGATTTGTCTGGGAATTAAAACTTGATTTGTGGATAACAAAAACTTGATTTGCCTTGGAATTGAATCTACAGCCCATACTTTTGGAGTAGGAATTGTAACCGAAGAGGGGACAATCTTAGCGAACAAAAAGGAAGTTTTTGTTCCAGCAAAAGGGGGCATTCATCCGCGGGAAGCGGCTGAGCATCATACGAATTATGCGCCAGCCGTGATTCAACAAGCATTAGAAGAAGCGCATTTAGAATTGAATGATATCACTATGATTAGCTTCTCGCAAAGCCCGGGTCTTGGAGCATGCCTCCGGGTGGGGGCGGTTATTAGCCGGTATCTTTCCAAAAAGTTGAAGATTCCGTTATATGGGGTAAATCATTGCATTGCGCACGTAGAAATTGGTCGCTTTTTACATAAGCTCAAACTTGAGGAACTCTTGTCTTTGTATGTTTCGGGAGGCAATACCTTAGTATGTGCGTATGATCAGGGGCGATACCGGGTGTTTGGAGAGACATTGGATATCGCTATCGGAAATTTATTAGATGTTTTTGCGCGAGAGGTTGGGCTTGCACATCCAGGTGGACCAAAAATTGAGAAGTTGGCCAAGGAAGGGAAGAAGCTCATAGAGTTGCCTTATATTGTAAAGGGAATGGATTTATCATATTCAGGTCTTTTAACCGCGAGTGTGAACAAATTTAAGGAAGGAAATCGTTTAGAAGATATGTGTTTCAGTCTTCAGGAAATCGCCTTTTCAATGCTAGCGGAAGTCACAGAACGGGCGTTGGCTCATACTGAAAAAAGTTGTGTTCTTTTAACGGGGGGTGTCGCCGCTAATAAACGGTTGGAGGAAATGATTCGGATCATCGCAGAAGAGCATAGTGCAAGGTTCTACGGGGTTCCGTTAGCGCTGGCGGGGGATAATGGGGTCATGATCGCGTGGACCGGTTTATTGCATGCGAGAAAGGAAAAGCCTCTTGTACTTAAGGAGGCGTTAATCAAGCCAGATCAGCGCATCGATGAGGTTATTGTCACGTGGGATGTATAAAAAATGGATTCATTTAAAATTATAGAAGAAGTTACATTCAAATTATTAGAATTAGCTGCAATACAACTTCCGACAAAAGTAGAAACACAATTAAATCATTATATTGCAACGGAAACCTCTGAAATTGGTGTAAATCAATTTTCGATTATATCCAAAAATCTTCAGCTTGCAAAAACCTTAAAAAAACCAATATGCCAGGATACCGGATTAATTTCCTACTTCCTTAAACTGGGGGATAACTTCACGGAACGATCCAAACTGAAAAATATACTGTTAAAAGTAACTGAAAAGGCAACAAAAACAATTCCTTTACGCCCGAATGCGGTTAATTTCTTTGAAGGGAATACCGGCACCAATATAGGGCATTTAATACCTTGGATGTATTGGGAGGAATCCCCAAATTCTGATCTAGAAATAACTGTGCAGTTAAAGGGTGGGGGTACGTCTAATGTTTCAAAATTAGTTATGCTTCATCCCGTAGAAGGGCTTCAAGGCATTAAAAGATCTATTATTGAGGCAGTCGCAGCGGCTGGTGCTCAGGGCTGCCCGCCTTACACGGTAGGAATTGGATTAGGGGGCACGGAAGATGTAGCGATGTTCTTAGCCAAGAAATCGCTATTAATACCACCGGACCAACGTAATAGTCTACAGAAATTTGCCGAGATGGAAGAGAGTCTGATTCAAGAACTCAATTCCCTGGGAATCGGGATCATGGGACTTGGGGCTGGGCCCTCCGTGTTAGATGTTCATATATTACATGCGGCGCGCCATCCTGCCACCCTTCCTATAGGGATTTCGTTCTCCTGTTGGGCGCTTCGATACGCGACCACCCGTATCTCGGACGGTGAAATTACATATCTTAGTCACGAGGGGTGAAAATGTGGCAAATATTAATTTAACTACTCCGATTCAAGAAAAGCAAATTCGTAAATTACATGTCGGCGATCATATCACTATTACTGGAACCATTTTCACGGCACGGGATGAAGCGCATCTCCGTGCGTTGAAGTATGCCAAAGAAAGGCAGCCATTACCGTTTGAAACGCAAAATGGCGTGCTCTATCATTGTGGTCCCATTGTTCAACAAAGGAACGAGGGATGGCAGATTATCTCTGCGGGTCCTACTACTAGCACGCGCTTAGAGGGGTTTGAAGCGGAATTTATCAAGAATTTCGGGGTCAGAGTGATTATTGGAAAGGGCGGTATGTTTGAGCGCACGGAAGCAGCATTAAAACAGTTTGGTGCCATATATTGCACTTTTACCGGTGGCGCAGGTGTTTTAGCCGCGAGTTTTATTCAAACAATTGACCGGGTAGAATGGCTAGACCTTGGAATCCCAGAAGCAGTCTGGATACTCCGAGTAAAGCAGTTTGGACCCTTACTGGTCAGTATAGATTCCTTGGGGAACAATCTATTTACCGAGGTTAACACCAAAGTCCAAAACAACAAAGCAGATCTTTTATCAAAATTAAAATAAAGAGGACTGTTGACCTTGCTCTATAAGAAGGGTGCTGAAGCTTATCTATTTAAGGAGGAATGGTATGGACGAACGATTCTGAAAAAAGTTCGTATTCAAAAAGCCTATCGCCATCCCGTTCTTGATCAGCAACTCAGAATGGCGCGAACGATTCACGAGGCAAAATTATTGACAGAAATCCGGAAATTAGGAGTTTCCACCCCCGTGGTCTTTTATATCGACTTATTAAACACCACCATTTTTATGGAATTCATCGAGGGCATTCGAATAAAAGAATTATTGAATGATAACTCCACGGATCCCATAAAAATTTGTCGAGAGATAGGTAGAATCGCCGGCATTCTTCATCAAAATAATATTATTCACGGCGATCTTACTACATCAAATATGATTTTGCAGACCAGTTCTCAGAGATTATATCTTATTGATTTCGGATTAGCCGAATACTCCACTAATGTAGAAAATCGTGGAGTCGATTTACATCTCTTGCATCGGGCTCTTCAAAGCACCCATTTTAGAATTCTAGACGTTTGTTTCACTGCTATTAAGGCAGGATATACAGAAATACTTGGAGACCAAGCAAGTGAAGTCTTCCACCGTTTAACCGAAATTGAAAAACGAGGACGATATCACTGAACCGATTAGTTCTACGCATTAAAACGCAGACTAGGATACAACAGGAAGTAGCTTCTTGCGTCTCATGATATTAAAACGGTATGAGGCTTATTATATTATATCGGTTGATTGCAATTAGGACATTTTGCCAAATCGGGGGAAACATCTTTTCCACATGCGGGACACACGAGACCTAAGGCCACTAATGCATCATCAATTTTCACTGGCTTTTGTTGTGTTGGTTTAAAATGTGCTGCATCTTGCTTAATTTCAATGGTAGAAGGAATTTGGGCTTGAATATCTGAAGAAACGGCCACCATACTTTTCAGCTGTTGTTTTTCGGGTATTTTAGGTTTTTCGGGTTTTAATTGAATTGTTACCATGGAGAGGAATTTACTAGCCTCGTCCTTAAATTTATTTGCGGTAGCTTTATCACCGAATATTTCAGCCAGACTTGAAATCTTTAAATAGTTCTCAGCCACGCTTGCATAGTCTCTCTTTTCATAGGCCGCATCTGCGATTCCCATTGTGACATTGATCTCTCGCATTATATTATTTTTTTCCTTATATCGTTTAGCGGCAGTGGCAAAATTCTCGGCGGCGGCTTCATCCCCGACTTCATTCATCATGTACGCGATCCGAAAATAAATATCTGCCACCTTATCGAATGCTTTTATCTTTAAGGCACGATTTGCACTTTTCAATGCGCGGTTAATAGCATCTTGCAGCTCGTTATTGTCGGAATTCATCCTTCTATCGATCCCAACTTGAAAATTATAAAATTTTTTTAAAAATTTTTCAATTGATTGAATCTTTTTTAAAGATGAGTTATTTATATTTTTTTAACATACTTAAAATTTTAGACTGGGGAAAATTGTCTTTAAATGTGAATTACAAAGTATTGGAATAAAAACGAATATTGGGTGAAACCGTGCTCGAAAAGAAGGATCTTTATTATACCCTTGCCGTTATTTTGGTGATCGTATTTTTTGGTGTATGGGTTATTCCACAATTTACGAATATGTTAAATCTTCATGCAACGCCTTTATGGGCGCTAATTCTCGTCGATTGTGTAGTCCTGCCGTTAGCGGCCCTATCCTTACTATATCTGATAATTATAACCATTCAATCCCACTATAAAACAGAAACTTCTTCAGAGGACAAAGAGGAGGAAATTCCATTAACTGATGAGGCTTTTACGGAAGAAGATGTGAAATTTATTGAGAAAACTGTGAGGCAACAATTAGAAGAAAACAAATATGAAGATGAAGAAGTGTTTGAACTGTCGAAAGATTTGGTTCTTAATTATCTAAAGACCCGAATGAAAACGGATAAAGTGATCCCGTTGAATGATATTTCGCAACGGTTAGAAATTCCTGTAGAAGTCGTCAAAAATATGATTTTGCTACTAGTTGCAGATAATTTAATATATGGAATGATTCAAGGAGATGCTTTAATAAGTTCGGATTAAGTAGGAGGAACCCATTTGAAATTATTTTTTGTTAGTAGCAATATTCACAAATTTCAAGAAATTGAACAAATATTAAACGAATATCACATTCAAATCAAGTTTCATCAACATGAAGTGCTTGAAATCCAATCAGATTCATTAGAAGAGATTGCTTTATTCCGTGCTAGACAAGCCTTTTCTGAGCTGCATGAACCACTTTTTGTAGAGGATACCGGACTTTTTATTGAATGCCTCAATGGCTTTCCCGGTCCTTATGCTTCATATGTTTTCAAAACCATTGGGAATTCGGGTGTTCTTCAGCTATTGAAAGGAAAAGATAAGCGGGGCGCAACTTTCCGAACGGCTACCGCATTAATCATCTCCGATACTAAATCTGTTACTTTTATAGGGGAAACTAAAGGAGTTATTGCACATTCTGAATCAATAAATAAAGGATGGGGGTATGATCCAATTTTTATTCCCAACGAAAACGATAATACACGAACTTACGCCCAGATGACCATACAAGAGAAAAATCAAGTGTCACATCGGCGAAAAAGTATTGGAAAAATGGCTATATATTGGAATACTATAATAAAGGGTTAGTTAATTCGTTTTTTCCCTTGCCCTTAATAATAGTTTATCTAAAATGAGTGCGATATTGTAGGTATCATCTGCCGCTCGGTGCACCCTTCCCACAAAAGGACAATTGATCATTTGCATGGCTTCGCTTAAATCCACTTCGTGCTTTAATCCCATCGCGACGGCAAACAGGTTCTTTACATTTATATGGCGGGAACTGAAGGGATATCCAATCTTTTTGGATCTGCATTCTTCCTCAAATTTGCGTCGATCATAAGCGCCCCAACTGGCCCAAGTCCGTTTATTTGAAAGGTATTCTTTTTTCAAAATTTCACAGGCTTCTTTTAATAGGATTCCCTTTTCCACTTGGTCTTGAGTTAAATTGACTAGTTGCACACAATAATCGCTGACCGTAGATTTTTCAGGTCTCACGATAATCCCGCGTTTGCTCATGTCTATTCTTTTTAGGTCTTTGATATCGATCAAACAAATTCCAATTTCGATAATCTCTTTTTCTTGTCCAAGCGGAGGATCTCCTTGCCAACAGGTTGCTTCCACGTCTATTACAAGTATCTTATCTAATAGTACATCCAATTTTATGACCTAGTTAATGTTTTATAGCTAGTTTTTTTTACTTCTTTAAGTAAAAATCTGTAAAGAAATTTTTAAAAGAGATCCGATCTTTTACAATTAAAGTAATGGCTATTCTTTAGGTGATGTAAAAACGGCCCGAATGATGAGTCGTAAGAAAGGTAAATCAGGAAGCAAACGACCGCCGCACGCGAAATCACCGGAGTGGTGTTCGACGCGTTCTGTAGAGGAAGTAGAAGACTTAGTCATAAAATTATCCCGAGAAGGGCATAATCCCTCGATGATCGGAATGATCTTACGGGATCAATATGGGATACCTATGGTAAAATTAATCACTAATAAGACAATTCTTCAAATTTTAGTAGAGAGGAACTTGAAGCCAAATCTTCCAGAGGACATCACGAATTTAATTAAAAGAGCCATTAATCTTCGGCGTCATTTAGAGGAGAGACGAAAAGATTTATCTTCGAAACGTGGGCTCATTCTCATAGAAAGTATGATTCACCGACTTTCGAAATATTACCGGAACACAAAGGTACTGCCCAAAGATTGGAAATATGATTGGAAGAAAGCTGCCATTTTAATTCGATAGGCGTAATTTTCTCCCGCTTTTCTACTTTATTCTCATTTCTCTTATTCTCTTATTTAAATCCTTACCTATTATTTACATTCCAAAATAGAGAAATCCAAATATTAGCAGAATAAAAATGAATCCTAATGGTGCCTACTTAAAAAATGAATTTATTTAATTTACCTGATAAGTTACGGGAGACTTTAGAAGTAGCCGTAGAAAAATTGAAGTTTAGGATACAATCTAATGAATTGATTCGAGTTTCAAGCCATATTGATGCGGATGGCATTGCAGCAGCAGGGATTCTTTGTTCCGCGCTTTCGCGTTTAAAAGCGCGCTTTCATCTGCGAATTCTGCGCCAACTAGATCCAGAGTTTATAGAAGCTTTGGCTAAAGAACAACATAAATGTTATATTTTTTCCGATTTTGGGAGTGGTCAGGTAGAGGCGCTTACGAAATTCTTTTCGACAGAAGACGTGATTTTATTAGATCACCATGAACCGCTCAATTATCCAGCAAAATCGGCTAATATCATTGAAATCAATTCCCATATCTTTGGAATTGATGGATCAAATGAAATCAGTGGAGCGGGTATGAGTTTCTTATTTGCTCATACCTTAGATCCGCAAAAAAATTTAGATCTATTGCCACTAGCCATTGTAGGCGCCGTAGGAGATACGCAGGATAGAGAAAAACAGCATTCTCTTAAAGGAGTGAATGCTAAAATTGCAGAAGTTGGCGTAAAAGAAAATCTTCTGAAAATTGAAAAGGATCTCTATTTTCAATATCGCGAAATGAAGCCAATTCCTCACGCATTAATGGAAACGACTGAACCATTTCTACCGGGGCTCACTGGAAATGAAGAAGCTTGCGTACGGTTCTTCGGCTCAATTGGAATTCCGCTTCGAGCAGGTGAAAATTGGCGCACCATTTCGGATTTAACGATGGAGGAGAAACGAAATTTAACCACGCAGCTAACCCAATTAATTCTAACCCATGGTGGGAACTCAGAGCAGGCTAGTAATTTAGTAAGTACCAATTACATTTTAACGAAAGAAACTGAAATATATCTAAAGGATCCACGGGAATTTGCAGAATTATTGAATGCATGTGGCCGAACTCGAAATGCAGGCATTGGTGTAGCCGTTTGTATGGGTGATCGGGATATTCAGTATCGGCGCGCTCAAGATCTTCTTATGACATATCAGAAAACAGTAGATTCATTCCTGGAATCTTTAAAACACCCTGGAAAAATTCAGGAGACGGATCACATCCAATATTTTTATGGGGGCGACCAATTGGATGAACGCATGATTGGAACTATCACCACTATCGCTGTGAAAACCAAACTGGTCAATAAAGTGTTAGTGGGGTTTGCTAATTCCGATAAGGAAATTTACAAAGTTTCAGCCCGTGCTCCTGATAAGTATATTCAAAAAGGCCTTCATTTGGGTAAGGCTCTTCGTAAAGCCATTTCCCAATTAGGATTGGATCCTTCCCAGTTCCTCGCAGGTGGTCATGATGCCGCCGCGGGCACCCGAATTAAATCAGCACAAGATAAATCCTTTATTGAAACCTTAAATAAAATCATTAAGGAACAAATAACCAAACCCAAATAATTAATATGATTTAAAACGAAAACTTTTAAATAGCGTCTTTAATATCTGAATCAATAATAGTCTGAATTGATGAAGTAAAACAATCAAAAATAGAAAAGATACTTCATTAAAAGACAAAAATAAGAGAAAATCGAGGAAATCTAAGTGCCAAAAGCGAGAAGAAAAGATGTCGTCGTAGAGCGCTGGAAAGATAAGAACTGGTTTGCAGTATTAACGCCAAAGTTTTTTGGAAATGTGCAAATTGCACTTATTCCATCCAGTACAGATGTTATTGGAAGGACTGTGGAAACTACGCTCTATGATATCACAAATGATTACTCCCAAACACACATTAAAATGACATTCAAAGTTGAATCTATTGAAGGAACAATTGCCAATACTAAATTCTGGGGGCACGACTTTACGCGCGATTATTTGCGCTCTTTAGTACGGAGAACCACTAGCCGGATCGACGGGATTTTTAACACCTATTTAAAGGCAGTTAATTCCGACGCGAAATACAAGATCAGAATTGAAGCGATTATATTCACCCAAAAGCGAGCAAAAGCCAGTCAGCAAAGAGCAATCCGCAGAATTATGAATGAAGTTATCGAGGAAAGGGCAGGAAAATTAACATTTCCTGAATTTGTGCAGGATTGCGTGCTTGGAAAACTGGGCAGTGAAATATATAATCGAGCGAAAGTAATCGTCCCTATTAGAAAGTCTGAAATAATGAAAACGAAAATACTCCAAGAACCTGTGCCTGAGCCCTCACCCGCCTGAATTTTCAATTCTTCTAATTGAAGCATTAATTTTTTTAAGGTTCTTCTAATTAACTCTCTAATTCAAACACTAATCTTTTTATGTTGGGAACCACAATGATGAGTAGAAAATTTATAAATTAGGTGAGATTCTATCGCCTTGGTTGAGATTCTTTTAATAGCAATGCTTGGCGGCATCGCTGTTGTTTTCGTAATTTTTTTCTTCTGGCAGAGATTACGACTAACAGCCTTACAGAAAGGGGAGAAACCACGAGAAAAGAGTCGAGACGAGAAACAAGAAACAAGTTCTGAAGTAAAATATACAGCAGAAAAGGTTGATCTCTCAAAACAACGGGACGAATTTTCTGAAAATCTTCAACTGATTAAAGAGCTTCAAGCAAAATTAGACGGGCTATCGGTAGAATTACGGATTAGAGGGGAACTGATCATTGAACGCGATAATAAAATTGTGGAATTAGAAAAGACGATTCAAGATATTGAGACGCAAGTATCCATATTCAAGGGACAAGTCGCACCAGTCCTCGAACAAACAATAGTAAACTTGCGATCACAAAAAGAAGACCTCCAGAGCACGATTGAAAAACAACAGGGCGAACTTCGAGACAAGGATGACCGAATTGAAGCTTCCCACAGCATTTTAGAACGAGCAGGTATGGGTAAATTGTATCAATACGAAGAATTTCAAGTTGAATTAAATCAGCAAGAGAAAATTATCCAACAAAAGGAGACGGAAATCAAAGAATTGCAGGCACAAGTAGATCAGCTGCCTGTAATATGTCTTCAAATGACAAACGAGATAAAAAAGCGGACAGAAGAGATAAATTCCCTGAAAACCTATCTCAACGTACTGAATAAGAAATTAGAACTAGCCCAACAGGAATTAGGTAAAACCGCGGACGCCAGAGATGATACCATTCGACAGCTGACCAGACAAATGATGGAATTACAAGAGGTATTACAAGAAGAAAAGGATAAGACTTCTTTACTGGATAAAGAAATTCTAATGCTACAGGGCGCGGTAATGGAAAAAGAAGCGAAAATTAATAAATTAGAGGAACAAGTTTACAATCTCATCTTCTTGAAACAAAAGAAATAAAATCAGCCTTCTTTCACTTTTCACTTTCAATTGAGTTATATATACTCATTATGCTTATTTAACATAATCAATTTAAAAATTCATAGTGAGCAGCATATGAAAGCAGTGGTGTTATGTGCGGGTGAAGGTAAAAGACTCCAGCCTCTTACTTCCACAAGACCGAAACCCATGATTCCGATCACTACAAAACCGCATTTACAAATTATCTTAGAATATTTAAGGGAAGCTGGGATTTCGGAAATTATTCTAATTGTGGGATATAAACAAGAACAAATCTCGGAATATTTTCAAGATGGATCCCACTTTGGTTTGAAAATAGACTATATAACTCAGGAAGTTCAGTTAGGAACGGGTCATGCGACATATTTAGCTAAGGATTTTATTCAATCAGACGACTTTTTAATGATGAATGGCGATATCCTCCTTTCGCCGACTACTTTTTCTCGGTTACTTAAAAAATATGAGAAATCACATACACCGCTCTTGTCTATTACGAAAAGTCCAGACCCCTCGAGTTATGGAATCGTTTTTTTTGAAAAGAATACTGAAAAAGTCGTTAAAATCATTGAAAAACCATCACCGGATATTTTACCTGCAGAACCTTATACAAATGCCGGCTTATATATTTTCAGTCCGCAAATATTTGAAGCCATAGCACAAACACCAAAATCACCTCGGGGGGAAATTGAAATTACCAGTTCCCTTCAAATTTTGGTGGATCAAGGCGATTCCATTAAAATTTTTAAAATTGAAGATTTTTGGTTAGATATAGGAAAACCCTGGGATGTATTGGATGCGAATCAATACCTTTTGAATCACATGGAATTGACAAACCAAGGGACAATTGAGGAGAATGTTAGAATTATCGGTCAAGTAGGCGTGGGAGAAGGGACTATAATTCGGTCTGGGTCTTATTTAGTAGGTCCTCTCATAATAGGAAAGAATTCGGACATCGGGCCTAATTGTTATATTCGGGACTATTGCAGTATTGGAAATCAGGTGCGAATAGGGCATGCATGTGAGATTAAAAACAGTGTGATCTTCGATCATACCAGTATTCCACACCTTTCGTACATCGGGGATAGCATTATTGGCAGTCATGTCAATCTGGGCGCGGGTACTATAACCGCGAATCTCCGGTTTGATAAAAAAACAGTGCCGGTCACAATTAAGGGTGAATTAGTGGATAGCGGGCGAAAGAAGATGGGGGCTATTATCGGCGATTTCGTGCAGACGGGTATTGGAACGACGCTCATGCCGGGGGTGAAAGTCGGTTCAAACAGCATTATTGGTCCCAACACTAATATTTGGAAAGACATTCCAGCCAATACGAAGTATATAGAAAAGAAACAAACAAAAATATAATTTCAATTGTTATTTGATAAGCCGTCTTACGGAATTTGCTCTTTCTAAGAAGGAGTTTGCTGCTTCGTCATCCCCTAATTGGATGAATAATTCTGAAATTTCTTCATACAGATTTTTTGCTTCACTAAATTTCTTCTTTTGAATGGCTTTCTCTGCTTTCAGCGTTAAATCACTAATTTTTCTGCGGACATCTGTTTCACTTTCCATAGCTTTTGGTGGCTTAAGAATTCCTATTTCTTCAGCTTTTTGTTTATAGCGCGATTCACTTTCTTTATCTTTAAGTGATGCCGCGATAGGGGCAGCCTTTTCATAAAGTTCTTTTGCTAACACATTTTTTCCTGTTCGTTGTGCTTCTCTTGCACCTTTCACCGTTTCAGCAAGTTTAGCTTTTGTTTCTTCTATTTCATCTTCTGAAATTTCGAGAACTGGTTTAGAAGGAATCTTAGGAGAAATTCTTTTAAGTTCTTCTTCTTTCTGTGCTTTTTCTACCACCTTTTTCTCTTGGACTTTTTCTGAATAATAAGCTGCTTGGCGTTGATAACTCCTAGCCACTTCCTTTCCATCAACAATTTCTGAAATTTCGGCAATGCGGGCATAATATTTTGCAACAATGGCAAAGCGGTTAGTTTTTACCGCATCTTCCGCTTTTTGCAATAATTCTTTGCGTTCATTCATTAAACTGAGTATTTCTGGACTTAATTCTTTCATAGAGGCTTGTTTTCGACAAAATTCGATATTTTTCTTTAATTTTTCAATCTGCTCTGAATCGCCTAATTCCATAGCATAGATTGTGAGCGTAGAGTAATCTTTAATGGCTTCTTCAAAATTTCTCTCTCTCGCTGACCCTTTTGCTTTAGTACTCAGCAATAATTGCTTTTGTTTCAAATCCTCCAGCCATTGTTCTTTTGGTTTTTCACCTGTTACGGCATCCCTCTCTCTAGCTAACTTTGCCCATCCTACAAAGCGATTCACACCTTCTTCTTCTCCAAGGATGAGCATTAGCTTAGCCGCTTCTTCAAAGTTTTCAGCGGCTTCAAGAAATTCTTGCTTTCCCATGGCTTTATCTGCTTTTGATAAAAATATCCCACTCTTTTTCCTTAAATCTCCTTCTTTCAAAGCTTCGACCCGCTCATGGGCAGCATCCGCTAATTTTAGAAACTTATCCGCTTGATCGATTTCCCCTAACATGCGTGAAATTTCAGCTACTTGCCGATAATTTCGAGCCGCTTCGACCACATCTCTCTCCCTAATGGATTCCCTAGCTCTTTCTAAAAGTTTTTCTCTTCGTTCTTTCAATTCTCTTTCTTGAAGTCTCGAATCGGCTTGTTTTTGCATATCCTTGGAGAGGAGGAAAAATTCTCTCGCAACACTTTTATCAGCTAATTCTAAAGTTAGATTTCCTGCCTTTTCATATAATTTTGCGGCTTTACCGAAATCTAGATTTGTTTTTGCGATCTCAGTTTCCTTTAAAGTTTCGGCCCGACTCCTTTTTATATCCTGGGTAAGAAGTTCAATTTCTCGCCTGTTCTCAGCTCTTTGTTGCAGGAGATTACGTTTTTTAGATTCAACGGACATAAGCTTCGGTCTTAGTTTTTTACGATAGAGATAAACTCCCAAAATAAGCACATAACCCATTATGAAAGCGATGATTATTAACAGAAATATGTTGTCTAATGTGAAAAGCCAAGGATCAATGGCAGTCACGATTTGAATGTTTGAGTTTATTATAGTTCCTCTTTCCCTTTGATAGAAGGCTACGATATACACAGAAATGGCCGTTTTCGGAATTAGATAGATGACTGATGCGGTCCCATTGGAGGCGGTTCGACTACTTAAATGAATTAGAAGTTCCGTATCGTTTTGTAATACTATCCGAATCGTGAAATTTATTAAAGCATTTCCGATAAAATGCGTCCCGTTGAATAAATCCGCTTGAATGGTCAAGTTATTGCCCCCTGTGATATGAGAAGGTGCTCGAAGCAGTAAAGTATAATTAACTAATCTAACGCGCAAAGTAATAGTCGTGCTGGCATTTTGATAATCTGCGACCCAGGAGGTAATTTGAATAGTATATACATTAGGAACATAATTGGTTAGGTTAATTATTGAATAATATAATCCCACCTTTTCACCCGGAATCATCTGGTACTTTTTGCCCTGCAGTTGGTACCAGACCAATCCCGAGAGTCCTCGGTGATTATAAGTATCATTTAGTTGAACCTGCACTTCTATAAAGTCATTTATTTCCGCGTTGATGGTCAATTTTAGAGGGTAGAGTTGAGAAGGTAGTGCTTTGACATTTAGAGTAATATTGAAACGTTGCCATTGATAAAATGTTTTCCCAATAGAGATCTGCAAGGTGTAATTTTTTCCAGCCATAGGCAATGGTAATTTAGTGGTATCGACCCATAGAGTATAATTTCCTCCAAAGATATTTTTCCACACAAATGAATATCCACCTATTTGAGCAGATATTAGTGCATTTGATATCCCTTTTCCGTTTGATACATTTATGTATTTAAATGTCACCGTCCAATTCTCTTTGGCGTAGATAATTGCGTAATTCCCTGTTAAATTCGCGGCAACTAGGGATGTTACCGTTGTGGCATATCCATAAATCTCTAAATGAAGGACTAGATTCGCCATTTCATATGATTTTTGACTTGCACTTATTAAGACTGAATAATTCCCCACAAGCACCCGCGAAATATTCAATGTAACATTATAATAACCTAGTCCGATATCTTTCACAGAATAATTTCTAAAGATAGACCAATTTGACTGGATTGTCGCGGTTATTATCCCTTGATTATTTATCGAATCTTTATAATAAATGGTTAAGGTAACTGTCCCATTTAATTGATACAAAAGTCGTGGGATAGCGGTAACTTGATTTAAGGTAGTTGTTCTATTGTTAAATATCAAATTTAAAAAGGCTTCTTGTCCTTGATAGGCATTTGCATCTATATAAAATTTAAGATTGTAGATATGTGCTGAAAAGTTAGCGAAAACAATCGTGTAAACCCCTATTACTTCATTATAGGTCAAAGTATAATTATATCCTTCTATTAACTGACCGCGATAAAGTGAATCAAAATTATACTTCCACTCAATTGAGATATTATCTGCTACAACAGGGTAGTTCGTTAAATTAGAGTAGGTAAAAGTAAAAGCAATAGGCGTATTCCAATATGTTTCTTTAGCGGTATCATTAAAGATTAATTGCGTTTCATATTGGGCAACCCTGAGAATAATAAAAAAGTTGGTGTAATTTTGAATATTTTGCCATCCAGTGGCATTAATGTAGAGGGGATAGTCGCCCATTGACTCGGGGGCGGTAAGTTGGATAGTCCATCCCCATTGATTTAAATAGAAAATTTTATTTAGGGGTTGTGGAGCGGATCCTCTGTAAGAATAAGTAACCTGGGCGCCCATAATATCTTGTAGATAGAGGGTTCTCCAAGCGCCATTCCAATAGGACATATTATAATACAAAATAAGATTAAATATACTGCCCCTTGAAATTTCGATAATAGAGCCCACATGGGGAGGATATACGACTGACAATGTTGTTGAATTATATACTTCCATATCAAGGCGCCATAGACCTACTTCGGTCCCATTAAACCATATTATGGTTAATTGATAGGGACCATTGGTATGAATGCTTTGACGAATACTCCATGTAAAATTGATGAGCATGCCTATTCCTTTCTCAGTATAAGAACTAAGAACTTTTTGCGAGGGGGTTGTTATATTTAACCGGGCATTATTGCTCGAATCATAAACAGGGAGAATTAAATGCGCATTCACAAGAATAGTATCTAAGGTGTAGAGATCCTCCTTGTTAACTGTTATGCTTGAAATCCAGTTATGCCCATCACAGAGAATTTGCCAGATGGCATCTGTAGCATCTCGAATTATTAATGATTTTTTGAATTTACTCGTTATTTCGTCCCATTTACTGTGTTCTACCACTCCTCTATAGACAGCCGTTGTATTCCATGCGATCGAAAGCGTAATGTTGATTGCGCGCTTCCACGATCCTGGAACGAACCTAACTTGTATTTTAACTTCCCATACCGTTTTGTTATTCAAAATTTGACCATATACCGTTGTTTTTGCACGGGTTATATTTTGAAGGTTAGTGGTCCAATTTACAGTATAGGCAATTGAATACCAGGAACTGGAGACATTCATCGAAATAGATGAAGCTCCTTTCGAGTTCAGAAAAGCCGAGTTATTCCAAGTCCCCGTTCTGGTTATTAATTTGGAATTAATAGTCATGGCTAATTTGTAAGGGGGTAATAGGCTTGCCAAAGGCTTTAAAGACAATCGTAAGGTGAGATCGAACGAATTATTGATCCATTGACCGCCTGTATAGGAGTAAGCAATTCCCGCATCGCCATCGGCATCGCCAGCATCATTATCTCTATACCAATTTAGAGTATCGGAAGGGGAAGCACTGATTCCAATAAAAAAGGTGTTTTTATAGGTTTTATTTATATTTAGGAGGACTACTTCCGAAAGGGTGCCATTCCAATAAGGAGAAGGATTTATTGAAACCCAGCGCGGAATATAATAAGTCACGGAAAGAGATTTTTCCGTTTTATTATAGATTAGCTTATCAGGAACTGCGTTGTTCCTGACCGGATTGTAAGTTGCATTGTAGATTGTTACCCTTGGGTTTGGAATGCTCGCCAGAGCAGTTGAATAGATAAAATCTATGACATCTAATTTACAGCTATCCGTGACCGTAAAGCCCATTACCCATTGTTGTGTATTCACGGGAGAAGATGATAGCATATTTTCTTCAACCCGATACAAATAGTTAAACAAGGTAACATTTGAAACGCTGGCACTTATAAAAGTGCTATTCCACCCCCCGACAGAAATTGAAAACCCATTTTGAGTACCTGCTGAAGTTCCGTTCAAACTACAAGTCAAATTGACTGGAGTATTGGAAGAAGCAAGGCGCTGAGGTAGAAAGGATCTAATAGTAATGATCACGGTACTGGGTATTCCCCATTGACCCACGGAATCATTGTAGCGAATGGTATAGTTAAAAGTCCCAATAGTCGCGGTATCGATCGGGTAATTCAGATTTGTATTGTTAGTCCATTTCCGCCAAATCCCGAGGCTTGTATTAACGGAAACCCTATAAGATCCCGCACCATAGTCATCTTTTAAAACCCAGGGAATCGTTGCATTATTATTTAGGAGAATAGTCATGTTATCAGGATGGTTGGAGCTCGGTGGAGTGTCCAAGACCGTTACAAAAACGGTATCGGGAATCCCCCAATTATTTTTAGTATCATTATAGAGAATAGTGTAATTATATTTGCCGGGGACGGATCGATTGATGGGATATTGCAGATTCGTGTTATTGGACCATAAATACCAACTTGATGGTGTAGAATTCACCAGGACGCGATAGCGACTTGATCCAAAATCGTCATAAAGATACCAATCGATTGTTTCCTTCCCTGATTTCGTAGTCGTTATGTCATTGGGATGAGTAGATCTAGGAGGGGTATCTATTATGACCGTTACAAAAACACTGTTGGATAATCCCCATTGACCAATTGAATCATTATATTGAATGGTATAATTGTAAAAGCCCACTTTAGTAGTATTCACCCACGTGTGGGTAGCCGTATTATTTATCCAAGAGTTCCAGCTTTGGGGTTTTCCGTTGATAAAAACCCGATAGTACCCTGCACCGAATGAATCGGTCAAAATCCAATCGATGTATCTGGTTGCATTTACAAAGGTGGTAATATTATTCGGATGATTGGATTGGGGAGGGAGATCTATTAGCACTCTCACCCTCACTAAATCAGTCGTTCCTACTTTCCCAGCTGAATCATTAAACTGAATTATATACTCGAATGTGCCAATAGCAGATGTATTAATAGGATAATTCAAATTTGTATTATTAATCCAGGGATGCCATATACTCGGGGTCAAGTTTACAAAAGTACGATAATAGCCTGCCCCGAAATCATCTTGTAAAATCCAAGGAATTGTCGCATTATGATTTTTCCCAGTGATAATATCGATAGGATGGTTGGAAGTCGGCGGACTATCCAAAATTGTGACAAAAACAGTATCTGGCGTACCCCAATTATTTCCAGTATCATTGTATAAGATCGTATAATTATATTTACCCGGGGCTGAGCGGGCGATGGGATACCGTAAATTCGTATTATTAACCCAAGTATACCAATTTGATGGCGTGGTATTCATGAGTACGCGATAGTGGCTCCCGCCATAGTTATCATAGAGATACCAATCAATTGTTTCTGTGCTAAATTTCGTGGTAGCGATATCAGTTGGATGAGACGAAGTAGGCGGACTGTCTATGAAATAGGTGATTTGATAAGCGCCCGTATCAAGGGTAGCATTCTCAGCCTCTACTAGTAAAACATGAGTTATATTACTTGAAGAAGTATAGCCCATATACTGGGTACTACTTGAACCGAAAGAGGTAACAAAGGTATTATTTGTCAATTCTTGGTTAGCGATTAAGCGCATGGTGATATTCCCCGTTCCTGAAATCCGATTAAGTATAAAAACATAAGGTACTCCTGCGGTTAATGGTACATAATAGGCATCGATATTATCCGTTGTGGTTATCGCTCCTGTTATAAATTCTGTAATATTTAATCTAATTATTCGTTCATAAAGGATATCCACTAGATATTCATAGGAATCGACTTTCCATCCACTTCCGAGGTAATTATAGGAACTGTTTCCTGTACTTGGAGTAACTCCTGGAATAAGGAGGCAATTAAATGAAGGTTGAGTACCAGTGAAATTTATCGCCGGATCATCATCAAGTAGATAGATAGGCCCTGTACAATAAAAGGCCCTCCAAGAATCATTAATAACATGAGGAATACCCGTATCAGAATATGTCACCATAGAACTATCCCCTACAAACTGAAGGTCGACACTATGTGGGCCGGTATCACCATTATTATCATATGAATAATTAATCCCTCTAATAAGGCAAACGCCTTCCGACATTTTGTAGCTGACGCTTAGATTTTGCATATCCCCTAAAGTATTATCACAGACGGGACGTTCAATATCGGGC
This sequence comes from uncultured archaeon, assembly GCA_964353755.1. Taxonomy (GTDB): domain Archaea; phylum Asgardarchaeota; class Lokiarchaeia; order Helarchaeales; family HEL-GB-A; genus CAYGYC01. The sequence continues at coordinate 4,961 of CAYGYC010000018.1, read as the reverse complement.
ACTGTATCGTTGTAATGATGGGCACTTTTAACGGTTGTAGCTAACGCTTCGCCCAAAAAACTCATAAAAAAGAGAAAAATTAGTGCAATTAATGTGACTAATTTTGATTTTTTTCTTAAACTGTATAATAATCTCATAAACTTAACCATTCTTCGCAACTCTTCTTGATAAGATAGATTTTCGGTTTAAAGAACCGTCTCTAAGATTATTAGAGAATTCTACCGAATAAAACTTCATTCAAATCACACAAACAAATAAAAGCACACAAATAAATTAATAATTTTCCGTGAAAATTAAAAAATCCATTTTCTCTAGTTTTTACAATGGTTGAATTGAACATAATTAAAAAAGATTTTCGAAAAACCGAATTAAAAATAGCGCTTTGCTATCCGAACCTTTACCAAGCCGGAATAGCTTGTTATGCAATTCAATTATTATATTCTTTATTCAATTCATTTGAAACTATTCAATGTGAGCGATTCTATTATGTTCCGAGGAAGCCACCCACATCTATAGAATCGGGGCAGCCACTCAAGAATTTTGATGTCGTGTGCTTTTCCCTCCAATACGAGTTAGACTATACTAATATGTTAGAAATGATTTCATCTGCCGGAATCCCTCTACAAGCTGAAAAACGGACTTCTCATCTTATAGTGGCAGGAGGGCCCTGTGCGTTGGAAAACCCATTACCCGTTTTTTCATTTACGGACATTTTTGTATTGGGGGATCTCGAACCAATTATAGACCAATTAGTATCATATTTCCTAGCCTTTAAGAAAGGGGAGAAATCGCTTCAGGATTTTTGTGAGATTCCTGGTTTATTTATTCCTCGATATCATCAGGATGAGCGAATTCCAAAAGTGGTGGCATCTAATTTGAATGTATGTTTTCATCCAACGGCTCAAATCATTTCTGATTCTTCTCCTTTTGGTAAATCTTTATTTGTGGAGGTCGCGCGAGGTTGTCCGCGGGGCTGCCGCTTTTGTTTAATTGGCTATCAAGGTCTTCCAATGCGCACCCGGTCTCTATCAACGCTGAAAAATATTATAGCAGAAGGTATTGAACGGTCAAAGATTGATCGAATTACTCTTATAGGACCTTCGCTTTCGGATTATCCTCAATTAGAGGAATTATGCGCGTATATTTTAGACCAAGGAGGAACCTTCGTTCTCCCTTCCCTACGAATAGAATCCTTATCGGAATCTTTCCTAGAACTGTTGAAAAGTTCAGGTCTTAAAACCCTTACTCTAGCGCCGGAATCAGGGTCTGCTCGGTTGCGTTCAGCTATTGGCAAGACCATCCCAGACGATCGCCTCCTGAACAGTTTAATTATGTGCTCAGAAGCAAAAATTGAAAGCCTTAAATTATATTTTTTAATTAATCTTCCAACTGAAACCGAAGAAGATATTGAGGCTACTAAAAAGTTGCTTGAAACAGTAACTCAGAAAGCGTATCCACCTCATCGGCTTCATCTCAATATTAATCCTTTTATCCCGAAACCGCACACTCCGTTTCAATGGGAATCCCTCCCTTCTTTAGATACGCTCCAGAAGACCATAAAATCATTTCAAAAATTTATTAGAATTCTAAAAATCTATAACTTTGAATTTTTAGATCCGCGCTGGGCTCGAATCCAAGGTGTTCTTTCCAGAGGAAATAAAAATTTAGGGGAAATTTTATTGAAGGTCATGCAAACCGGAGGATCTTTAGGTGCTTGGCGTAGAATCACTAAATTATTCAATTATTCACTCGATGATTCGCAAATTTTTCCTCCCACTCTGGATGAGCCACTCCCCTGGGATTTTATCGATGTTAAGGTCGATAAGAAAAAACTATTGGCGCTATATCAACAAACTCATGGCTGAGAATTTTCTCGTACATCTTTCAAGAGGTCATGTATGGAGGGAATAGAAGAATCTTCCTCTATTACTTTTATGGTGCCGTTTCGTCCAAGGGTTAATTTCGTAATTCCCTGATACGCTGTGGCATAGGCATCTTTTAGCTCTACGATCTGATTCACATTTATCAGATAAATGGTCTTTTGCCAGAGGGTTAACGGTATTCTTCCGGAGATATCACCCAGGATCACTTCGCATACGCGTAAGGCTGCCCCACGTTTTGAACGGACAGCATGTGGCGATTCTTTCAAAAGTACACGGGCTTTGATGCTGATTCCAGTCATTTCAGGGCGAATTTCCCGTATTTGCATAGCTCGATCACACGGTTCTATTTTTTCTCCTTTTTAAATAACTCAGAAAGTGGAAAATAGATTAAAAATACAATTAAATACACCGCTATCACATTAATAAAAAGTATAGCAAACGGATAAATAAAAAATGCAACTAGCGTCGCAACCAAGATAACCGCGCATATTTTTGTATATTTTTTAATTTTTTCTATTTTTTCTTGAAGCTCAAATTCTTTCGGACTTAAGTTCTCTTTCACAGGAATTTCTTCTTCTTTTTTTCGCTTCTCTTTCCATGTCGATTTATGCGGTATTTTTTCCACTAAAGCTCACCTAATATTATTTTAAATAAATCCAATGAATTATTTAGATTACCCATGACTTTTTAAAGTATTTATTCATTTAAAATTATATGGCACCCAAGAAACCTAGATCGGGCAAAAAACAAAGCAAAAAAGAAAAGCCAGCCATGGTGACTAATGAATTCGAATCTGAGATAGTAGACGAAGAGATAAGCCCACGTATTGCAAGAAAAACGGTACGTCCAGTAAAGCGTACTACTGATCAGTATGATGACAATATATCTCTCTATGAAGAAGAAAATGTTGATCTTCTGGATACTATTGAGGGCGTTGGATATGAGGAGGAGGAATTTCAGAAGCAATATCCTCATATAACAGATGAAATGGGTGATCCTAATCGGAGTTATCCCGTAGACTCCGTTCGATGGGAAGAAGATGAGTTGGTGGAAGAGGAGGTCCTTCCCCCTGAAGAACCTACTTTAGATTCTTTACTTTCCCGCTCTAAAAGCGAAGAAGAAGCTTTAGAAATTATTAAATATTTAGAAAAGCAGGGGCAAGTTACTCCTCAAGACGCAAAGAAACTTATTTCTACGTTAAAAACGGAAGGATTACAAGCTTTCAAACGAAGAAAAAAATAAAGATACGAATCATTTCATAAAATCCATTAAACTGGTCATCTTTTTAGTATTCTGCATTACTCGCTCTTTTGCGAGTTTACAATATTTTTCTTCAAGTTCAATTCCAATACCTTTCCTATTTGTCAACATACAGGCGATTAAAGTAGTGCCACTCCCCAAAAAAGGATCGAGAATCAGATCGTCGATAAAACTAAATAGTTTTATACATCGTGTCGGTAATTCAATAGGAAATGGCGTGGGATGTCCAATTTTGGTTTTACTTTCTCCACTGAAATTCCAAACCCCGTTAGTCCAATTAATAAATTCATCGCGAGTGATATCTGATTGTTGACTTCCACTAGTTTTTTTCCAATTTTTTTTATAAAGGATAACTATAACCTCGACTGGGGCAATCACATAGGGCGCAGAAGCTTTCATCCAAGAACCCCATGCAGTTCGTCGGGATATATTCTGCTCATTCCAGATTATAGTCGAATGATATCTCCAACCAACACTTTTAGCAATAGTAGTAAAATCCGCATAGACGCTCTGTTGCCCGCCCTTATTTTTATCTAGAGGTATATTTAGGCATAATCGGCCATCATCTTTCACTAAATCATAGCCTTTTATCAACCAATCCTTAGTGAATTTCAAATAATCTTCGTACGAAATATCATCGTTATACGATTCATAGGACACACTTAAATTATAAGGCGGAGATGTAATTATCACATCCACTGAGCTTTGTTCTATTTTATCAACGAATAAAAAATTATCATGGTAAATTTTTATGGATTTACTCTTATAATATAAATTTTCTTCCACTTCTTTCGCCAATTTCCCTTTTAAATTCATTTGATCGGATAAATTTTAAAATTCTTCTACCTCTTCGAATATTTTGGAGCAATTTTCCCTTTTTTTGATTCTAATTAGAAAATATTGGGCAGCTTTTATGAAAGAGAAGTAAAAATAAGGAATTTATTTAGCCGAAACGATTTTAATTATATCGCCTTCTTGTACTTCGTAATTCTCGCCCAGGCGTTTCTTAGTCCGTGCATCGATGCCATGAATAAAGAATTTTTCAAAATCGGTGTGTATAATTCCCGCAAACGTCCTGAGGGGTGTTCCACGCTTTACTAAATAGACATCTGGTAGAACGCGTCCATCTTTATCAGCATAAGTTTGCGCATCGTGAACTGGATAGACGGGAATCAGATCTAAAATCTCAAACACCATCACATTAAGGACCTTTTGAACACCTAAACTACCATATTCCGAAAATAATTTCTTTAAATTGTTTAAGATTTGTAATTCTTTCTCGGAAAACTGGTCGGGCTTTAATATTTGGAAGGTATCATCGCCTGGTTTATAGGCAATAACGCTTTTTTCAGCGTACCGTCGAAGCCAATACTCCCCTAAAGCACATGTTGGAACGACCGGTCTTTTGAGCTCGTTTTTCATTCGGGCGATATTTCCTTTCGCGGGTTCCAGATCCATTTTATTGGCCACGATTAACATCGGTTTCGCTATTGCTTGGAGATTTTTCACAAATAAATCAATATCCGTATTGGACCAACTATTCGGTTTATCAGGGGGTAAATTACTTTTTTTAATGGCAGCAATTATTTGTTTCCTCGTAATTCCAAGCCCTGATAATCGTTCCACCATCGTCTCTACAAATGAAATTTTTTCGGCTTCTATTTTCCGAGCAAATTTCTTCCAATCACGCTTAACAATTTCAGTAAACCACATTACGATTTCATGATCCAAAAACTCCACGTCTTTCAAGGGATCCCAACTGCCGGGCTTAACACTTCGTCCTTCACTATCTGTTGAACCTGCCGCATCTAATACATT
>CAYGYC010000017.1:0-25224 GCA_964353755.1 uncultured archaeon | reverse complement strand
TGTCAGTTCGCCCGATAATGTATTTTATGCATCGGGACTTTTAGTGCGCCATCATGGCATGAATCCTATCCTCTATGCGTTGTGAAATCAAGATCCCTCCATGGTTATTATTTATCCCGATGGGCAGGAAAGTCTCATTCTCTGGGATCTCTATGATCGCACCTTGACCTGGATTGAAGATTGTAAAGGATGTCTAACTCCGAATGATGCGCTGCGCTCCTTAAAACGGTTTCTCAAAAAGGGGAATATTACCGCGGGAAAAATTGGAGTCGAGAGTGCAACACCTTTTTATGTGATACAATTTCTCAAAGAAACCTTTCCCCAAACGAATCTTATCAATGCGGATGAACTGCTCCTGGACATGCAATTAATTAAGTCCGAAGAGGAAATTCGTCGGATTATTGAATCCACCCGAATCGCGGAACAAGCTATTCTGCAACTAATAAATGCTACGAAACCGGGTATTAGCGATATAGAATTAATCCGGCTTGCTAAAAAGACCATTATTGAGGAAGGGGCTGAAGGATGGGATCATTTCACCCTTTCCATAGGAAATAGTGATCCTGAAGCTCCCGGAACGGGTGTAAAAGTCCAGAAGGATCAACTGATGCGTTATGATATCGGTGCTTTCTATGGGGGGTATGTATCCGATGTGTGTCGATATTGTTACCTTGGGACACCCCCGGCAGAAGTTCGGGATCCCATTGATGCCATCATTCAAGTTCAAAATGCTTGTCAGAAAGCCATTAAACCAGGTCTTGAGCCGAAGGAAATACTGGCAATCGCTGAAAAGACTTGGCAGGAGGCGGGGCGGCATGATCGATTTATCATCATGGCGCATAGCCTCGGCTTACGCACGGAAGAATATCATTTCTTTGATCCCATGCATGGAAGTCTACCGCGAAAATTCCAAGCAGGGAATGTGCTGGATCTTGAAGCATGGACGCTCATAAAAGATTATGGCACTGTCGGGAATGAGGACACCTATTTAATAACCGAAACCGGATGCAAGAGAATTAGCACCCTGAAAATGAAAATTTTTTAACTATCATTCAAGAAAAAAAAGAAAAAAAAGGGAAGAATTTAAAAAATAATCTCGTTTTTAGGTTTTCTCAGATAGACGATCGTTAAGCTCACTAACAGCCCTACAAAGACCAATGTGCAGGGGAAGCCAGGGATTCCACCCATCGAACCACCGGAACCCGGTAAAACTCCTTCAAAGATAGCTCCGAACAATTCCCATGTAGGGGAAACTAGCTTGTACATAGTACGCCAGGTACCAAAGCCATCGGATTGAAGAGTCGTGTTGTCCCACCAAGATTCGCGGAGGTAATTCAGTTCTCCGTCGTCAAAATAAACTGCCACCAAGAGCACATTTCCCGTATTATTACCGATGGGGTCATAACCCATTCCTCGGGGAATCCAGAAATCAGACCCGTTGTAAGCAATTACAATGCCGTATAAATCAAAAGGAATCATCGCGGCAAAATCTTCGCCCAGCATTACCTTTAACTGTTCCATGTATGCGGTGCCATTGAGGTACATATAATGCTCGAAATGAGCGGAGAGAGATTCATTGATCGTATAATTGAACACTGCTACCATATCCAATGGAATAATAAAGGGTACGGGAAATAGACTTTCAAGCTTTGAACCAATTAGGTATTCTGGCGTAATATTATTATATCGCCCGAATTCAAAGCTACCTGCTCCAAAGGTGGAAGTTGGTTGCCAAATATCCAAATAACCTGAGGTTTCTTGATAGACCGACCCATTTACGATATCCCATGGAGGACCATTTACAATAGAATCGATCTCGATCATCCAACTCAACCCGACAGAAGGAATGCTATACCCGGTAACCGCACTGGTACTGTTATTACGCACCGTACATTTCAGAAAGTAATAATCATCCACGGCTTGATCGAATGAATTTGGCAAAAGAGCTCCAGTTTTTGAAGGGATGAAGGCAAATACGAGCAATACTAGTAAGCAAGCAAGAATTAATTTATTGTGTCTCATATAATCGTTTCCTCCTTTTTAATACCGCTTTTCATGATTAAAGAGCCGATCCAATAGAGAAAATAAATGATGAGTAGGGTAAGCACGACGGGAATTAGGATTTGGGGTAAAAGACCGGGATACGAAAAGGCTGGTATTAGATCGGCTAGAAATTGAAAGAAAGGCTCCAAAATTTGGAGAAATATGGAAAGTACTAGTGCCACTGCTACACATACAAAGATAAATCCCGCCATTAAAAGCCCTATTTTGGCTTCCGAGATAGAATAATTTTTCTTGGCTTTCGCATGTCGCATTGATTTTATACCCGCTCGACAGTAATGGTACCCCACATAAGGGATAATAAGGGCAATTTCCAAGTAGCCGGTAGCTAGAAATAACGGCGAAAAATCCCACGATGCTAACATCGTTCCAAAATCGAGGCCCGTATATGCCATACACCGGCTTACAACTGAGATATTTTCGAGCGACGGAATCGGACCAATGCCTATCACTAACAGAATTATCCCAATTGCTACGAACAGTAAACCGCCCAGTACTTTCGCTGCACCCATTTTCAATCAAGTCCTACGATTCGGATTTTGTTGCATTCGCGCCATGTTGCAGAAGACTACTTCCGGCTTTCACCATTATGAGTAGAATTATGAAATTGATCATAATATTCCAGAGACTCGAGAGGTCAATGATACCGGGTTCGTGAGGAAAAACAATCAGCGGAAGCATTTGCCCTGTCAGGATCATCCACGCGTAGATCATTGGTACTGCAATTAGGAGTGCGCCTATGACCATGAAGACATAACCACCTTTACCCATGTAATCACCTCAAATAGTTTGTAGTTATACAATGAAATATTTCCCCCTTCTTAAAGGTTGACAAAAATCTTCATGATCTTTTATGGAATCAAATCATTTAAACCACAATAACCATAATACCATCGACTTCATAGGCAATATTGCATCGCAATTAGCTAGACGAATGATCTTTAGGATAACCACGTAAGAGGGTATTGCCCCCACTTTTTTAAAGCGGATTTAAAGGCTGTTATATTTGGCTTTGGAATATTTAAAACCTGCGTATCCGGGTAAAAATATGCGAGATACCCCCCCTCTTCCGTGCTAAAAGTCTGGATCATTTCTTTAACTTCTTGCTCAACTTCTATCGGAGTTCCCCGGGGATAGACGGATTGGATATTTACGCAAGCCCAAAAGGGGATTTTTCCGCGGAATTTAAGGAGATTGTTAAATCCCGTTAGACGGGGTGAATCAAACTCTAAGGCATCGACCCCAATATCTATGAGGATTGGTATAAGGGCGCCTATATTCCCACAGCTGTGCAGATGGAAAGTACAGTCGTGATCATGAACAAATTTAATTATTCTCCGATAAGGTTCCGCGTAGAACTTCCTGAACATGTCGGCACTTAAGAAAGGCGCCTGCTGCGTTCCCAAATCATCACAGGCCCAGATCCCATCGGGTTTAAATTCTAATAACTTTTCAACATTGCTCATAAAGAGGTCCGCTACTTTGGCAATTAACTGCTGGAGCTGGTTCGGATTTTTATAGTGATCCATCAAGAAATTATTAAAACCGCGCAGCATGGAGACGCGATTATTAATGAAAATAATGTCATGAATAATTGCCACTTTATATTTTCGGAAAAAAAGTTTTGAAAGGCGGGCTAACAATTTATATACATTTTTATCTGCCGTGTTTGGGCCTTCCCACGAATCCAACTGATCCCAGGTTTCAATCGCAGGCCGTCCGGGATGTCCCATCGTTATATCGGCGTTCCCCCCATGAATCCAATAGCAACCCCATTGATCGATTTCTTCTCGTTTGTAATTCCACCAGTCCTTAGGAGCCCAAGCCGGGCGTTTCCAACGGTACAATCGTAATTTACGGATAAGAGGAGTGATCAAGTGTGGGTAAAGCCCTTTCTCCTGGGGTTGCCAAGTTTTAGGAGGTAAATTGGCTAATGCAAACACATCATTAAATGGAGCTTTAAATACTGGAATATGATCCGGCTTATGGAAAGTTAAAGCCCGCTTTACACGCTCCTTGCTTTTCATTAGCACACCCATCCGGCACTTTATTTATGGGAAAACCCACTTTTTAAGGTGAATTTTCTGTTAGGGGAACCGAAGTCTATTGCACTTCATTATTTTTTTAAGGTTTTCCATATAATTCCTTGATCTTAGCCCGTAATACTTTACCGACGGGCGAAAGGGGTAAATCCCTCGTAAAAACGACAGATCGCGGTTTTTTATAGCTAGCTATTTTGCCTTTGCACCATTCAATAATTTCTCCCTCTGTCAAATCCATGACTCCTTTCTTGGGAACGACAATTGCCCGGATAGTTTCGCCCCATTCTTCATTGGGAATTCCAATGACACAGCAATTATCGACTTTGGGATGGTCGAGAATTACTTCCTCCACTTCAAGCGGGAAAATTTTCTCTCCACCGCTGTTAATACACTCCTTCTTGCGTTCGACCGTATAGATTTCTCCATCGGGTCCTCGATAGGCGAGGTCGCCTGAATGGAACCAGCCCTGCGCATCAATTGCTAGCTTAGTCTTTTCTTCATCCTTATAGTACCCTTTCATAAGGGTTGGTCCGCGATACCAGATTTCGCCGATTTCTCCATCAGGCACATCAATGCCTTCCTCATTGACGATACGCACTTCGATGCCGGCAAGCGGTTTTCCCACAGACCGGTCTTGGACCTTTTCTTCCTCCGCACTTAATTTGATTGAGGTGACCGGAGCCATCTCGGTCTGCCCAAAGGCATCCAATACCATCGCATTCGGGAAATGGCGGAGAATAAGTTTCTTGTATTTGGCTTGCATGAGGGCGGCTCCCGTCACCGCAACCCGTAGGGAAGTAAGGTTATATTTATCAATATCCGGCTCTTCTAGTAGCCGTTTCCACATGGTGGGGACGAGAAACAGGAATACTACTTTTTCTCGATCAATGAGCTCCAGCACCTCTTGCGGATTAAAGCTCTTGGAGGCCGGAAAGATAATCGGGCTACCACTGTATAACCACTGCACCATGAACAGGGCATAACTCGCCAGATGAAAGAGGGGCGGGATAATAAGCATAGTTAATTTGTTTTTTTCTTTTGGTGCTTTCATTAAGGCGCGGATAATGGCCAACCGAATGGGGAGGTTGCCTGAAATTTTTATACCACCTAAAAGAAATCGCCATACTAATTTGGGGAATAACTCCGAACGTCCTTTCATGGTATATTGATAGGGTAATAAATTTACGAAATCGCGGATGTGGTCCCCGATATGGCCATATAACTTTGCATCATAATGTTTGGGTTTGCCTGCAAAGAGTTTCAATTTTCCTTCCTTGGTGGCCAAGGCAATCGGTGGTAATCCTGGACCATGCTTTAAGGGCGCTTCATAAACGAAAACTTTGTCCCTGAGTGTGGGATCGCTCATGAAACTAAAAATAGACCCCCCAAACATGTTTGCCGCGAGTTCAATCTTCCGTTCAAATTCGTTTTTCGCGAAAATATCCAACTCCACATCCTTGGCGGGAGGTAGGACCTGCATTAGGAAATTGAAGACCGCTTCTTGATTATACAGGATGCTATCATAACTCAGCATAACGCCTTTACTTCGACCGGTTGTACCACCCGTGTAACAAATTAGGGCGAGATCATCTCCTAGCAAACTGGGATGGACACTCAAATCCAAATTATAATTCTTTTCGATTAGTTCATCATACGAGAGATATTTTTCTTGTCCATTTCCGCCTTGGCAAATGAATATTTTTACTGTAGGGACTTTATTGCGTATCTCCTCGACAATGGGAAGTGCTTCCTCCTCAAAAATGAGGCATTTTGAATCGCTATTATCTAAAAGATATTCCAGTTCACTTGCCACATATCTATAATTAGCAGGTACTGGAATGGCACCTATGGCTTGAATAGCTACATTCGATTCCACAAATTCAGGCGTATTGTGAAATAAAATAGCGACTTTATCACCTTTTTTTATTCCTAAGTTCCGTAATCCATTCCCTAATCGATTTACCCGTTCATTCAATTCCTGCCAGGTGATTTTCTTTGTTCCATAGATAATGGCGATATGATCTTTTGGGAGATATTTCGCCTTAATGGCGATCGATTCTTTAAATGGACTGATTCGCAATTGCATCACAAATTATGTTTTCTACGCGAACTTACGCAAAGATCCTAAAAAAGCTACCGCTGAATATGTCGATTTGGGTATCTTCAAGAATCAACCCAGAATATTTATAAATTTTCGAACTTCTAAATTATTCAAACGTTTCAGTTGGGGTTCTATGCAGCAATATGTGAATATCAAGGAGTCTTGGGAAAAATATAAAGGGTTTAGCATAATTGCCTTGATACTTGGAACCCTCTGCTTGTTTTTTGGATGGTTTAGACAAGGGCTTGGTCTTTTTTATTTGCTAAACTTTTTTTATCATTCTCTTTTTATTGCACTTTTGGGAATAATCTATTTATTAGGATATATCTTTCTTATTTTTTATTTTGTTGGGAACGTGCTCAAAAATCGCGGTTCCTTCGGCACCCCTATGGAAAAATATTCCGAGGAATTCTTTACGTCGACTATTATTTGTTTTTTGGCATTTCAAGTATTATCCTTTTTATATTTTATTGTTTTTTCTCATTCTTTTGTAACCCCACCCCCGATTATTCTAAATTGTCCTCCCCCCTGGTGCTACTATACTCCCCCTCCTGTAGAAATTTCTCTCTCTTTTATTTTGAGTAGTATCTTAATTGGTATATTACTATTGGATTTTCTCTATGAACGAGTAACCCTCAAACAACATTATGAGAATTATCTCCCAGAATATATACCTCAAAAATACCTCAAATTAAAAGAATTGGAAATAGCCTGAAAAATAATTTTTTTTAATTGATAAATAATTGTATGTACCATTAATCATTAATAGTAACGCAAATAATACATAAATGGAAAAATAATGTTAAAATTGGGGTTATTACGATGAATTTGAATAAATTTAAGAAATTCTGGGAGGTTTATAATTGTTTTGTTTTGATCGCCTTAATTCTAGGGATTCTATGTTTTGTCTTTCCATGGTTCAGGCGAAGTGTTTTTGTCTTTCCTGAAACTTATTATTACGAATACCTATCTTTAATAGACCTATTTTTCCTTGATCTTAAAACTGCTCTTCTTAGTCTTATTTATTTATTAGGATTTATCTTCTTAATTCTGTATTATTCAGGATTAATTCTCTTTAACTATGGAAATTTTGGGACGCCAATGAAGAAATATTCCAAATTATTATTCAAATTGAGTATTATTGTCCTTATTGCATATGAAATTTTAATATATTTTCATTTTATCAATCCCCCCGATTTATCTTATGGTTGGTTCCATTTCTTTTGGGATTTCGTCTATTTTAATGACTGGAGGCCCTACACCGGATTCGTTCTCGAAATTATTATGGTTGCTATGGTAATAGTGAGTTATGCTTACGATCGGCTCATGCTCCGCCGTTATTACCGCGAATATCTCCCGGAATATATGCCAAAAAGCCAAGATTCTGCTGATAACGCTGCTGATGAACCTGTAGAAAAAATGGAGCCCGGGTGAAAGTTATTTTAAGAATGCAAAGAAAGATGGTTATATTGGTTTTGACGCTTCTCCTCTCTCTAAACATATTACTAATCCTATTTGAAAGTAATAAAGATATTGAAACAACTCACCTAATTAATGCACTAGAAACACCAATAAGACCATTTCAGGATGGATTATGGATTGAAGGAAATGTTGCTCTCGCCGCCAAATCTTCCTCCGGAAATGGAACCGAAGAGGATCCATATATAATCGAAGATTTAATAATTGATGACGGTATCACAATTCATCCTGAATGGGATCAATCACGTAGTGTCTATGGGATTTATATTGAAAATACGGATAAATTTTTTGTAATCAGAAATTGTTCTATTTATCTACCTTACCATCCACCCGAATATGATTGGTTTTGCTGGTGTTACAGAGAATTTCAATACTACTGTGGAATAAGCTTAAATCATGTAAAAAACGGTTATTTAAATAATAATACTGTTTCTTTTGGAATTCAATGGTTTAAATACAGTCTAAGTCTTGGTTGTTCCACTAATATTACAATATCGGACAATATCTTCACTGATGACGATTACAGTATTTCCTTATATAACTCTAACCATAATAAAATCATCAATAATACAGTCAAAAATAATTTTTGCGGTCTTAATCTGTTAAACTCCAGCGACAATATGCTCACCAATAACCTAATAATCAATAATTTCTATGGACTTAGATTAGAAGATTTCAGCACCTCTAATTTTGTTTCAAACAACAGTTTTCTCTTTAATAATTTTGGAATTTATGAAGCGGAATCCTGTGAGGGAAATATTTTCCAAAATAATATTATCCAAGATGCGTCACCGCTCCCTATTATTCCTTGGTTAATTCCCTCCCTGATTTGTATTGGAGTCATTGTACTTATCTTTTGTATTAAAAGGAGAAGCCTTTCTAGAGTCAATCATAATGCTGAACAAACCCTAAATGGAAGCGCTAATTTCAGTGAAAGAAATCAGTTATAACTATTTTCTTGTATGTAAAAGCTGCACGGATGAGGAATGTTGTGCAGATCCATGTTTCATTTTTTGTGCAAGTAATGAAATCCAAAAAATTGAGCAGAAAATAAAAGAATTTTCCAAAGAATTTCAGGAGTTCCTGTCTGTTGATACCATTCGATATAAAAATAAAACCCATTTGTGGTATGGTCTTAAAAAAATCAACGGGAAATGTATTTTTTTGAAAGGTCGTACCTGCTTGATTCATGAGGTAAAACCGCTTCAATGTCGGGCGTACCCCCTAATTTGGGGATGGGAAGAGGAAGGTAATAAATTAATTATTTACGCCGATGAAAACTCGGGATGCCTGCTGGCTCCGATACTGCTAAAGGATAAAAATTGGGTTGAAACTATGAAGAAAGTTATCTTTGAAGAAGTCCAGGAAATGTCTATCGCGGATCGCTTCGCTTTTCAATCTTTGGAAAGCACAGGCTCCCCACGAATGATTGATATACTCAACCTCCAAAAGTAATAAAAGTAATAATTCTATAGGAGGAAAATTAATAATGTGAAATCGTTAATGTACTGATTGATTATAAACATAATTAACAAGATATAATTACAAAAAATGGAATTTATTACTGCCTAATGGTGAGTGAGAAAAATGGACTTTGAAATTATTAAAGTGGATAAAAGTGGAAAAATCCCATTACCGGGAGATTGGTTAAAAACCGAGTTGAAAGATGCTAATGAGTTAGTAATAGTCAAGGGAAAAGGCATTTTAAAAATTTATCCATATAAAAAGGTAAATTTAACTTCTTATTTTGATAAAGTGGATCTTGGAATCGATATAATTGATGATTGGACTGAGTTTGAAAAAAAATTCTACTGGAGCTCTAATAATAAATGAAGTTCTTAGACGCTAATATATTTATTTACGCCTATTATAAACCAAAACGTGAATTAAGTGAAAAAATTTTAAAAAAGAAAGAAGAATCCAAAAAAATCATAAAGAAATTAGAAAATAATGAGGAAGAATTTATCACAACCGTAGTTCATATTTTAAAAAAGGGGTTGAATTTAAAAGATTTAATTGATATTATTGCAAATCTACTAATTAGAAACAATATTGAAATAGTAACAGTTACGCCACAGCTATATATGGATTCAATAGACCTTTCGAGAAAATATCTTGTTGATCCTAATGATGCCCTTGCGATATATTTAATGAAAGAAAAAGAAATAACAGAAATTTACTCGTTTGATGAAGGTTTTGAGAATATACCTGGAATAATTCGTAGTCCAGTAATAAAATAAAATGATGTAATGATAGAATATATTAAGGCATTCTTCAGGACTTTCTTCAAGAAATTAATATTTAAAATACCCCTTTCTCATTAATTTTACAAGCAACTTCTCTCCAATTTCTCCTAACTCTTTTTTGATTTCATTATCCTTGCAATTTAGTATAAAAGGTTGGTAAAATTATTTGAAATTAATAAGAAAAAATTCTGATTACAGAGTCTAAAATAATATATATAGAGCTCAAACGAATTATGCCTTATATGAGGTTGGAACTCCTGGAAAGCAAATGAGAGTGAAGCGCATGGATTGGCAACAAATTTCACACTTTTTTGAAACGCTAATTGTAGAGGCAAAAGAGAAAGCGCCAACTATACGGGATTATATTTGTAATCGGGGTATAGGTATTCTTTCTAAAGAAGAACAGGAAAAAATCCGAACGACGCACATCGCCATTTTAGGGATTGGTGGAATTGGGATGCCCCTCCTTGAACTGTTAGTCAGAGCGGGTGCAGAAACGCTCACGATTGTGGATAAGGATGTAATTGATCCCACCAATATAAATCGCGTTCCATGGGCGTTTCCCTTCACCTTTGGACAGCCGAAAATCGAGGTCGCGGAATTATTTGTGCGCCTGATCAATCCCAATGTGGACATCCACAAGTTCAGGACTATTACAAGCCAAAATGCTGCTGAAGTGTTGAAAGGGGTCGAGGTAGCAGCGCTCACCCTTGATGGAGTGTATTCCAGTCTAGTTACGGCAAAGTATTGTAGGGATCACAATATTCCGCTCATTGAAGGATGGGCGTTAGCAGGGATCATAAATGCCCGTATTTTTCAACCATCGGGTCCTTCGTATGAAGAAGTTTATGACCTCAAAATCACTAAGGATTATGATCAATTAACTAAGGATGAATTAGTGCAATTGGATAAGGACCTTCTCAATGCCATTAGCAAGATCAATCGGGAGGTGCATACTCATTTTAGCTCGGATGGGTTACGATTGATGATGGATGGTGCGCCACGACGGAGTTTATCGCCTTTCGTTTGGGCAATTTCAGCCATTCTTGCCTCGGAACTCCTTTTCAAGGTAATCCTCCGGCGCGACTTACCCCGGAAAGACGCCCCGGAAATTTTGCTCTATGATTATCTTTTATATCGCGATCTAGCGAAGCGAGGGCAGCGAAAAGCCCTCCGAACACAGATCACTGAAATCCTGAAAAATAACCAACCGTTGAATGATAAAGTGAATAGTATTTTGAAATATTTATTATGAGGCGAAACTTTGGACTTGGATATTTTAAAGCAGCAATTACAGGAAATGCAGATAGCCCCGCAAGATATCGTGAATGGGCATATTCATCTCCCCGAATTAAATTCTGAAATGCTGGTGAAAGCACAGGAAAGCGAAGGACATGCCATGATTCCACGTAATTTAGTAGAAGAAACAATTTCACTCATTGATCCGCGAGATTTTTATAGAAAAAACCGAGAATTTTCAGGCGCCGCTGCGATCCTTCCCGTTGGCGAACATAATATTCACGGAAAGGGCAGTCCCTTATATTGCTCGAATCAGCGCGTATTACAATTGGCTCGGCGGTATCCAGAGTTCTATATTCCCTTCGCCTCAATTAACATGACTTCAGAAACAGCCCCCGACCAAATCCAAGAATTACGCAAATCCGGCATGGTGGGGATAAAGTACCATGCGATAGAAGGCTATTCGCTTCTCGATTCGAAATGTGTGGCAAGTCTTCGCATGCTTGAACAATTAGGAATGCCGTTGGTTATTCATCTCGGCGATACACCCTTTCAAGACGTTAATTTGGATCATGCTGATCCTCGAATCCTGATTCAACTCGCCAATTCATTTCCAAAATTACGGATGTTAGCCACCCATTTTGCTACCCCACTCCATAACACTCTATTCTGGATTGCCTCTCGGTATGATACTATTTATTTAGATACCTCGGAATTCCCGTGTTACTGGCAAAGTCACCCTGAAAACCCCTATGGCGGATTACTCAATCCTCTCTATACCCATCGAATAGGAATTCACAAGTATATTTTTGGCACTGATTTCCCTATGCCTACCTTCCGAAGAACTAACACTAAAATTGAGATTATTGCCCATGATACCGCAGACTACCTGTATGAATTTATTATTTTACCAGAATCCTATCTCACCATCGAACAAAAACGGCAAATCCTCTGCACTAATTTCTGGACCTTCCTTGGCAAATCGAAGCCGGAGGTTATTTCTTCTAACCAGCAAATTGCCCATTTTAAGTGATATGTTTGTCTTCTAAAAACGCCCATATTGCCGTACTCTTTTTGTCAGTATTGCTCTCCTGGAGTATAATCTTACTTTTGGGTCCCTTAGTGGGGAAAATTGCCGATTCATTTGATTTAGAGAGTGAGACGACCATCGGCAATATAACCGCAATATTCTTGCTTGTTGGAGGGGGTCTAGCCTTCTTCTGGGTTGCTCTCGAGGATCGCTTATCAAAAAATCACGCAACATCTCGAAAAAATTTACTTATCCTTGCGTCTATTATCTGGGCGACGGGATTGTATCTATCCAGTTTGGCAAAGAATTATGGCCAATTACTTACCTTCCAAATATTAACTGCTGTCGGGTATGCTGCCATCACCCCCCTTGCCTACTCTATGGCAATGGATCTCACCCCACCCGAAGGACGCGCTAAAGTCTTTGGATTACTGGATATTGCGGCGATGTTCGGGGGTGCTCTCGGGTTTTTACTTTCGGGTCTCTTAGTTGATTTTGTCCCCTGGAATGTACCATTCGTAATTATTGCGACTATGGGCCTCATTACCGTGGGTTTCGTCATTAATATCGAAGATCCGAAGCGGGGGCAACAGGAACGGGAATTACAAACGGTTCTTACTCAGGGTGCCGCCTATGACTTTCATATTAGTCGGGAAAGTCTCGGTTCCATGCTGAAGAAGGGGACCAACTTTTTAATTCTCGTATTCAACCTTGCATTGAATATTGCATCCGGTAGTATCACCTATTATTTTACGCGAATGATGGTCAATGACCACGGCTTTTCTTCTTCTATTGCGGTGCTTTTCTTCGTCGCCACTTATAGTTCTCAAGCGATTGGCTGTCTCTTCTGGACCAAGCGAGCGGATAAAAAATTTGCGCATTCGAAAAATGGGAAAATAAAGGTGCTAATTGAATCCCTTCTTCTTGGTCCTCCCTTTTTAATCCTTGCCTATTCTTTAGTATTTACCGTTTCAGATATCGCCTTAATTTTTATTTTTGCTATATTCCTCACTATTGGAGCCTTTATGCTTTCCGGCTTAATTGCAATATCCTTCACCGTTCTTGGAGAAATCAACCCCCCTGAAATGCGCACTTCTATTTTTTCGCTCAATAACCTTGCCCAGACCATTGGGCGTAGCAGTGGTATTTTACTCGTAGGGTTTTCCTTTACCTTTATGGGGGGCATTTATCAATGGGGATTCGTCATCATGAGTTGCATCTATCTGCTATCGATAATAGTCACACCACCCCTCCTACACTCCGTCCCGAAGGAATTAAATAAGTTGAGTACTTTACTTTCTGAACGCGCAGAACACTTTAGACAAACCACATCGTAGTAGTCCCCTGTGTGTAAGACAATTTAAAAATAAACACAATAGATATCAATAGGATTTTTCCTATAAAATACTTGACCTCGATGCGCTTTCAAAAATTCCAGTAAATTGGCTATAAGATATTCCCGCTCTACACAATTCCTCACTTTCTCCCGCGACCAACCCATCAACCTGAGGTACTGATAGTTAAATTCACAAGCTTGCTCCATAAACGCTTCATCGAGCGAGGAATTCTGTGAGTTCTCCGCAACATGTTGAATATATTTATCTGTAATTTTTACGCGGGATTCCTGCTGAAGGGTGAATTTCTTAAATGGTAAATGTTCTCGTTGGACATACGCCAAAAGATGAACCATATCAAGATCGACACCTGCGAGACGCATACCCTGTCGCAGGTCCTGGTAATACTTTGCCATATCCTCTTCTATGGGCCGAATTACAAAATTGTTTATATCAACATGGACAAAAATTAATTTGCCCGATTTTTTAACGACCCGTTCAATTTCATCAAGCACTACTTCTGGATTAGATACATTCTCAAGTAGTCCCATTGAGACTACAATCTCAAAGGATTGGTCTGGATAGGCAATATGGTTTGCATCGCCCACCTCCAGTTGGAACTGAAATTCTCGAGCCCAATGCTGTTTTCCATATGCTATTAAATCCTGATCAAGGTCAATCCCAATAATTTCTCCCCTTGATAAAAGCGGTGCAATCAATTTGCAAAGGGTCCCTATTCCGCAACCGACATCTAATACGCGCTCATTCCCCTTCAGGTCAAGGATCTGTTTCAGCAATCTCTCTAATTCCTTATTTTCTGCAAATCCCTTTCGCCCCTGTTTCGTAAATTCAGGGAAGCCCCATTTTAATTCACGATCCAAATTTTTAATCATTCTAATTTTAATGGGTGATCTAAATTTTTAATCTTTCCCATTATTTCCTCCGTTTTTTTAAGTAGCATTCTATTTCGTGTAGCTGGTTAACAATATAAACGCCTATTTGACTCCCCCCTCTTTTCTTCAATCTAATCGTGTATACTTTCCATTTTCATTTGATTGCCAAATTGCCCCCTCGTTAATCAATCTTATTACCACATCATGAATATCCATCTCAGAATATCCTAGACCTTGAAAAAAGGCTAGGATATCTCCCATAGATGCACCTTTTTCAGTCTCATAGATATATCGACGAACCTGAGGTAATAAGGACGGCTTGTACATTGGTAGGTCTGGGTTATCGTTTTTAATACCTCCTTTTTTCACATTGCCCTTTTCTACCTGTTTAGACCTCTCCTTGACAGTACTAGCTTGT
Source organism: uncultured archaeon (assembly GCA_964353755.1). Classification (GTDB taxonomy): domain Archaea; phylum Asgardarchaeota; class Lokiarchaeia; order Helarchaeales; family HEL-GB-A; genus CAYGYC01. The sequence goes on along the minus strand of CAYGYC010000017.1, from coordinate 10,381 downwards.
GCATCTTGTCCTCCGCTGTTACCCTTGGGCGGACCAGAGACTTTCGGGACCGTAACAGGCTTGGGTGGATTCGGCGGTACTTTTAAGGCTTCCTTGGGGGGAGTACCTGCATTGGAATTGGATGGCTTGGGTGAGTTGGACGGTACTTTTAAGAGTTCCTTAGGGGGAGGACCCGCATCAGGACTGGATGGCGGTCCTTTCGGGCGCGGATTTGTGGCGCTCTCACCCCCCTCTTTTCCCTGGCTGAGTTTCTGGGCTTCCTTAGGAGAACTAACCATATTGGGTTTGGATGGCGGTACTTTCGGGCGCGGATTTGTGGGGGTTTTATCCTCCTCTGTTTTTTGAACGGGGTTCGGGTGGAATTCGAATGTAGGAAGAGTCCACTCGTCCTCTTTGGGTGCGGAAGACGGGGTTTGGGGAGAACCCGCCACGGGTTCAGCTGGATTTTGATGGGGGGGATCTTCCTGTTTAGAATTATTGGATGAAATGAGAGGGGGGTTCTCCTCGGGCTCGCTGATATCCGCTAGACCCTCCTCCCCAAGGTCCTCTGGCAAGTCCTCCTCGTCCTCATCCGTCGGCTCTTGGGATGGATAGGCACAGTCCGAACAAGGCGAGGTGAGGGTATGGCGCTCCGCGAGGTCAGTCGTACTCAACTTCACCGCGATGTCGACTAAGCCCCGGGTCAGGTCGAAGATTCGGGATTCTATTGCCTCTGGAAAAGCGCGGCGCAGGTCGCGGGCCACGGTGCAGGTGAGGATAAAGAGGTGGGGGTAATAGGATTCCACACGCTCCTTAAACACAGGCGTGTTGAGGACCTGCTGGATCATATCAAAGCGCTGTAATACGGTGGGATTCAAGCTAAACCCCTCTTTCTTCTCACCCAGATCGTTCAATTGGAGGAGTTCTATTTTCACCAGCACAGTCAAGAAGTGTTGTAGTGACCCATGAGCCTTGACAAGATCTTTCTTCGCGGGGTCCTCCGCCAGTTTCTTGAAGAGGAGCCACGGGGACCAGACCGACCCGTCACGTATCCAGGGGAAGATCGCGAGGAAAATGTCGCGCAGTTTCGTATTCTCGAACTGATCCGCTAACAAATCGCGCAGGATCAACAGCCCCACGCCGTCAAAAGCCTCTTGGGGGATGCTGACTTGCTCCTCATATCCAGTCGTACAGACTAAATTCTTCAGCTTCATTTCATCTGTGGTCATTTCTTCATACCTCCTTTCGATTTCGGTGCGGGATGGGTGGCATAAAAGCGGTTCACCTCCGCCTCCAGCACCCCATCCGCGTTATTTACTATTACCATATGTTCATTTAACCAACTGCTCAAGTAACGGCGGTAGCTTGGGTAGGCGAAGCGCTCGTCTAAGAGGACGATGACGCCGAAATCATCCAAGCGCCGGATAGGGCGTCCTGCCGCCTGGTTGGCTTTGCGGAGCGCGGGCAGGGTATAGGCATATTCCTTGCCTTTCCAGAACCCGAACAGCTCGGTGTAATATTTAATCAAGGTGCTGATGGAATAGGTCATCCGGGCTAATGGCACCCCGAGCACCACGACGGAATACATCTCGAGACCCGGGAAGTCGACCCCCTCCGAGTTGCGCCCCCCGCAGACCCCCACCAGCACGGCACCCTTCCCGGCATGTCCATCTGCCTTATACTTGGTGATCATGTCATTGTTGTCCTTGCTGGATAGGTCTTTCTGCTCCTGGTAAAAGGGGCGTCTCAGCTGTTTCACCTGATCCGCGAAAGGCGTCGCTAACAACCCCTCAAGGACCTCATAGGAAGCACAGAAAATAGCGGTATTCCCCGTCTTTGGAGTACCCCGCACGACCTCGAGGCAGCGCCTCGCGCACAGGTCATACTGGGCGGCAACGCGCTTATAAAACGAGATATCAATCCCCTTTACGTTCAACACCGCTACCATGCGCTGGTCAAAGGGGGACGGGAGCACCAGTCGCCGCGCCATACTTGGAAACCCGCAAATTTCGAGGTATGCTTCAATAGGATCCAGCGTGCCGCTCATGGAAACAATACTGCGCGCCTCTTGCAAGGGTTTCAGAATGCCCCGACAATCAATACACCGAATATAATAATAGATCTGTTTGGTTAGGATAAGATAATGCAAATACTGAGGCTTATCATAAGTGAAGAGAAAATGGTCAAGGAAGGCTCCGAAGTGGGAAATCGAGGAATAGGGGGATTCCTTGGCATCGATCCGTCGCGCCTTAATCTGCCAGCCCAACTGCTTGATCTCCTGAATCACGGCAGTAAAATCCATCGAGTGCTCCGTCACAAATTCCTTGAAGGAATCTAAGAGCGCTTTCTTATCGACCCCCACCTCCACCTCAATAGAGGCATCGGTGGTCCCGTAGGTGCGCTTACAATTTTCGAGGAATTTGTGGAAATGGCGGATCAGCACTCCGACCGCTACGCGTTCCTCCCGCGGGTCATAGCGGTGAAACTCCTTGGTGGCCCGTTCGAGGGAGGATTCTGAAATACCGAGTGACATCGTATTCATGGCGATATCGGGGAGGTTGTGACATTCATCAAAGACGATGATGCAGTCCTTCACATCCCGCTGCAAATCCTTGAAGAACACGGAGCGGATGAAAGGGTCGATCAGGTAGGGGTAGGTCAAAGCGATCACGTTACTGCTCGGGATCAGCTTCTTCCCCAGAAAATAGGGGCAAATGCCCGAGCGCTCCGCAAACTCGCGGATGTATTCCGCGGTAAAACAGCCATCTACGGTCTCAATTTCTTTGGAGAGCAGGTTCTCGTACCAGTCGCACTGGTGCTTCTTCCGCATGATCTTACAAAGCTCCATCGCTTCCGCAGGTCCTTGATCCTCTAGCTCGGCGTTTAGACACATATTCGCCCGCCCGGTGAGACAAATCCCAGTCAAGGGATGCCCCTTCTTCCGAATCTCGGCGAGTTCCTCAATCACCCGTTGCATCTGCGTGTGCGTGCGGGCGACATAGAGGATAGTACAGCCGTCCCGCTCACAAAATGGCAAGAGCGCACTAAGGCAAGAGATAGTTTTTCCCATTCCTGCCGCCCCCTCAATCGCGACCTGATTCTTGGAGAGGACCCCATAGTAGATTTCCTTCACCAGCATCGCTTGTCCCGGCCGGGGAATATAAGGAAAGAAAGGGGTGACTTCCGGCGGAAAATTCGTCAGCGGGGCGGTCGTCGTTACCATTTTTACACCCTCGGCACGAAGCGCTGGCGCGTTACGCCCGCTCTCTTCCGACTTTCCATCACTATGATTATGAAACAAGTGATCCCCACACTTATCAGAACCCACACATTCGCTTGAATAGAGAGGAGGTAGCCCAGAAGGACTCCGACGATGCACAACAAAATTAGTTCAAAGATCCCGCGTCCGGGCGCCCGTTTGAACGCGTGGGTGGTGAGTTTTAAATCCGCTCCCGAGGGGCGGGCGCCCAAACTTAAGGCAATCCCCAGATAAACAAAGAGCGGGTAATAAACGGTCGCCATCAACAGCGGGCCGTAATAATATAAGAGGGCAACACAAAGCCCATTAATAATGAGGGGCGCGAGCCCGAGGAAAATCCCGGTGGTCGTGCTGGAGATCTCTTCAATATCTACATAACCCCCAATGTTCACCGATTCTTGTTCCTCCGTGTGCTTGCGGTCGACATAGAAATATCGCGTCTCCTTCACTTTCACCCCAAAAATCGCACAGAACAAGCGGTGGGCGGCCTCATGCACCATGACCCCCGCACAGAGAATATAACTGATGGAAATGGCGAGTTGCATCCCGGAGGGGGACCGCGCGGCTAGGTGCCCCAGCACTGCCGAAAGGATTAGGGAGCCAAAGATGACGACGGGAAGAATGGACAGGCAGACATCGCCAAAGGCATAGAGATCAAACACCTATCGCACCTCCTTTCCCCGCTTTCTGCTGGACTAATAAATAGAAGAGCACTATACCGACGCAGACTGCCCCAATCACGGCAAAGAACGTCTCTTGCACATTCCCCAAGAACGCCGTGACAGGATGGACCCCTTCTAGCGAAAGCGTGGTATTCTTCACGTAGTAATCCACCCACTGCACCCGGACAAAGTTCATCTCAATCGATTTCAGGAAGCGGAGGAGCGTGCCGGTATTCGCATCGAACCACCACTCATCGCGTAACACGGTCTGCCCACTAGTGACCACATAACAGTAATACTGAGACTGGACCCATTGCCCTTCCATATCGAGATACCGCACCCCCAAATACTGGGCGGGAACGGATTCGGTCAAAGTGCTCAAATACTGCACCTCCTTAATCGGCATCTCCACGAAGGTCAAGGTGTAATTCCCTGCCTCATCGATCCGATTAGCGAAGACTCCCGCCCTGCTTTCTTGCTCCAGGAGGGCACCCTCGTCATTCCGGAGGTAATAGGACTCCTCATACTTAATATTCGAGGCGGTCTGCACGGTTAGAATAATTTTCATCTCCCCCCGAACCATATAACTATTGATGAACCCTCCCTCCACATAACAGATTTGCCCGGACACCGCATACCCCGTGGTGACCTGCGCAAAGCTAGCGGTCCAGCCACTAGGTATATAACTTAAAAATGTTATAACCATCAGGACCACGAGTACCGTTCCGGTTTTGATTCTCATTTTCATTCACATACCTTATGAGCCTCATTCTTGCGGTGCGAAAAAAGAAAAAAAATAGAGAGAAACGATCATTGCAGGATCACTTTTTCGCGGTGGTTCGTTTAGGTTTCTCCGTTTTCTCGGATGGTGCCTCTGGTTTCTCTTCCGCAGGGGGATCTGCTGTCTCTGCCTTTGGTTCTTCTGTGGTGGTGGTGAAGTGCGTAAATTTGGTGCCTGACCCCTCTTTAGACTCTTTGGCATCTTCCTTCTTCTCGTCCGCCTTGTCCCCCTTCTTCTCAGGTTCCTCATCCTTCCCTTTCTTTCTCTTCTTCTCGGCGGGCGGATCGGTGAACCCGATTTCGGACACTTGGAGAATGCAGTCCGCGGGCGGCAGGTCGAGGGCTTTATCGATTCGGAACTCGCGTAACCCCGCCTCTTTATTCTTGACTTGGACTAGGATGCGCACCTGCGCTTCATGCCCGACCACGTAGCCCATGGAGTGGGTAAATGGTCTCCCAAAGCCGGACACGTTCGCAGTTACCTGGTTCGTCATGATGGCAACGCCGTTCGACTGCTGGGCGACCCGCTTCAACGCATGGATGACCTTGTTGGCTTTCTGCTGGCGCTCCGGAAAACCTTGCCGCTCCGCCCCATACTCCGCGCGGAAATGCGTGGCAATGGAATCCAAGCAGAACAGCCGGGCGCCGGATTCATGGGCTAGCTTTTCTAATTGCACTTCGCACAGATATAGCAGATTGTCGCTGGTTGGGGGGCCGGCTTTGATGACGTTCCGCGAGATTTCTGCGGGGTCGATCCCGAATCGCGGGGCCATCTGCTGCACTTTTTTAATGGAAAAGGTCCCTTCGGTGTCGATGAAAATCGCGCCCGCGCCCAACCCGCCCTTATCCGGGGGCAGGAACGCGGTACACACGAGCTGGTGAAGCAATGTGGATTTCCCCGTCCCTTCGGGACCGTAAATCTCGTAGACTTTCTGGGTTTCAAACCCGGTTCCACCGAGAATGCCATCCAAGGCTGTTGTGCCCGTCGTCAAGTATTGCCGTCTCTCATATTGCCGTACTAGGTCTTCGCCCGTCACAAAGCCAAAGGTTTCATTGCACCGTTCGCGAGCTTCTTCCAGAATTTTCTGAGCCGTCGATTTCGCCAGTCCACACTGGACCAGTTTCTTCATGGTTGCCGCGGCGAGGGCTTCTACCGTGCTGATTCCTGCAAGGAGTAATTTCTCCGCTGTTGCATCGGTTACTGATTCTAATGATTGCAAATCTTCGGTTGACATACTTTTTCACACCTGGAGAGGCTCGGTAAAGAGTCCCCTTTTTAAAGGTTTTGGATAAAGTGATCTGCCTGAACATCTGCGCCCCTCTAATTTTGTTCAGAAAACTTTTTTTTGATACTAAAAAAACTTTTTTTTGGTTCTCTCCCGATAAAAAACCTTTTTTTGCCACTTTTCCGACGAAAAGCTGGGGTTTTTTTATGTTTTTGGCATTAAACATAAACTTTTAAAATGAAATTCCCAATATTCACATTATATTCGAAATTATGATACGCCCTTAGATAACACTAGAGGCTTCCCTGACCGAGTTAGAAATTAGAAGTTCTATCGAAAAGTTTTTTCTGATAAAAGTTGTAAAAAAGGGAAAATTTTATTTTTTTTAAGATGCACTTTTTATGTAAAGAAATACCTTTAAAATGTTTCTTTTGCTAGAAGTATCACCAAATAGTTTCATTCCGGGCGATTTTTGTCGAAAGGATCTAAAAAAAGTTTCCTAATCCCATTTTATGTCGGCAGATCGAATAGGAAAAGTATCACTGAAAAGTTTTCTAAACAAATTTTTAGAGGCATATGGCAGTGAATTGATTGGAAATGTGCAAAAGAAATTCTGGTGGACTTATTAAAAATATTGTAAAAAGAAATTCTGCTTATATTACCTAAACCTTTTATGTTTCTGAAAATTATTCCAAAAAATAGAGGAAATTATTGAGAATTCTTTCGTTCTTTTAAAGATGCTTCAATCCAAATTAGTTTATTCTCTAATTCATCGACGCGTTTATGGAGTTTCTCAATGAAATGCTCGCTGTAAAGGATTGCTATTATGGCGCCCATTGCGGACCCCATTATAAAAAGGATTAATAACAGGGGATCAAACGGCATTTTTCTTCACCTCTTCTAATTCTCGCTTTCTTACGCCACACACTCCTTTATCGGAGGAATCAAATCAATTACCTTAAAAAAGTATTTATTATTTTTTTTATTCCCGTTGCGTATAAAAGAACCTATAATATTAAATTTAAGTTACAATCATATTAAAGAAATAAAGGGACTTGAGAAGCTATCTAAATTAAAAACTCTTATCTTAAATAATAATCAAATTAAAGAAATAAAGGGATTGGATCAATTCAAGAAATAAAGGGGCTTGACAATTTAGAAAAATTAAAGTAGTATGGAGCATTTTTCGGCATTCTCCTAATATATCTTCGGTCGACATAGTTTTTCACACCTGGAGGGGCTCGGTAAAAGGGCTTCTATTTTTAAAAAATTATAATAAAAATTCTATTATTTATGATCGGCAAATTAACCAAACTACCTTTCTTTCCTAATTGACGGATTTCGGTTCTCCAATTCTCTCATGCGGGCAAAAATTTCTATACTAATACTATGGCGGAAATTGGCTTCCCTCTCTTGATCCCGCAGTTCTTGGCGTTCTGCGTCCGTAAGACGACCCCAACGTAGCCGACACCACGTCTTATAGAGGGCTTGCACAGCCGTCTGAATACTCCGCTTTAATTTTTCTCCATAAGCCGTATATCCGCCTACGCTTCGGAAGTGATCCGCGATCGCGGGATTCTCATCTCTGATTGTTTGCAGAAAGCGATCTATCTCCTTTTCCACTACATCAAGCAGCGCCTGAACCACGGTTCTGCGCTTGAGTCCTATCCAATTTATCATTTCCTTCTCTTTTTCCATAGTTACTTAAATCACCATTAATTTTTTATGAGCGCCTTGCTTCAGCACTATCCGTTGGAGCAGCAGCTTGCTTGATCCGTTTCAGGCACGGGATATCATCTGCAAAGCCACCATCCCCTAATCTAAGCGTGCATTCCGCTGGGCGAAGGTCCAACGCTTTATCGACTTTAAATTCGCGCGCCCCATTACTCCCGTTACGCATCCGAATACGGACATCCGTATTTTGAAACCCCAGTCCACCCCAGTGTTGCCAAGGAAATACCGCGCATAGTGACGGGTTCGCTTCGATTTGATTCGCAAAAATAAAAATGCCGTTTACTTCTCGGACTACTTGTTTTAGATTATGTATGATTCGGGATACCGTAAAGTCCCGCTCTCGAAAGCTAGAAAGATCTGGCCCATATTCTGCGCGAAACAGCGAGGAAATAGTATCCAGGCAGATGAGCCGGGCTTCCACCTTCTGTATCACCTTTCTAACCTCTACCTCACACAGGTATCGCAACAACTCGGTCGTAGGGGGGGTCGCTCGTAGGACATGGATTTGCCGCGGATCCAAGGAAAAATGGGCGGCTATCTGCTGTAGTCGTTCCATACTAAAACCGCCATCCGCATCGATATAAAGACTGGGTGCGCCCAATCCCCCTTTCTCTGGAGGCAGTGCCGCTGTACAAACAAGCTGATGGAGTAAAGTAGATTTCCCGGCACCCTCTGGACCATAAATCTCATAGACACGTTGGGTTTCGAACCCTTTTCCTCCTAAGAGCGCATCAAGGGCTTTGGTCCCTGAAGTCAATCGGGTTCGCTTCCCAAACTCTTGGAGGAGATCATCCCCTTCTAAAAAGCCAAAGACTTTACCACAGCGCGTCCGCGCCTCTTGAATTATCCTCCGACCCATAGATTTTGTAATTCCTAACGTCACTAATCGCTGAATTGAAATGGTCGCGAGCGTGGTAACATCGGAAATCCCTTCCTGAATCAATGTTTCACAGGTATTGTCGCTCATTATTTCGATTGTATGTAAATTGTTCCATTCCATACTTCATATCACCGAAAGAGAGGCGGTAAAGTATTCCCTTTTTAAAGGTTTTGGATGGAAAAATATAGTATTATGAGACTGATGCTATACACGAAAGAAAAAAATTAGAGGGTATTAAGAAAAGAAAACAGAATATAAAATATAAAATAACCTATAGCAGGTATTCTACCGGTTTCTGCTTGCTGAAATAGAGCGTCTCCCCCCGATCTGCCGCCTGCTGCCGGAAGATGACAAGGGTTTGGGAATCGGCGTACCATGTGGCTTCGACTTTCAGGTGATCGTCCGGGACCGCGGCGGATACGATCTGTTCCTTCTCCCCTTTGCAGGGGGCTTTCCGCGCGGTTTGGACGAGATTATTCAAGCCGATGAACCCTTCAATTTCAGCGATTGCCTTGTCAAACTCCACCCGTTCCGTGGCGGTTTGCGGTTCCCGCGCCTGCCGCTCCTTCTCCTGCTTCAACTCCACCTGCTTCTGCACGAACCAGTTTACCACGAGGACCAGCCACCCCCCTGCCGCCTCTTGATAAGCAGAGAGAATGACGGATTTCGGGAACCACAGGTCGGGCGTATCCGCGATTGGGGTACCATCGAGACCGGCAAAGGGCTTCTCTTGCGGATTTGCCAGCATCACGGCTTTCTCCGTCTCGCGCACCACTTTCACTGCAAACGGCTTGGCAATGGCGCGCCGCATAAATGTCGGCCTAAGGATAAAAGGGTGCGGGGCGCGCTTCCGGGCATTGACTTTCGTAAACAGGACGGATTTGGGGACCCACACCTTGGTAGCATCGACCTGAATCTGAACCGCGCGCTCTGTCTGCTGCACGATGGTGCCTACCAAAATCGCTTGGAAATAACTCGGGTAGAGCTCGGGCGCCCGCAGAACTTGGGGAAGGTAGGACTGCAAGTCGTCCCTCAGCCATTCGATATCGGCGCCCGATAGCGATTCACCCTTAAGAAGGTACCCCGCAAACTCCCGAAACTCGGGGAGATCTTTCAAGCAGAGCACCGCCCCCTCGATGAAGGGAATATCGGTTTCGTTCAGGAACTCCTCCGCCAATTGCCCCAATACCTTGTCGGAGATCGCGTCCAAACATTCCTTCACGTCGATCACGAACCCATTTTGCATTACCTTTTTCTCTGTATTGCGTGACATAGCCTAATTCACCAAAGCCTACAAATTCGTTTTTATCATGAGTAAATCATCCCATTCCATACTTCAATCACCGAAAGGGGGGCAGTAAAGTACCCCCTTTTTAAAGGTTATGGAAGACAAATCAAAACGAAAAGAGGAACCTTTAAAAAGCCTCACTTTTACCCCACTTTCTTTATGTCAGAAACACAGTTTCGAGTGCTCCAGTGCGAGCATTGTCACGCCTTGACCTACAAGCGAGCGGAGCACAAAACCATCCGCTGCCCCAACTGCCAGGAGAAACTGGTCGGGGAAGCTTTGGCGACTTTTACTAATGCCAAAGATGCCATTGCGTATATCAAGGCACAGAAAATGAAAAATGCACCGCAAGATGGGAATTGGTTTGAGACTTTCGGATAACCCCTTGGGCATCAAATTGCGGACGAAGGAGTACCCCACGATCTCGACGGGGTTGCCCCTGCTCGATGAGGTCTTGCTGGGAGGCTTCCACCGGGACGCTTTGATCCACTTCTACGGCGAACCCGGGTCCGGGAAGACCACTTTCGCGCTGCAAATCTTAGCGAATATCCTCCAACAGGGGTGGCGGGGCAT
>CAYGYC010000016.1:0-26458 GCA_964353755.1 uncultured archaeon | reverse complement strand
CTATCCGGAGGCTTTAATTCAGCTCGGATTCACTTTCGCATTTAAAAACGTCTTTATTATTCACCATGCGGGTCAGACCATCTATTCTCATGAATTTGAACGAATGACCACAGAATCGATTGATAAAACAATGATACGCTATTTAATTGGGGGGTTTCTTTATGCGATTTCCCATGGCGTTAAAGAAATAGTGAGAGAAGAGCCAGAGATGCTAGAACACGAAATGCAATTACGAATCATGGATTTCGGCCGGATTAAAATGATTTTTTATATGGGGAAAACAGTATTCGGTGTTCTGTTTTCACAGGAGGTTAATAATCTATTATATGAGAAATTGAAGAAATTCATTGATGAATTTGAACTAGTATTTCACGATTGGTTAGACAAGCTACCTGGCTCTGCCTTTGAGATGAAGGAGGAGGAACCTTTCACTAAAAAAATAGACGCTTTATTGAAAGAATATTTTAAATACTAAAAGTCTATAATACAATTCATATAGCGCATCTTTTTAGGTTAAAAAAGAGAAATGAGATGCGGCCTTAAGTTTAATAGAGTTTGAGTTGAAATTATGTTTTTTGAGCTGAATCTGATACTATGCTCGGCATGTTTGATTCTAAATTTAATTCTCCTTCTTTTTTATATTCAGAGCTATCGGAGCCAAAAGGGCTATATCGAAAAATTTGCGATTCTTTATTTATTTTTCTTTCTCATTGGGCTCTTATTATTCTTACTCAATTTAATTTTTCCTATCAACTGGTTATTTCAAGGGATCTGGGTAGTTGAGTGTGTGGCCTTTAGCATCTCGGTTTATTGCTTCTTTGAGTTGATGGCAACCAGTGGAGAAAGCCGCTCAAAAAAAGAAAAATTAGCCATTGGAATATATCTTTCCGCAGTGTTTATCGTTATTTTTATCTGGTATTCATTAACTATAAAAGAGTTCTGGATAGAGGGACATAAGTATTTAGGATTAGATTGGTTTGGTTTTATCGGGGGTACTATCTTGTTTTTAATTCCAGAGGTGCATCTTTATGCGGTTAGTATCAAAAAACTGTTTAGAATTTTTGAAAAAAAAGAACGATATCCACTGGTATTATTTCTTACAATTTTAGGGTTCTATCTGATGGCGACCTTTTGCATAGTTGTGTTTACTCAATTACGAATTTATGCGTTCATTACGCTATTAGGCGCCATAATTGGTGGACTTATTTTAAATCGGGTGTATCCGGGTTTATTAGTTCAAATAGGATCCAATTTTGCGTTTAAAAGGCTGTATATTGTGCGAAATAACGGAATCACACTTTATTCACAGGAATTTGGCCCTGCAACGGGAAAAATCAAAGATACAAAGATCATCCAGTACTTAATTGGCGGCGTTATCTATGCCACAACCCATGGAATTAAGGAGATAATTAAACAGGAATATGTTACGACTCTGCGAACTATGGATTTCGGAAAAGTTAAAATGATCTTTCATTATGGGTCTCAAGTCCTTGGGATCTTGTTCACGCGAGAAACAAATACAGCGATATACAATAAATTGCAAAAATGCATTGAGGACTTCGAACTGACCTTTCAAAAACTCTTAGATCAACCCACGCTAAATTTATTGGATGCCCAACTCCTGAGTGATGAGAACAACGAAACTAGAAGAAAAATCCACGATTTATTAAAAAAATATTTCAAGTTTTAACGCTTTCTTTAAGTAAATTTTGGATTAATTCCCGATTTTTATTTTTCAGAAAAGTATGCTATTACTTAGAAACTATAGACCTTAATTTATGCGAATTTTTAAACCAGCGCATGAAATAGGAAATTATTATAAAGCCATTTTTTCTACTACCTTTCATTCAGGAGTGAATCGGATTGAAATACACCTATAATGATGTGCCGGATTCAGTGAAAGCGAAGTCGTACTTGCCGCTTCTGGCTAACGTCTGGGAAGTATATCAAACGTACGGCTGGGAGCGTACCTTAAAATTCATCGATGAATGCAAAATGGGAGTATATGATTTCTTTGAAACGCGTTTAAATGAATCGATCAATACCTCTAAGGATTTAGTGGATGGAAAATTCAAAAATCCTGAGAAGGTGTTATCGTACATCCTCGTAATTCCCAGTTTAACCATCCGGGCGGATCTAATCCAAGGGACGCAGAAATTATTAGCAGGGGACAGCGCAGATGTAACTTTTATTTCCTTAGATGATGTAACGGGAGAGATTTTCTGCTTATTGAACGGACATTTAGAAGATGGGATTCCCGTGGATTGGTGGTTGGTCCGTCCGGAGGATGAACTCTTAGATCGCCGTCATTTGAAGTTAGGCTATAAATTACGCGAAATTCCCAAGCGGTTTAATAATATAGTTAAGGCGTCTGAGAAATTAATTGACGTATTTCGCGATATTCGGAATGAGAGGACGCCTCAGTGGACCTCCTCAATTTATTATGCCGCCACAGTTTGGGTTTCTTTCGCCTTAAATGTGATTTTTGAACCCTCTAACTTCGAATCTATTGCGTCAACCTTTGATGGATGGGCAGCTAAAGAACTTTTCAAATTACCAGATTATATGTTTAATTTCTATCCTTGGCCCAGCATGCTGAGCATGTTCTTTTATCAAGGAAGAAAAGGGTTTGCCAACAAGTTAAGTTGGCTCACGACCGAAGGACATTTATTTCTGCAACCGTTTGAAGAATCTACCCTGAAAGTGGTAAAAGATCTTCATGCGGATATCTTCAAATTATATAAAGATGGGATTTGTGAAAAGGGTATTCCGTTCCCTTTACAAACATTAGAAAGCACGTTTCCTAATGCAAAAAACGTAAAAGATCCGGATACGAGGTTCCAAACGAAATATCCAGAGGGCAGGTTCGTCCAGATAGAAGATTTGGGCTTAAGTTTTGAAGAAGTCTTGAAAGGAGCATACTTAAATATCACCACTGAGACGCCCATTACAGAAAAAATAGATCCTACGAACGTATTATCCACCGGAATTGGACGACTCAGCCAATTTCGTGATAAATAAACCTTTCATGAGGACCCTATAATGCAATCTACGGTTTTCATTCAGCCGGTTAAAGAGAGTTTGATTGAAGGCGTTCGGGCGTGTTTTGATGCCTTTGGCGGAGTAGAGGCTATTGTGAAAAAAGCGGGGAAGGTTTTTCTCAAAGTCAATCTGACCATGCCGGAGCCGTCCGCCATTACGACACCGGATGTGGTATTAGCCACCATTCAGATTCTAAAAGAAGCCGGTATCGACCCCAAAAATATCTATGTATTTGATAATGCAGCAGTGGGATTTTTCACGCGACTTTGTTTTGCCGTTGATAACTTAGGAAAAAGAATCAGAAAATTAGGTGCACAAACCATTTGCTTGGATGAGCAAAAATCGATTGATGTAGAGTTTAACGGCAAAGCGTTGGATAAACCCATCCCCATTCCGAAAATTCTCTATGAGAATCTTCTAGAGCACCGGGCGGAAAATACCTACATTAATATCCCCAAATTAAAAACGCATTTACAAACAGGGCTGACCAACTGCATTAAGAATCAACATGGGCTGTTGTATGATGATGAGAAGGTATATAATCATCACTTAATCGATGAGAAAGTAGTCGATATCTTGAGTAAATTCAAGCCGGATTTTAATCTGGTCGATGCGACCACCGTCGTAGATTACGGTCAGGTGGCTATGGCCCCCGAATGGAATATTCCCTTGGGATTATTACTTGCAGGAACAGACCCGGTTGCCGTTGATACGGTGGGAGCTAAATTGCTAGGCATCGATGAGGTGAAGCATATTCAATTAGCTGCGGACCAAGGACTGGGATGCAATGATCTGACGGCTATCAAAATTCTCCCTACGAAAGATCTGGTAGATCAGTATCAAATGCAATTACACTGCAAAGGTATCCCTCTTAAACCGGCAGAGGGGGTGATTTTAATTAAGGGAACGGAAAAAGCCTGTAGGACGGGCTGTTTAACACTCGGTCTTTATTTTATCCTCTTTACCCATGATACCCAGCTCGGTCCTTGCGTGGGATTCATTGGCAAAGGGCATGATACAACGGCATTAGATAAATATCCTGGTCCATTCATTGTCAATGGTCCCTGTGCCGTTTCCGAATTAACCCCCTACTTTGAAGCCCGAAAGAAGAAAGAGAAAATTCAAGTCTATTATCTCCATGATCACTGCAACTTGGCAGATTTAGGGAAATATGTTCGGAAAGCTGCTAAAGTACCCCTCTCGGCACTCACGAAGTTAGCGCCTATTAAGTTTTATAAAATAATAGGACTATTGATCTTAGCAAAACTACATAGGGTTCGCTGTCAATTTAAACCTTAAAAGGAAAGATGGAACCTCAAAAAAAGAATAAAGGGCTTACAAAAACCCCTGTTTCTTTAATAGGTATAAAACAATGACTGCCCAGCCGACATCATAGATTGCCGTACCGATTAGCAATGGGATGAAGGGAGGATACACGAACATCGTGTAAACGGCAGGCGGTTGAACAATGAATCGTAAGAGACAGTTAGTTTTTATAATGAGTAAGTGTTTTTCAACATCTTTGGCGCTATTCGCGAGGAGGATCCCATAGCAAAGAATCGCGCCACCCGCCAGTTGGGTGAAAATCGGTACTCCCATCGGTATACCTGAGTCCTTCAATAAAATGGGGAAAAACATGAAAGCAATGCCCAGAATTATTTCAACGTAGCCACCAATAACTAAAAACCACTTTAAGATTATCTTTCTATCCATATTCATTACTCACTTGCTGTTGATTTGGGAATAAGAAATATCTATTTCCCCTTCCACTCCGGCTTTTTCTTCTCTAAGCGGGCAACGGCTCCAGAAAAGAAATCTTTGGTTTGTAGCAGTTGTGAATTCACGAGCCCTTCGAGTTCCATGCCGTATTCGGGGTCTTTGCCATAACACAGGTTGATTAATTTCTTCCCCATCCCGACCGCCAGAGGGGCAGCTTCAATGAGTTCATCGGCATAGGCGGAAACCATTTGATCCAATTCCGAAAGATCTTTCGCTATCGCGTTTAAGATCCCCATGCGATAGGCCTCTTGCGCGCCGAAAGTCCGTCCGGACATAATGATATCTTTGGCATATGTAATTCCAATAAGCCGGGTTAACCGGATCGCACCGCCCACATCTGTAATGATTCCCACCCTGGATTCGGGCATAGTAAATGTCGCGGATGCCACGGCAAATCGAAAATCGCAGGCCATTGCCAATTCAAAGCCAGATCCATAACAATAACCATTAATTTTGGCAATGACGGGTTTTTCCATTTTCTCAATTCGGGTATAGATAGGTTGAAGCATAGTATTCAGCCAGAACCGAAAGTTGGGGGGTCTGGCGGGTGCCATTCCTTGGCTTTGTGCCTGTCCGGTCAGCATTTTCAGATCGATTCCGGCACTGAAACTATCAGCCCCACCCGTAATAACAACTACGCGCGCATCACTACGTTCGACTTCCTCGATTGCCTTTTGAAGCCCCATAAACAGATCTGTATTCAACGCATTCTTTTTCTCCAATCGGTTCATCTTAATGGTTGCTATTTTTTTTTCTTCATCACGTTCAATTAGCACTATATTTTCACTCAAATCGCTCACCAAATCCTTGAAATTACTTTCTATTCCATAGTGATAAATATTACATACATTTAATAAAATATGAAAATAAAATTATTTACTTAAATCAAAACAATCACTAACAGGAATGAAACAGCGATAGAAGGAATAAAAATATGCCGTTACCAATTTGGTTCCCCGATGAATTTTGGGATCGCCTTCTTTGGGTCTGGAAAGGATACGCGGGCTGGGATCCAATGATTCTGACACGGGAGATTTTCCCGGTCCTTATTGCGCTTTTGTGCCTTTACCATTGCTACAAACATTTCGGCTGGTGGAAAACGGTTCTCTTTTTTTCGGGCTCTTTCCTCTTTACGGGTTTGGAAGAAAATTTCTGGATAATTCTCGGGCATTCAATGGGACAGGATACCTATGCGTTCAATCCCTATTCCTATTATCTGTGGTTTGGTGCCGTGCCGCTTTCGGTATGCGTGGGCTGGTTTTTTATAGCTTATTCGACTGTGTATATCGCCAGTAAATTATTCGGGAGTCACGGTGTTTATTCCCGGGCTGCTATAGGCGGGCTACTTGCTATGAACTTGGATTTGATGATCGACCCCATAGCGGTACGAAATGCCTGGTGGATCTGGCCACAAGCAGATGCCGAGACGTTCTGGATTCTAGGAATTCCATTCACGAATTTCATTGGTTGGTTTCTATTAATCTTCCTTTTTGCCATCATGTGGGATAAAATCCCTCCGAAAGAAGAGAAATGGGGACGAAAGAAAACTACGGCGGTCTTTTATGCGTATTTAGCTGCTTTTCTGGGATTAACTTTGCTGATCTTATTAGGTGCTCAAATCCTTGCCGCCATCCTCCAGCTGAACGGAATAAATTTGTGGAACTCAATGTTCCCAATATGGAGGCCATAATATGGGAAAGAGAGATTATCTACCAATTATCGCAATTTTGGCAATGTGGCTTATGACCGCGGCAGGTGGATCGTCGACATTAAGCTTAGATTCAACGCAACTGACAATTTTATGCTTCATAATAACCGCTCCACTCCTATTGGCAATTATACTATCCTTTCGTGCCGTCCATAAGAAAAATAAGACTCAGAAGGAATAAAATAATTATCAATCCTTTTTTTTTCCATAATATACAAAAATTATCGTCGTAGGGCAGGGTTCTCTTTGTTTTCGGCGAAAAACGCTGTAATATTTTTTGCATACTGTTTAAATTTGGGACACGAAATACCTGCCCGTTCGAGATATTTCCGATTATCGGTGCGATAGTGGCAGAAATTATAACTGTCCATGGCTTCTAATAGTTCGGCAGGCATACGGAATCCTTTTTTCATAATGGTTTTAATGGACTTATTCAGAAAAATATATTTGAAAAACGGCAATTTAATCATAAATTCAAACAGGGCAGTGGGAATGAGAATTTTTGTTCCGGTTTCGTCCTTGCTACAGATATAGGCCAGGAATTGATTGGCGGTGAGGTCAAATTCGCCTAATTGAAAACAATGCCCAATACAGTCCTCTTGTGTTGAGACATGGCATGTTGCATCCGCGATATAATCCACGGGGACCATGGGAACATTGAAATGGGTGTGGGGCATCCAAATAGGAAACAGTTTTAGAATATTAGCAAAGGAAAGAGCATAATAGAATCCATCAAATTTATCGGTTATCCCTGTTTTGGAATCGCCTACGACAGCTCCAGGTCGAATGATAATGATGGGTAAGCGATCCATATATTTACGCACGAGTAATTCAGAAGCGAATTTGGTTTGTTCATAGTAATTAAAATGGAAATCCACCTTTGTTTCTAATTTATCCTCAAAGATTTCTCCTTTTAACTTTCCAACAGCTACGATCGAACTGAAAAAGATAAATACAGATAGATTGGGGCATTTTAATGCGAATTTTAACATATTATTGGTTCCAATCACGTTCACTTTCCACGCAACCGTTTTAGGAACTTCTAAATTGTAAATGGCGGCTAAATGGAAAATTTCGGTCGTGGTATTCACTAATTCAGCGTAGCGATCAGGTGGAAGATCGAGATTTGGTTTTGAAATATCTCCAAGTACCAGTTCAATCTTGTTCGTAAATGTAGGAGATCGTCTTATTATTGTTCTCGCGACTTTTTGCATTGATTTAAGCACTAACGCGTAGATTTTAATATCTTCATTCTCTTTAATTAATTTTTCCACAATTCGGGTGCCGATAAAGCCAGGGAACCCTGTAAATAAAATCGTTCGTGCGCCCATTTTTTAGTTCCTCGTATTTTTAAATGTAATATAAGAATTCAACTAATTATTAATCTTTTTTTACGAAAACAATTATTTTTGGTCCCCCTCTAAATAATTTTTGAAAGTTGTTAGTATTCATCTTTCAGCGAAACGAATTGGGTTCGATCAACTAGTTTCATTGCTCCGCGGTCGCACACAGCCCGGCATACGCCACAGCCGAAGCAATCGGTGGGACTCGCAATGACGCGCTGTTCGGAAGGGGCATATTTCAGCGCCCCAAAAAAACAGCGTTTGGAACATTTCGGTTCGCCTTCACAGCCATCACATTTATCCGGGTCGATGACACAAATATATTCACTTTTACGAGCGGAGTTCATGACCCCATAATTAACGCGGGCTTTCAATCCGATGCAGTAAGGATATTCACAGTTACAGATGACAATGGGGACCGGAATGGGAGCCCAATAGACGGAATGAACATAACCCAGCTTATCAAAATCCCGTAAATAGGATTTGGCGCTTTCTGCGGTGAGTTGTTCGCATTTCTCCCAAGGACGCGTTTGAGGGACCATTTCGGAGACGGGATAAAAGAACATACAAGTCATTTTTTCCATCCCTGCAAAGTATTTTCGGCAATAACAGGGAATCAAAAGAATCCCTTTAGTGAGATCTACGATTTTTAACGCATCTTCAAGTGGAATGACTTGTCCACCATGCATCTTATCGGCAATAAGCTGATTGAGAGTATCGAGAGCCGCCTGGTCATGTAAATTGGGAAGCATCGCATCAATATTTTCGGCGGCGCCCAATTCAAAATCCATCTTTTCTGGACCACCCAACATTTCAACGATGCGAGCTATTTGTACGCGATTGGATTTGATAATTTCTTCGGTGAAATTTTTAGGGTTAAGATACCATTTTTGCCCATCTCCATGCTCAGCACAATATCGACACATGTATGAACGCCTCGTGGAAAAAATTTCTGTTATATAAATTACAAATAAAGAAATTTATTAATTTTTATCTAATGATAAGCGATTTCTTATTAAAGAGAATTTTCTATTTCAATAGATGCAATATCAGCATGAAGTGATTGAAATAGCAATAATCTTACTTTTTGAAGCAAATTTATGGGATTAATTTAAGTTTCCCTCTGTTTAACCTCCTTTAATAATTGTTCCAGCCGATCCAAATCCATTACAAGTTATCTGACTGTAATCGCATCCAGTTCGGCGTCGGGTATTTCTCCAGTTCTCGCTTTTCGGATAAAATCATTTATCTAACGTTACACTCATAAAAAATCAACTTCAAATGTTAAAGGATCTTATTTTATTGCTACTAATTCTTCAATTCGTAAATATATATTTCACTATTAATGTTAAACCGAATTGAAATCAATTACGTTTTGGATTTATCAGAATAAGACTTTCTTTTGTACCAAAGGATAAGCCTCATGAAAGAGAATTGAAATAAGGACGAGTTCGAGAGAAAACTAGCGAATATATTAAAAGTAACAAAAGAAAATCTCATGAAAGAGAACGAAAATATTGAAGATAAGGCAATAGATAATAGTTATTATGTCGATAGGTACTTCACGAGTATATTTTTAAGTCTGATTAAACAATAAAAAATGTATCTACTAATAAATTAAGTGGAATATATGACAAAGCCGATTTATGGGATATTTTTGATGTTTTTAGTGGCTTTTTCTGCCTTATCACTAGGGCTAAATAGCACAATTCAGTGTTCTGACAAAATTGAAATCCTAAACGCAAAAGCTCAGGAATTAGAATCAGAATCTACTACATTTGGAGCCTGGATCATTATTGGCGGTGATAGATGGGACCATGATAAGTTGAATTGGATAAAATATACGTGCAATAAGACCTATGAGATCCTAAAAAGATGTGGCTACACCGATTCCGAAATTTATTATTTATTCCCGGGTCCGAGTTATCCTTATGCCGATGATTATAGTATATTAGCCAATATTAAATATGCAATTCAAAATTGGTCTGTAGCTCAAGTTGAGACTGGTGAAGCGCTCGGAATTTACATGATGGATCATGGAGGATGCGATGAGTTCTGTATTCCAGGAACCCCTTACGTCGATGATTGGATTAACGCTACCGTTTTGAATTCCTATTTAAACACTTATGAAACCAAATCTGGTAATCATCGCATTATTATAGTGATTGATTCCTGCCACTCCGGATCATTCATTGATGAGCTAAGTAAGGCGGATCGGATTATTGTAACCTCTACATCATATATGTTGAATGCATTTGGTACGCCCCCCTTCTTTTACGAAGGATTCTGGTCAAATGTTCTAGAGGGCAGGTCCATAGGGGGCGCTTTTGAAACCGCAGTAGCTCAGATCAAGGCGTTAGGCTATGGAAATATCCAAAAACCTTGGATCGATGATAATCATGATGGGGTCGGACATGAAACGAGTGCAACTGGGACTTTACCGAATGGTGGCGATGGATCGGACGCTATAACTACCTGGATCAAGAAATTGCCGAGCCCTTATGTCCCGATTCATATCCAAAAATATCAACTCAAATTCTTTACCAAATTTGTTACAACTATCCCTTTCTGGGTTCAAATCCAAAATACCACTCCAATCCAAGAGGTTAAACTGCGAATCCGTCCGCCTGGCTGGAATCCGCCGGATGACGAAGGGAATATCATGGGCGAAGATTTTAACGTCACATATGTACAATTATATGATTCTGATAATGATGGTAATTTCACAGGCGTTTTTTCCCCATTCTTTGGGAATGGCGAATATAAAATGAATATTCTCTGTAAAAGCATTGATGACTGCCAAGATTCAGGCTCTACTGCATGTTATATTAATGATGATGGGATACCGCCAGCCGACACCACAAATCCCACTATTAGAATTAAGAATCCTGCCCCAAATGCATTTGTTTCAGGGCTGGTGCAAATAGTAGCGGAGGGAGATGATGATCAGGCGCTCGACCGGATTGAATTATATGTTGATGGAATCCTTGTCAATACTGCCGTGATGCCTGACTACTATCCTTATCCTTTGGCAACCTATGACTGGAATGCAGATGATCAACCACATACCATTACCGTAAAAGCCTATGACAAAGCAGGGAATAATATCCAAACGGAACTCATCGTAAATCCTCCCACAGGGGGTATCCCCAGCTTCTCGTTTTCAATCATACTTATCGGTTGCAGCCTTGTTGTCGCGGTCGTATACCTCCTAAAATTGAGGAAAAAAGCGGTGCCAAATCTTTCAATTTTTTATTAGAGATTTGAAGTAAGCTTCGATTGGGGGAATAAATCTTTATAAGACTTCCGGGTCTTCTCATAATAAATAAGATTTGTTTGATTCCTTAATTTAGTTGATCTAATAGAAAGAGTTTATCAGAATTGAGAAAATGGTAATGGGTGATTTGAGTGGGAAAGAAGAATTATCGGGATATGAGTGATGAGGAACTGGACGCTTGGAGGAAAGAGAAGATAGAGGGGAATCCGCAGCGCGACCCACGCGAGGAGCATAGAAGAGCGCTTCGCGCAGTGCAAAACCCAATCCGGCGGGAAATTCTAACATTGCTTAAAGATCATGCATTAACCATAGAAATATTAGCTGAGAGGCTGAAACTAGACGAAAATGAATTGCAGTATCATCTTCAATTCCTTAAAAATATCTTCTTTATTACCGTGAAGGAGAACATTATAGATTTAACACCGCCCGGAATTGCCTATACACGAAATGTATTAGAATAACTCTTCACAAAGAATAAGGCCCACCTCATTTTACGAATTTAAGCTGTATTATTTAAATAAAAGGTCTGAGTATTTGTAGAAGGGCGATAGAAATGGGATTAATTACAGGGATTTGCTCAAAAGATCAAAGCAATGTTGCGGAATTATTATATAAGATGGCAATGAAATTGCGGCATAGAGGGAATTCGCCCTTTTGTTTTTTTAGGAAACGGCAAAGTGGCTGGGATACAGCAGTTTGCGAGAATCCTGAAGAGATATTACAGTTAAACACATCATTTGGGGTTGTCGGGAGGCATTTACTCTTGAATCGCGAAAGTGAGACGATCCCTTATATGGATTGCCAAGATGAGAAACACCTATTGATCGATGGGCAAATTTTCAATGCATTTGCAATGATCCAAGAGTTAAAGGAGTCCCACAAAGGCAATCTCGCGAATCCAAGTATCATACTTCATTTGTGGGAAGAAATGCAGCAACGGATTTTCGATTTTTCCCAAACTTTTGAGAAGTTATACAATTTATTGGAAGGGATGTTTGCTGCGGCTCTGATTTTAAAGGAACAGGTGTTCCTATTCAGGGATTTGATAGGGCTTAAGCCATTATATATTTATTTTGATTCTAAATATGTAGCATTTGCCTCAGAGCAAAAGGCGTTATGGGGTGCTGGCTTTATCCATCCGGCGCCGCTCCTGCCAGGTCGCGTAGTGCGGATGACAGAAAAGGGATTTACTTCGCATTTTCAGGCGCAATATAATCGTAAGCCCATTGAAATACACCCGTTGGAATATTTTGCAGAGAGGCTGGTGCAAGTATTAAAAACTAATTTAGTGAATTTAACACCGGAACCAGCCAATGCGTTCGGTTTATTATTATCGGGAGGGATTGATAGTACGCTATTAGCCGCGCTCTTAAAAAACATAGAAAGGGCGTGTCATTCGCTAGTTATTGGGACTCCTAAATCGAAGGACATTCAAAGTGCGCAGCAAGTGGCGGAATTTTTAAGTGTACCCTTAGAGGTGTTAGAATTTGATGATACGACGTTGGAGAAATTATTTCCCGACCTCATGTATCATATCGAAAATCTGGACGAGAAGAAATTGAATATTGCATTCCCATTATTCTATGGCGCAAGTCATTTACGAACTAAAGGAGTGCAAATCGTTTGTACAGGGAACGGCGCGGATGAAATTTTTGGCGGCTATGAGCGTCATGAACTCCAATTTCAGGAGGAGCCGAATAAACTCACAGAGCTGCTTTGGGAAGATATTAAGAACCTTTCTAGAGGAAACCTAGAACGGGATGATGCAGCGGCGATGGCACATGCGGTAGAACTGCGGCTTCCCTATCTGACGCAGCAATTCATTGAAATGGGTATGCAAATTCCTCCAGCACTGAAAATCCACCCGCCGGATCGGAAATTTATCCTCCGCTATGTAGGGAAACAATTAGGATTACCTGAGAGTATTTTTCAAAAACCAAAACAGGCAATCCAATTTAGTTCGGGGTCGTATGCGACGTTGAGGAAGTTAGCACGGCGCTGTGGTTTTTCAAAAGATTTTGCGTTGAAACATGGATTTTTCAGTCCTACTCAGTTATTTATAGATTCACTTGCGGCGCTCCTTGGATTCCCAGATATCGATGAAAAAACGCGTAAATTCGTTCAGCAGACCGCGATTCCCTGGCCGGATTCGTTCCTACCCTATGAAAAAGTAGTAAATAAAATAAGTTAATATGGCTAGATGACACAAAAAATATGAAGATAATTTGTTAGTCGGTGTAGAGGATTGCTTATTTTCGATATGGATGGTGTTTTAATCAAGTCTAGTTTTTTTGGGGAGATATTAATAGAGATGATTCGCCAGAAATTTCAGGACCGAAATTCTGCTATTGAAAAACAAGTGATTTACCAGGAAATCCTAAAACGATTTATCAGGAAATTGGGGGAGAACAAATGCGAGGCTTATGATTGGGATTTGCTCATCCACGAGTATTTGGGGGAGCATAATATCGCTTGGACATGTGAAATTGAGGATTTCTTTAATTCTACTGAATTAACGAAATATACTTTTTTATATAATGATGTGGAAGTGTTGGGATGGCTTTTGGAAAAAGGCTATGAGATGGCCATCTTGACGAACGGGCTGAATAAATATCAAGACTGTGTTATTGCGCAATTAGGACTTTCCCGGTTTTTCAAGAAGTGTATCATGCCCAACCCCCCAAAAATTAATTTTATCAAGCCTAATCCCGAAATTTTCAAATTGGCGACAACGGGCTCTCAAGGAACGCATATCATGATTGGGGATAGTCTCTATTTCGATATATATGGCGCTAAACAAGTGGGATATCAGACGGTGTGGCTGAATCGCCGACTCCCTAATACCTATAAGGAAATGCCCATTCCGATTCGGACCGAAAAAGTTAGACAGAATGGCAAATTATTATTGCGCAGTATTTTACAAAGTGCCCCGTTTTTAAAACTGTCAGCGGATGAGAAGGAATTAACTAGTTATAAACCAGATTATGTCATCTATAATTTGCATGAATTAAAGGAATTTCTCTGAGAAATTTTTATAATTCGAACTGCTTTGTTTAAAAAAAAGGATCTTACAAATCCTCAGTTCGTAGGGAGCCTTATTCGAGGGGGTATTGCCCATATTTATGGGCGGCTTCCACCATCCATTTTAAATTCTGTACCCGGACGGTATAGAGCATGTTTTCAGGAGAAATAACAAAGCCGCCCTTGGGGCCTGCCGTTTTGATGGCGTATTTCACGGCGGCTTCAACCTCGTCCTGGGTTCCTTTTGTCAAGACGTGGGTCGTGTCAATGTT
Organism: uncultured archaeon; assembly: GCA_964353755.1. Classification (GTDB taxonomy): domain Archaea; phylum Asgardarchaeota; class Lokiarchaeia; order Helarchaeales; family HEL-GB-A; genus CAYGYC01. The sequence goes on along the minus strand of CAYGYC010000016.1, from coordinate 12,016 downwards.
GCCAAAGAGACACAGGCGCTGCCCGACCTTTTTTTTGACAACTGCAAGATCAACCCCCGCGCTGGGTTCTAGGCAATGGAGTCCATCGAACCCGCAGCCCACAACAAAGTCAAGTAAGGGCGTAATTTGTCCATCGGTATGCAAAATTATCTTCCCCCCGCGTTCATGGATATTGTTGGTTAGCCGTTTATAACAGGGTTGGAGCAATTCAGTAAATATCTTAGGGGACATGAAAGGCGCCGTTTTAGTAGCTAAATCATCTGTAACCAGACAGACCTCTGCGCCGCCATCCATATAGGCATTCAGCCATTCAATCGTGAAATCCGTATAGGTGTTAAACATATCCTCAATCATGATTTTATCTTGATAGAGCGTTTTCACGAAAAAGGGCATGCCCATCCCCTGCCACGTGCTTGCCCAAATGGATGCAAGTTGATTTGTGGCGAAGAAAAATATTTTGTTTTGATGCTGTTTGAGAACGCGCTTAAAATATTTCTTGGCTAACTTACAATACCGACTATTCGTTCCATCTTCAAATTTCTGCTTGATCTCCCGCCATCGTTCCAGAGAAGTGACAGTGCCTTGCTTATACTGCGGTGAAATATTCCCCACAATATCACGAACCGCCCAGAGTTTGCCAAAAATATCAATCATTTCATATTTCATGTCAAATTTCATCGGACTATATTTAGTGGGTTCATTTAACGACGCAAAATCCCATTTGGGCGGAATCATTTTAAGGGGGATAATTCCAATTTGCGTGGCATCGAGCCCCAGTTTGTGTGCGGTTTCCACCACGCGGGAAAAACGTACCACTTGCATTTCCTCGAGTATCCCGTTAAATTGATCTAACCAAGTATCCGGATAATCTCGTTGCAAATCAAGGATAGCCTCAAAATTGTTTTTCTCGGGCTTTCCCATAATTTCATCAACGGTATTTGCTTCTAGATAGAGCGCGTGCGTCGGAACGCGATCTGGTTGTTCCAAATTAAGGGCTGTAAGAATTCGTTCTCTGCAATCCATCTTTGAATCGCTCCTTCATCTTTTTTTAATATAATTGATTATCAATCCAGCGTCTTATATGTTTTAAGAGGAACCTTTCCTCATAAAGAAGGATTCCTTAGTTCAAGATGCTAAATAAGGATTATATTAAAGTAATACTTTCAAATAGTTTAAATAATGATTAACTAATAAGTAATACTCTCAAATAGTGTAAATAATTGCGGAGCGAATTGCACGCAAAATTTATTAAAGAAGAAAAGAGGCTTTTTGAATGAAAACCGAAATTGAAATAGTTGCAGATATGTTATTCGCGACCTATTATTCCAAAGAACCGGAAGAACGAAAAAAACTTACGAAAAATTGGAACCGAACGTTTTTAATTACTGTAAAGGATCAAGGAACGAGGAAGGATCAAGGAACGATCCTCGCGACAATCCAAGATGGGGAAATCAGCATCAGCGCCATTAAAGAAGGGGCAGAAAAACCAAAGGGCGATTTTGAGTTAGCCGCTGATGTGGAGACCCTGACTAAATTTACCGTCTATAAAACATATGGGCTGAAAGATTGGTTCAAGCGATTTGGGAATATAATACTCCGGAGAGTGAAGTATAAACCTTTCAAAAAGTTGCGCGATGTCATTCGGATGGCGAAAATCATGGGGGTTTAAACCCGTGGATGCGAAGGAAAAGAAGAAGATTGCCCTCGTTGGATTGGATAACGCGGGGAAATCAACCATTATTTTAACCATGAAAGGCAATTTAGGGCCTCATATTTATAAGGAATTAGATCCCACCAAAGGGCTTCAAACAGAAACATTTGAGACAAATGAGATCTCTTATCATGTGTTTGATTTTGGGGGGCAGGAAGCGTATCGGGAGCGATATCTCCAAAAACCAGATTTCTTTGCGGAGACCGATTCATTTATCTTTGTTATTGATATTCAAGATGCAGACCGTTATGATCTTGCCTTAGCCTATTTATCCGATATTTTGCAACTCTTGAACGAATTAGATGAACCCTGTGAATGTTCGATTTTTTTCCACAAATTTGATCCCGAACTTCTTGAATCGGATGAATATCAACAACGGAGCACAGATTTGAGAAAGCGAATCCGGGACCTATTCAAAAAGTATTCATTTCCGCTAAAAGTCTTTCATACCAGTATCTATACCGTTTTTCAAAGAATTCAAGTTATGTGAGACGTGAGTGCGATTTGACGGTGATCCCCTGAATGGAGAAAATTTCTGAGATTTGGATCATAAATGAAGCTGGGATACCACTTTTTAACAAAAGTGTGGATAATAAGGTCGATCCAGCGCTCTTTGGGGGATTTCTAAGTGCGATTCAACGCTTTGTTGAACAATCATTCGAAGGCGGCATTATTAATCAATTATTTTTAGGGACGAGCAAATTTTTCCTGCTGCATGTGGAACTCCATCATCTCTATGTCGTGGTTCGCACGACTAAAAAAGCAAAGGACAAGGAAATCACGAGCCTCATGGAACGAATTCGCGATCTATTCCTTTCCCATTTTCAAGCTATATTAGAGAAAAATCAAGGCGATATCACCGAGTATCAAGCCTTTAACAAAATTCTCGAAGAGTATTTTAAAAATGAACTCGTCAGCCGAATGAAGAATTGGTTTGAAGAAGTATGACCTGTTAATCCGTTATCTTATGTTATTTAACCGCTAAATATTGATCATTACACTTGGGACATTCCGGTTCCATTAGGGCTTGCTCGGGAGGACCATTCCAACTACAGGAAGGGCACTCTAATAAGTCACCTTTCTTCATCATGCGATATAGCGTACTATGACCTGTACTACAATCCGGGCAAATAGGAACAATTTTGAGCTCCTCTTTCTTGCACGTATATTGGCATCTAGTGCACGTATATTGTGTCATGACATCACCATAAGTTATAAAACTATTCTCTTTTATCTTTTAAAATTATTCTCTTTTATGTGTTATAAAATTATGCTCTTTTATCTTTTATTTCTATTTTATAATGAGAAAGTTTTATGAGAAATGGTATTGATATAAGATATGAGACTTAGATGAAGGTATATGGGGAAGTTTATGAGTTTAGAGAAGCCGTCAGTGAATTTTAAATTAAAGGTGTTGCTGTTATCAAGGACCAAAGAACAATTAATGAAGGTTATTCAGGATTACAATGATTACTGTAAAGCAAATAATTTGAAGGACAATATGCTGAAAGGGTATAGTCAAAAACCGTATAATACAAAGGAAGGATTAGTGGATTTCCTCATTGAACGGCTCTCCGATGAGGAAAAGGAGGCGATTTTCCAGAAAGTCGCTATTACATATATTGAAGATTTATTTAAGCAAGCGATAGAATATCTCAGAAAGGAGAACCAACGGGAAAAATTAGAAACGATTGCAACCTCTAAAAACGAAGTCAAATTGAAGTTCAAAGGTTGGCAATGGGAAAATGAAATTTCGTTAGATTTATCACCGGATGGAACTTTAACCAGTTACACTTGTAGCTGTAAAACAGGACAGAAGGAGGGCTTTTGTCCGCATCTGTTCACAGGCATTGCTACGCTAATCAAACAAAATACCTTTAATCAGAACGCATTTCCCTTTAAACTCCCTGAAAGTTCCTTAAAAGAACTGCAACAAGTACCCTTTGATTCCAAAGAATTCGAAGATTTAGACACCGTAACGGCCCAAATCGTCTTGGGCGATGATTATTTTATCTCAGTCGATGGGAACCTCGTAACATTGAAATGGGGAGGAGACCGCCCCGGGAAAACTACGAAGGATACCAGTGCCGAAGAGAAAGCCGTTCCGGTGGAAGTATGGGTAGCTGAAAAAGTCGTGGATAAGATACTCGCCCCTTTGCGAGATAATCCGCGCCCCCGTGAAATCTTCAAAGATGATTTTGGAGTGATTCCGGTCATTTTGGCAAATGAAAAACTCACCAATAAACTCTTGAAGAAATTTACTCAGGTTAATGAGACCCAAAGTGCCGGTTTGCCCAGTACCAAAGAAGAATTGGAAAAATTTTTGAAGATGCACCTTTAAAAAATCCTGCTTTATGTGATCCTTATTCCGGGGTCTTGTTTACCAGATAGATCGATTCGTTACCCGCGAAAAAAGAAAAAAAGGATTACTGATGACGAAGATCGTTCACAACTTGCAAGAGCTCATCTACTTCGCGGAATCCAACCAGGCGATCTGTTTTCTTCTTCTCATCTTTTACCGTTTGAACTACGCCGTTCTTATAAAACATCAGGGTAGGGATTGATTTGATTTTTAACGCCGCTGTCCGCTCGCTATCCTTATCAATATCGATCTTCACAATAACGATGTCTTTCTTCAGTTCCTTCTTCTTCTCTAGGGTTGCGAGCGATTTCGCCTGCCACGTACACGGTCCACACCACTCCGTAAAAAAATCTACGATGACTATTAGTCCTTGTGGTTTTCAATAAACCCTTCCAAATCCTTGAATTCGATTATTTTTACCATTCTTTTTACCTTGAATATTTTCAAGGCTTGAAAATAAATTTATGTTCTTAAATTTCATATGGTGTAACTTTGCCATCTTGCATTTTCTAATTCAAGAATCGCGATATTTTTAAGCCATTTTCAACTTATTAATAATTGAAATGAATCCGATTGATATAGACGAATTAATTAAGATTTTGCCCACCTTAATTCGTGAAAATGACACGGTCAAAGGAGCTATAATTACCGCGCTATCAGGGGTAGTGGCAACTAAAGAAGATATAAAAGAACTAATCCACCAGATGGATAAACGCTTTGAAGCAGTGGATAAACGCTTTGAAGCAATGCAGCAGCAAATGGATAAACGCTTTGAAGCGATGCAACAGCAAATGGATAAACGATTCACAAAATTGGAAATAATGCTTACTGAAATTAAGCAGACCATTGGTAGACCTTTTGAACAATTTGCCAGAAATGTTGTAACGCGGATATTGAACGCCGAAGGAATTAAGAATATCAACCTAAATTTTATCAAATTACCAGACCCTAAACAGCAAATGGGTCCGGGGTCTACTGAAGTTGAAATTGATGGATTGAACCAGGATCCTCCCATTATCGTTGAAATTACTTCGATTCTTCATGAGAGCTCGGAGGTTGACTGGTTTATTAAAAAGAAACATTTTATAGAATCCTATTATAACAAAAAATTCCGAGGATTCTTTGTTGCGGCTTCCACCGAACTCCCTTCTGACCAAATGGCCAATATTACTGTATTCTTACGTAAAAATAATTCCGAATTAATCAATCTTTAATTCTATCAGAAGGATAATTTTTTAAAACCCGCAGTCAGACATACTCTCTTTAATTAAGATCAAGTTTAACAGGATTTCTTGATTTAATTGCTACATTGCTACGCGTATCAAACAAGATATTATTTATCAGGACATTTTTAAAAAATTCTTCCTTATTTGGCAAACCTTCCCTTTTTTTTGATATTTGAATATGCTAGAAAAAATTATTAACCAGTTTTCAATAAATCAAATGAAACCATCCTTAAAATTTCTAGCCATTTTTAAGGAATGTTCCCTTGGTGATTTTGTGGAAGGTAAAGATATTTTAATGGGCAACCACGCCTTTGTGGAAGGCGCTATTGCCGCGGGCTGTAGATTTTTTGCGGGGTATCCAATCACCCCTCAAAATGAAATCCCTGAACGGATGAGTTGGCGAATGCCAATGGAAGGGGGGGTATTCATGCAAATGGAAGATGAATTAGCCTCCATTGCCGCAGTAATCGGTGCTTCAGCCTCGGGTACAAAGGCGTGCACCAGCACCTCTGGTCCAGGCTTCTGCTTAATGCAGGAGTGTGTAAGTTGGGCTGCAGCTATAGAATTACCCTTGGTTATTTCTGATGTACAACGTACTGGTCCCGGATCAGGGATCGTAAGCTTGCCCCATCATTCTGATGTCATGCAGGCACATTATGGCGGAAATGGGGATTACGTATTGCCGACGTATGCGCCGAGTTCCTGTCAAGAAGTATACGATTTCACTATTGATGCCTTTAATACGGCGGAACTGTATCGCACCCCTGTGATATTCTTGTCGGATGCATGGTTGGGAACCCTGTATGAAGTAGTTCGCTTCCCAACACCCGAAGAATTAAAAAAGTGGGTAATTCCGCGGCGCATCGCGGAGGGGAATCCGCAGACGTATATTCCTTTTACCCGGAAGGACCGAAAAACGGGAGAATTTATAATTACGCCGACCTATCAAATTGGGACGGTCTATATGCCGTGGTGGGTGCCGAGTGTTTCACACAATCCCATGGGCTTACCCATTGAAGGGGACACGATGCAGCAAGATGAGATTCCTTCTTATGCGATGGTCGAGGCGGTTAATGATAAAATTTTGAAAAATGAGGAAAAAATAGTCCAAACGGAGGAACTATTCCTGGATGATGCGGATTTAGTGATTGTCTGCTATGGATTACCCGGACGATCCGCCAAACGAGCCGTCAAAGATCTACGGAAAGAAGGATTAAAAGTGGGTCTTTTGCGATTTAAAACCATTTGGCCGTTCGCAGCGAAGAAAATGACGGAGGTAGCCCAGTCAGTGAAAAAGATTGTCGTCCCAGAGATGAATTGGGGACAGCTCTTTATCGAGATTGAGCGCTACGCCGCGAAGGAAGGCGCGAAAGCCTGGTTATTAAAACAAATCTCAAAATTACATGAACCAGCTGAAATTGTTGCAAAAGTGAAGGAGGTACTAGCCCAATGACCTATGTTCGACCACCCGAAGAAAAGCCCTCCCATCCGATTGGCAAACTTGCCATGTCCTCGAAAATGTTGGGACAACCTTTGCATATCTTCTGTCGCGGCTGCGGCTATGGGAGCATTGCCCAGAACTTCTGCCGCCTATTTGCAGAGGAAAAATTGGACGCGACCAAATATCCCTTTTTTGTGGGAGTCGGCTGCTATAGTGCCATACCCACCATATTACCGGGGTACGCCTTTATGACCCTGCATGGCCGCGCGATTTGCACTGCGACGGGCGCAAAGCTCGTCCGCCCAGAACTCAAGCCTATTTGTATCACGGGCGATGGAGATTTACTCTCGATCGGAACAAATCATTTCATTCAGGGCTGTCGGCGCAATATCGATATGCTAACCGTACTGCTACACAATAAAGTCTATGGTATGACAGGGGGTCAATGCGCACCCACTACGCCACAAGGAGCGAAGACCTCCACGACTAAATGGGGATATCTCGAACCGACTATTAATGCGGCTGAACTCGCGCGGGTGGCAGGGGCAACCTTTATTGCTCGATGGACTACAGCCCATCCCCGTCAGTATATTAATAGTTGGAAGAAAGCCCTAGCCCATAAGGGATTTTCCTTAGTAGAGATCATTTCACCCTGCCCCACCTATTATGGTCGCTGGAACGACTTGCCCGAGCCGATAGATCTCTTTAGTTGGATCAAGAATAGTGCGGTGAGTGTGAAAAAAGCGGCAGATATGAGTCCAGAGGAGTTAAAGGACCGAATAGTAGTTGGAGAACTCTATGAAGATCACCGCCCTGAACTGACAGAGGTTTATTATCAATTAGTAGAAAAGGTACGGGGGAAAAGCTAATGACCCGAAGTGAAATCAGAATAATTGGCTATGGCGGTCAAGGAGTTATTACCCTCAGCAAGATGATTGCCTATGCCGCCGTGCTAGATAATAAAGAAGCGGCGCAGACGGAAGCCTATGGCCCCGCCAGTCGGGGGGGCTCCTGCTGGGCGGAAGTGGTGGTGGATGATGAGGATAAAATAGAATATCCGCGTGCCATCCAACCGAAGTTCTACATCATTCTTTCCCAAACGGGTGCGGATCGGTATGGAAAATTCTGCAATGATCCCGCCGTGACCTCCATTATCGACCCCTTAACCGTCGACAAATGGAAGATCAAGAAAGGGACCACCTATAGGATTGGATCACAACAAATCGCGAATGAGGAATATCGAAACCCCGTCATGGCTAATGTCATCCTCTTCGGGGCATTTTTTGCCATCACCGGGCTCGTTTCGAAAGAATCCGCACTCCAAACCATCAAAAAATTTGTACCTGAAAAAGCCTTTCAGCTGAATTTAGAAGCATTCGAACGCGGAATTAAGCTGGCCACCGAACAAAAAGAGAAAGAAACGCACAAAGAAAAAGAAGAGGAGTGAATTTTTTTTTTCCTTACAGATGGTTATCTAGCCAGTCACCCAGATCCTTGAGCACAATTTTCCTATCTTTTTCTACTTCGTTATAAACCTCGTGATACAACCCGTCGTAGATTTTTATGGTTTTGTCATCCATAGTTAATAAGTCCTTGAATTTCGCGGCTCCCAGCATTTCTTTGTCCTCGGAACCAGACTGTACTAACGTAGGGATTTTGATCTGACCCAATACCTTCCGAGCTTTGGCAACACCATTTGCGAATTCGCTAGCTAATTTCATGGTAGGGCGTTTATACACCAAGGGATCTTCACGGTAAGCTTTGACTACCTCGGGATCATGGGAAAGATGTGGAGCCAAATCGACCGTCATTCGCATTTTGGGTGCAACCAAGCTCAGAAATTTCACCAACCCTTTACGGATTCCCCGAATACTCGCGACTTGAATGGCGACACCTCCAAGGACTAAGCCTTTTATTTTCTCAGGATAGGCCACTGCGAAGAGCTCGCTAATGGTTGACCCCATAGAATGCCCTAAGATGAAGTGGGGTAAATCCGGCTCTTTCTCGCTAATTAAATCAAATAATTTCTTTTCATCCTCGATAAAATTTTGAAATTTTTTTACATATAATTGAACTCCTTCGGATTTTCCATGTCCACGATGATCATCGGCGTAAATCACATATCCACGAGGAACAAGCTCATTTGTTACATTCAAATACCGTCCGCCATGCTCGGCAAACCCATGAACAATTTGCACCACCGCTTTTGGAGTCCCATCAGGTCTCCACACTTGATAATACAGTTTTACTCCATCTGCTCCTTGAAAATTATCCTCAGTATGTTTCATTTTTTTTCACCCAATTAGAACTTACTCATAATATATCATTTTCAATCTTAAAAATCATATTTTCGAGTCCTCTACTATTTTAACATAGAATTTTAAGCGCGGATCATTATTAGCAACATCATAAATTTTTTAACAGCTTTCAGTGCATGGGGTTGATTCGCGGGCATGATAATCATGTCCCCCGACTTGACTTGATTAGAATTACCGGAAAGAACGATTTCTGCTTCGCCGTCAAGAAGATAAACCAGAGCGTCATAGGGGGCGGTGTGTTCACTCAATCCTTGTCCTTTATCAAACGAGAATAAAGTGACGGTGCCAACTTTTTTATCAATTATAGTACGGCTCACTACTGCTCCGGGTTGATAATTGATTAGGCTAGTTAGTTTCAGTGCTTTTGCCTTAATATCTTCATAATTTATTTCATTTTCTTTTTTGCTCATTATTCTGCCTTCTTTTTTTGATAAAAAATCAAATTATCTCTTAAATCCTTCCTTTTATTAATACATAAGAAGTTATGCCGAAGTTTTGCCATGAAAGATTAAATAGCGGTGACGGGTTATTGAAAAAAGGAATTGCTTATTTCTATATTAATCAGAGTAAAGAAATACTATGAGACGAGATGAATGGGTTTGGAAGAAGTCTTTGAAAAGATTGATATCTTTAGAGATGTTAGTCTCACATCTTTGAAAGAGCTAGTGCGGATTCCGAGCATTTCTGCGGAAGATAAGGGAGTAGAATGTGCGGATGCATTAATCGAGCTGATAAAGAAAGAAATTGGATTTGAGGCGCAGAAAATCGCAACCACAGGGTATCCGGTCGTTTATGCTGAGAAGAATGTAGGCGCGCCGAAGACCTTAATTTTATATAATCATTATGATGTCCAACCCGCAGATCCTTTGGATAAATGGAATTCCCCTCCTTTCGAGCCGGAACTGCGGGGGGATCAACTGTTTGGGAGGGGCGTGGCAGATAATAAGGGGAATATTATTGCCCGAATTTATGCTATTAAAGCATATCAATCGATTTTTGGCGAATTACCGCTGAACCTTAAATTTATTATTGAGGGGCAAGAGGAAATAGGATCACCCTATCTTCATGAGTTTGTGGAGAACCATCCTGAGTTGATTCGGGGTGATTTTTGCATTTGGGAAAGCGGACATCGCGCTGCAAACCGCCAGCAGCAAGTGTGGCTTGGGGTGAAGGGAATTTTATATTTAACTTTAGAGGTTAGCACGGCCAAGCGTGATATTCATTCAAGTTGGGGGGGTGTGGTGGATAATCCCGCCTGGAATTTAGTATGGGCGCTTAGTTCCCTAAAAAATGAGGATCAATTAATTCTAATTGAGGGCTTCTATGATCAGGTTCAATTCCCTGCAGATGCGGAATTAAAGAATCTGGAGACAATTCCCTTCGAGGAAGATTCCTATCATCAAGAATTTGGGATTAGCCAATTCATAAAAACGGGATTAGAATTAAAAAAAGCCTACTATTATGCCCCCTCCTTGACCATCGATGGATTAACTAGTGGCTATCAGGGGCCGGGATCAAAAACCATCATTCCCGCCAAAGCCGAGGCAAAGATCGATTTTCGCTTAGTGCCAAACCAAGATCCGAATGATATTCTGAAAAAATTCAAAAGTCATTTACGAAAGCATCATTTCGATAAAATATTAAAAATTGTAGCATCGCATGGCTATCCGCCTGCAAGAACGCCACTCTCGTCCAAATATCTGCAAATTATTCGAGAGACTGGAGAGAAAATTTATGGGCAACCTTTCATTATCCATCCTACAACCGCAGGAAGCGGTCCGATGTATTTGTTTAGCAAGAAGATGGATTGCCTCTCTTTCGGTTGTGAGCACTTCAGTAGTCTCGAACATTCCCCGAATGAAAACATCCTGATTGAGGATTTTTTGCTGAATATGAAACATTTGACGGCAATATTTCATGAATTTGCGGAGAAATAGGAAAAATGAGTATTAAATTCCATAACTAACAATCGTAAGATCTTTAAATCTTTCAAAATGACTAATATTTCGAGTAATAATTTTATATATTCCATTAGATAGCATAATACCCGCTATTAAAATATCATTATCATCGACTTTTTCTCCTTGAACCTCTAATTGATCGCAAATTTTTGCTGCTTTTTCGGCTTCTTTAATATTTAGACTGAAGATTTGAATTCCACTCAGGAATTGCGTCCAGTCTTTATATAATTTTTTATAACGTTCTTCAGATATTTTGCGTCTCGTCTTTTCTAAACCAATTCCTACTTCATAAATGGTAATAGTTGTCGTACCAAATAGCTCCTCTGCGCCCAATATGAGTTCCTTTATTTTTTGATCACCATTTAGATAATCTATGCAAGCCGTAGTGTCAAGCATTATCATATGATATCACCGGCTTTTGAATGATTCCAGCGTCTTCCAGCACGATTTAAAAGATTATTCCAAACTTCCTTTTTCTCTTCTTCGGTGAGATCCCAAGTACCAAATGATTGCTCAATATTTTGCCTAATGAATTTTAGAATGCGCAAAAATAATTGGGAGAAACTTTCATGGTCTCCTTTAATTTTCATTAATTCATTATAAACCTCTTCGGTAATACTAATTGTTTTAGATGTCATATTTATCATTTATACATACACATACAAATATATATATTTTAGGAAATTAATTTTACGTGAGGAGTTTGATAGTGTTACAAAAAAGGAGAATAAAAAAAGAAGAGAAATTTAATTCAATTATTCTTGTACTTCTACTTTGGTACCTGGCGTTCTGGTGAAAGTGACGGTAAGGATGCCTCGGGACAATTTTGCCTGGACGGTATTTGGATCAATCTCTTCATGAATAGGGATCATAAGCTCTACTTGGGGTTTATTCCAGAAAAATTCACCAAACGATCTTATTTTCCGGACTTTTTCGTGGGGCACTTCCGCTTCAGAGTCCTGCTTGGTTTCGATCAACAGATGATTTTTTTTAACGG
>CAYGYC010000015.1:25967-26928 GCA_964353755.1 uncultured archaeon | reverse complement strand
TCTTTTATATTAGTAATTAACTTCACTTTCAGTAAAGGACTAATACTACGAAACCCCTAGACTAAAATAAGAATTAGAGCTTCTTTATAAAACGGATGCATAATTATTAAGTATAGACCAGAATCGGGATTCTGAAATGTTAAGCGAAGAAGATTACTATAATCGATTGGTATTTGAAGCGAAAATATTAGAAGAGGAAGAGCCCTCCTTTAAACCAGTTGGGGGGGATCTCAGGGTCTGGCGCGGCTTTATTTTGGGAACCGGCTTATATGATGGCGGCGTATTTGAAATTCAACTAACTATTACCCGCAAATTTCCCTATGAGCCCCCAAAAGTACGCTGGATAACTAAGACCTATCACCCCAATATATCCATTCAGAGTAAAGTGTGTGTGGGCGTTCTGGGGAAAGATTGGGTTCCGACTATGAGTGTTGCAGGGGTGATTGAAGCGCTCAGGAACTTATTAAATTTCCCCAATCCGGCATCCCCGCTAAATACGGAAGCCGCCAATTTGATGAAGAAGGATACCAAAAAATATGAGCAAGAAGTCCAAAATTATGTGAAACAGTATGCCACGTGGGAGAATTTAAAGAAATCCCAGACTTTAGTAGAATAGGGATTTTTAACAGGAGGAACGATGAGGACCAGAAACGCAGGGGGATTTTCAATTCAAGGAGCGTTAGAACGATATAATCGACAGATGTTATTAAAGGAATGGGATCAAGAAAAACTGTTGAAAGCAACTGTGTTTGTTGCCGGCGTAGGAGCTTTAGGAACAATTATTGCCTTGAACCTGGCTATGATGGGCGTAGGTCATCTCATTTTGTGTGATTTTGATACCATCGAACTTTCCAATTTAGCGCGCCAAGTCCTATTTGAAAATAAGGACATTGGAAAATCCAAAGTTTTGACCGCTAAAAGCGCCCTGGAACGAATAAATCCAACAGTTCAAATAACCGCG
>CAYGYC010000015.1:0-25957 GCA_964353755.1 uncultured archaeon | reverse complement strand
GCTCAAACAGAATTTAGCAACAGTGAATCGGAAATTCTTTGAACAAAGTGATGTTATCGCCGATGGCCTTGATACGTTTGAAGTGCGAAGATGGTTAAATTCCATGTGTGTCACCCTTAATAAGCCCTTAGTGCATGGGGGCTTATTTGGCTGGATGGGGAATATCCAAGTCGTTATTCCTTTTAAGACACCTTGTTTAGAATGCCATCCGCTCATTCCCCAGGAACGGCTGCAGAAGCCCTGTACACCCCCAGGGGAAGCGCGGAAAGAGAAAGAAGAAGAAAAGGAAAAAGAAAAGATTCCCTCCATTGCGTCCGTCTCCACGATCATCGCCGGAATCCAAACACAGGAAATTTTAAAACTTCTTCTGGGATCAGAGAATATTTTAAATGGATTTTTATTTTACGATGGGAAATCTGAAACTCTTACGAAAGTTGAACTAATTCTAAATCCTAATTGCATTATTTGTGGAAAATATCGGTTAGAAGGCATTGAATTTGCCCTCGATACGAACGATACCATTCGCGAAATCAAAAACCGGGTGATCATGACCTGGGGCTTACAAGAACCGATTCGCGTGGTGATCAAAGGAATCATCCAAGAAGATACGGTAAAACTTCAAGATTTAGAAATTAAAGAGAAAGAACCGATTTTCGTCTGGGATAGACTCCTCTCCAAACCGTTAAAATTATATGCCATTCTCGAAGCAAAGGCAAGTGCTCCTGCTATCACTCTACCTCCCGCGCAGAAAGAAGTTGCACCGATTTCAAAATGGTCTAAAATGTACGAACTCATCGTAGATGCCGGTCAAGTCACTTATCACAAACATTCCCTGACCCTCCAAATATGGGATAGCGGCAAAGCCCTCCGCTTCTTCAAAACCCTCCCCCTCTCCTCCAATAAACGAAAGATTCGGTACAAAACCATGCTTAGGAAAACTAATTAGGTACTGAATCTTATGTAATGTGCGAATTCGGAGTTGGTATAGTATGTATGAAGACCAGAAATTGCCCTATTTTGTTCGAAAAAAAATGGAAGAAGGCGGACCCACCAAAGAAATCTTTCGAGGACGAGTACTTTTCGACCAATCTCGGGAAAAGGATAAGTGGATCAGTGAAAATCATTCCGAATTCCTCCTTCTCTTAACTAGTAATGGGTATTCGATAAGTAAAATCACGGAAGGACCTATCAATTATAATAATATCAAAGATTTTGATATTCTCTTTCTCTCAGGTACTCGGATCGGGTCGATGGACTTCAATGCGATTGAAATTCGGGCTATTGCCCAATTCGTGAGTGATGGGCGCGGATTATTTCTTATCGGAAATGAATATATTGGCAAAGAAAAGAACTTTAACTACCTGTTTAACCAACTCTTCGGGATTTCTTTTCGAGAACAAGTGCTCGATAAAGTGTATAATGCCAATCCCGCGGCAAATTGGAGCAATAGTCCACTGATTAATATTTTTGTAGAGCATCAAATAACCAAAGGACTCGAAGAAATTATCCTGCAAAATGTCTCAGGGTTAAATTTAACAAAATCTTCGGAGCCGCTTGCCTTCTCCGCTCCTACCTCGGAACCTGTCTGTCTCCCGGTAATCGGAGCGACTGAATATGGGAAAGGCAAAGTAATTGCTATTGGCGGCGATGGTCTTTTCTCGAATGCAGATAAAGTTGGTATTAACGCCGGTTATAATAAGCAACTGGTCCTCAACATTTTGGAATGGTTACCAGCTTGGACCGATTGCCCGAATTGTGGGGCGGGGGTTGCCCCCGCTAATCTGACGTGTCCCAGATGTCATACACGAATTCAAAAATAATTTTTATTTGAATATTTTAGCAAAATATTAAACTCGCTCATTAGACCTGTTTCCAATGGTAAAGGCAACAAAATTCGATAATTTATTTATTGCTAGAAATAATTTTATTGTATAAGTCTTACAAAAAATTAATACTAAAAAGTGATAGTGATTAAATGAAAGTAATTACTGTAACAAAGAAATTTCAAATCACAATTCCTCAGGACATACGAGAAAAAGAAGGGATACACATTGGAGATAAGGTTAGCATAACTTATGAAGATGATAAGATTGTAATTAAAAAGGTTAGTGGGTCCTTAGTTGAAGATGCTTCAGGAACATGGGATTGGGATATTGATGGCGTAACATTTGAAAATGAAATAAGAAAAGACTGGTCTCAATAAAAAATGGCGTGCATTTTCGCAAAGAATAATAAACATTTGATCTGAAATATTTTAAAAGAGTTATCGCCTTGGACCAGCTGTCTGAATTGTGGGGCTGGGGTTGCCCCCGCTGATCTAGCCTGTCCGCGATGTCGGACACGAATTCAAAAAATTCTTTCTTCAGGTCTTAGGGAGATGCTGAAGCGCCATCAACCACTTTCACTTGATCTTTCAGATTCTGCGCAATCAACCGCAACATGCCCATGGAAATTTTGTTCACTTTGGAGGAGAGAATGGCATAGCTGATATCATCGTTAACTCGCCCTACCGAGAGAAAAAAGGTCTCGGATTCAAAAATTTGATTAATAAATTGATTTTTACTTTGACACAATTCGGAGAGCGCCCGTTCTCCCGCCGATAATAAGCTGTTGGCAGAACCCCAAATGCCATCTGAATCGGTGAAGCCACATGTTTGCTCTGAAATTTTTAAGCCATCATTATTTAGTAGCATCACGCTTCCGCAACTCATCTTCTGAATCATTTTTGCCAGAATTCGATCATATACTTTTCCCTTATTTAACATTTGCATCTGACTTTTCGCCTCATTAGACTTACTTAGGTGAATCAGTTCATCTTAATACAAAAATCGCCGCCTGCTTCTTAAAAGAAAATAATATCCGGATATTTACGGGAGGGATTCCACAAAATTTTTATTAATCCAATCTAGGTAGAAACATACAATTTTTCTCATAAGAATTCTATCATGAAAAAGGCGAATGATGGCATGGCAGAAATTAAAGTCTTCAATGAATGGGACATCACCGAAGTGAAGGTCAAAGATGCCGGGCTACGAAATTATGTTACCCTCAATCCCAATATCACTTGCCATACGCATGGGCGGCATGAGCATAGACGGTTCCGTAAATCACAAGTGAATATTATTGAGCGCTTTGTTAACCGCTTAATGGCCCCTGGTACTACCCGGAAAAAAGCGGGCGGACGCCAGAGTGGGCGCTTGGCGGGTAAAAAATTACGCACCATTAAATTGGTGAATAACGTCTTTAAAATCATTTTCTTGAAAATGAATAAGAATCCCATTCAGGTGCTCGTTAATGCCGTTGAAAATTGCGCACCGCGCGAAGAAACTACCCGCATTAGCTACGGGGGAATCGCTTACCAACAGAGCGTCGATATCGCTCCCCAACGCCGAGTAGATCTCTCGCTGAAATATATCGTCGAAACCTGTTGGCGAAGTAGCTTCAATAAGATCCAAACGATTGAGGAACTCATTTCCAATGAGTTAATTTTAGCTGCCGCAAATGATAATAAAAGCGCCGCAGTTAGACGCAAAGAGGAAAAAGAGCGCATCGCTGCCTCCGCGCGCTAAGAATCTTTCTCCCCTCAATTCCTTTCCTATTCTCCCCCTTCCTCTCCTTTTAAAACTCACTCCCTTAAAGACTCCTTGCCTTGGATGTGAAAACCCCCAATAAAAGAAAATTTATATACCACTATTGCTTTTTCTTGATTCAACTATAAGGTTTTAATCCTATCCAAAAAATCTAAAAACGATTTTAAATACTACTTAACTAATCTCTTGGATGGTTCCGGTTATTACCCCAAAAAGTTCGATTTGGCAACTGCCGTAATAGCCGACCAAAACCATTGAAGAAATTAAAAATTGAGTGTTATTTTAAAATCTAGTTAGTATCCAAACAAAAATATGGAGGATTTGAAAAATGAGCAAAGAAAAGAAGCCAGCAGCCACAGCGGGCAAAGAAGAAAAGAAGCCGCATCTGAACTTGATCATCATCGGTCACGTCGATCATGGTAAAAGCACGATGATGGGTCATCTCCTCTTTAAAACGGGTGGTATCTCGGAACGAGAAATGCGGGATATGGAAGAAACCGCCAAGCAAATGAAAGATGCCTCTTTCAAATTTGCTTTCATCTTCGACCGCCTCAAGGAAGAACGAGAACGTGGAATTACTATCGACTTAGCTTTCCGCCGCTTCGATACGAAACGGTACTATTACACCCTGATCGATGCGCCGGGTCATCGGGATTTCGTCAAAAACATGATCACCGGAAGTTCACAAGCTGATGCTGCCATCCTGGTTGTCTCCTCCCGAGAAGGAGAATTTGAAGGTGGTATCTCCGCCAGCGGCCAAACCCGTGAACACGCCTTCCTCTCCCGAACCCTCGGTATTAACCAACTCGTCGTGGCTATCAATAAAATGGACACCCACAGCTGGAAAGAAGCGCGCTACAATGAAGTCAAAAATGAAATGAAAGACCTCTTGAAAATCGTAGGCTACCCCGCAGATAAAATCAATTTCGTCCCTGTCTCTGCCTGGACAGGGGATAATTTGGTGGCTAAATCCGACAAAATGCCCTGGTATAAGGGTCCCACCTTAATCGAGGCCCTAGATGCCTTTGAACTCCCTCCCAAGCCCACCGATAAACCCCTCCGCATCCCAGTCCAGGATGTCTACAAAATCACTGGAGTCGGCACCGTTCCCGTCGGTCGTGTCGAAACCGGCATACTGAAGGTTGGCGACAAACTCATCTTCATGCCTGGCGGCGTCCAGAGCGAATGCCGATCAATTGAGATGATTCGTGCATGATGTACGTATCACAATATATGCACCATGAGCAGATCCCACAAGCAGTGCCTGGTGATAACATCGGCTTTAACCTTCGAGGGCTTTCAGTGAAAGATATCAAACGTGGCGACGTTGCCGGGAAGGTGGATAATCCCCCGACTGTCGTAGACGAATTCGTTGGCCAAGTCATTGTCATCTACCACCCAACCGCCATTGCCGTCGGCTATTCCCCCGTTATTCATGCGCATACAGCACAGGTAGCCTGCCAATTCGCTGAAATCATCAGTAAAACAGATCCGCGAACAGGTCAGGTCGTTCAAGAGAAGCCCGATTTCCTCAAGCAGGGCGAAGGTGGGATGGTCCGCTTCAAGCCATTACGCCCCATGGTCATTGAGTTGTTCTCCGAATTTCCGCAGTTAGGTCGCTTTGCGGTACGCGATATAGTATCCCAGACTGCCTAGGGTACTTCGCACTGGGCCGCACGGTGGCTGTTGGCATCGTGAAAGAAGTGAAAAAGAAAGAATAATCAAATTTTTTTTTATTTCTATTTAGATCTCCTTTTTTTTTTATACCCTATTATTAATATTAAGCACCCAAGAAGCCACCACGTCCCGAAGGGAATACCTGGCACCCCTGCTACGGTGATCGTATCCGCGCACACCACGACCCCATTGTATTCAATATTAACCTGATAGGTGACCTCTCCCTCTACATCAAACTCGATCTCGTAATAGTAATGTTGGGTACTTTGGGGAGCGATGGTAAACTCCCTCCACTGCCCATCAATGGTGTAGTTCAACTCCAGCGTCATATACGGCTCGTCACTGGTGATGTCGATCCAAAGGGGCTCCGCCGAGTGGAGCGGGATGCTCCAGTTCGGACCATCCCGGAAGATCACCGTGACATTCGGGAGCCCCCAGCGGCTATTCCCCCATTATTCATGCGCATACAGCACAGGTAGCCTGCCAATTCGCTGAAATCATCAGTAAAACAGATCCGCGAACAGGTCAGGTCGTTCAAGAGAAGCCCGATTTCCTCAAGCAGGGCGAAGGTGGGATGGTCCGCTTCAAGCCATTACGCCCCATGGTCATTGAGTTGTTCTCCGAATTTCCGCAGTTAGGTCGCTTCGCTGTAACATTTTTTATTGTTTTTCCTTTTTCCCATTCATTTCTTTTTAAAAATTCGTTTGGATTAATACGAGTTGTTGTAATTTTATATTCAGGTATCTAGTAAAATAAGACAATGATTAAGGGGAAACCTGCAACCATTTCCATACAGGTTTAACAAGTATTTTTTTGCCGGCGATATTAAAGTCATCTTCTTGATTATAAGTCAATATTAATCCATCTTTTAAGTCAAATTTAGTAATAGGTTCTATTATGCCATCAATTTCTCGCTTCTTATTATCTTCGTGCAGTTCATAACAGACTTGGATGGCAGATATTATCTGGTTTTTTTCTTTCAGTAGAAAATCGCATTCATTTTTTTCTTTAAAGTAAAAAATTTCCTTATATTTTCTTCTCAAATGCAAGAATACAATATTTTCAAGCATTCTGCCTTTATCTAAAGAAAATGAGGCTGAATTGACATTCGACAGGCCATTATCAATTGCATAAACTTTTTTTGGATTGACTAATTGCTTTTTAAGCGAATAATCAAACTTTGGAATAGTAAATAAGAGATAGCTGTCTTCAAAATAAGAAACAAAAGATAGTGCACTATTAGTTGACCCTAAATTGAAAAGGGTCTTTAAACCATTATAGGAAAATTCTTTTCCAACATTGGTCAATAAATACAATGCCATGTCCTTTACTGTTTTTGCTTCTCTAAGCCGATGTCTAACAATAATATCTCGTGCAATTATATCATTCAATAATTCTTGAAGTATTTCAGATTTATTAAATTTAAGATAATCGGGGAAGCCCCCTTTGTTCAGATATTCCTCAAATGATTCTATGCAAGGTTTCTTATTAGTAAATACCAACATTTCTTTGAATGAAAATGGAAAAAGCTCGTATCTCAAGTGCCTACCCGTAAGGCGTGTCCCTAATTCTTTACTAAGTAGCGATGCATTCGAGCCTGTAATTATAAATTTTTTTTGCTTATCAAGCATAGCTCGTACAAAAATTTCCCATTTTGGGGCATTTTGTATTTCATCAAAAAAATAGTATTCACACTCTTGATTGTCTTCCATAAAAATGTCGTTAAGTTTCTCAAAATCTTCAGGTTCAAAGTTGATAAGTCTTGTATCTTCAAAATTAAAATAACAATAATTAGTTGTTTTTTTAATTAATTGGTGTAATAAAGTGCTTTTGCCGCACCTTCTAATCCCAGATAACACTATTGCAAACGAAAGTTTTAAGTCTATTTCATTTAAATTTTCTCTCTCTACCCCGTATTCAAACCTAAGCAATTCTGATTTCTGAGATTTGACTACTTGTCTCAAAGTTTCTTTTAATATCATATTTTATCAAAATTTAATTTATTTAAATCTGTTCATTACTAATGAAAATTAGTGTTCATTACTAATGAACGATTATATATAAATTAGGCGAAAATTTTCATTCAAAAGCGTGTAAATTTATAAAAAAAAGTAGACGCAATCTCTGGCGCCGCAGGTATATTCTACATACTCGGTATAATAAATCCCTCCAAATCCAATCACTTTTGAAGGAGTACTATGGGAACAAATAATCATGGGCGTTTCACAAGCAGAACACGTAGGTCTTTCTTTAAAATCTACAATTTCTTTTCTAGGAAGTAAATCTAGCTAGGCTGTATCTACTGTAAATGCCATAGATATAAGTGAGGCTATCCTATATTTAAGGATTATGGTTTCAGAATCTGTTATGCTCTCGCAGCACCCTAGAGAATTTGTAAATTTAATGTTACATAGTAAATTCACGGTTCTCCTAGGAGGAAAATCCGCAAAAACATTTATGAAGACCTTTTAAGAAAAAGTATCGACGAAAAAATCGCTTCGAATTTTCAAACTGGGGAAAAAAAACGAAAGTCGACCGAAGGCACCAAATTACTATTCCAGAAGATATTCGTAAAAAGACGAAGCTTGCAGTAGGTGATATATTGGAAATTTCATATGAGAATGGAAGAATTGTCGCGGAAAAATTGGATATGGATTGGGAAAAAATTATGAAGGAAACGAAAGGTGTATGGACTAATCACCCGACTTTTAAAGAGATGAAAGATGCTATCGAAATCGTCAATTGGATGCGCGGAAAACTATGAACATATCATTGGATACAAATGTAATTAATGCTCATTCATAATAAAAGGACCGAATTCTCTATTTTTGGTTTGCTTATTTTAATACATATGAAACATATGGACTGAGTTTATTTTGAATCAACTCCTATTTTGTTAGTGAACGAGAGTGAATAGCATGCCCTATCAAATTATTAATGGAATTAAAAGAAATGAGATAAAAATAACTAGCAATGCGGATAAGGTACAACATCCAGTTTTAGTTTTTGTTTCTTATCAAATAATTTGTTCAATATTAATTGGTTATTTTCTATGGGCGATTATAATGTATATAATTCAACAAAGATGGTATTTATTTCCATTTCCACTGGGATTTACGATAGTTTTTTTTCCTTTAAACATTTATTTACTCTTAAAAATTCGAAAATATGGGCTTTTTTATGTCTGTTTAGGTTTTGTTGATCCCCTTTTGAAGGGCCCTCCGATTCTTGTGAAATTACGAGACCCACGGGCTAAAATACGGAAAAAAAGTTTATTAGAAATCTTGAATTCGTGGGAAAAAATTAAATTTGGTGAAAATTTTGATGCAACTTCATATATGCACAGAATTATATATTGCCTAATAGATCGAAATCCTGAGGTACGCAGGGTTGCGTGTGAAATTCTGCATAGTATGATTTTCTATTTTATTCCCACTTATATTTTCTCTAATGGCCTTTGGCATAAGGATTGTATAATACGAACCATTCAGGATATTGAATTTACCTTGCTGGGATATTTAAATTCAGATTATTATTTAATTGACAAGAAACTGAAAAGAACAATTTTGCAAAATGGACTAAAAAATGTAAAATTATGTGGGAATTGTCAATGCTTTTCTTTAGATGAACCTTGCAAATCAGGACTTGAGAAAAGTCCAATTGAAGGTGACCATTCCTCTTACTCCTCTCATGAACAAGCAGAGCAGTCTTTTGTTTATATCAATAGTAAGAAAATTGTGGGTATTTGT
Organism: uncultured archaeon; assembly: GCA_964353755.1. Classification (GTDB taxonomy): domain Archaea; phylum Asgardarchaeota; class Lokiarchaeia; order Helarchaeales; family HEL-GB-A; genus CAYGYC01. The sequence goes on along the minus strand of CAYGYC010000015.1, from coordinate 16,941 downwards.
GGTGTATGTCATTTATCAATCAATGAATTTGAAGAACTAAGAACATGCCCCCTATGTCATAATATGGCACATAGAGAACATCTTCTGGAATGGGTAAAAATTAAAGGAAAATGTCCTAGTTGCAATTCGAACCTCAAAGAAATTGAAATCATAGATAGAAATAATTTTTCTATTGGAGCATTATAAGCCCCCAACCTAATGCAGCCAGCAAACCAAGCAGGCTAGAGTGGGGAATTTAGGTAAATAATTCTACAACGAAAAACATCGAATGCGCTGCATTAAAGCAGCATTTATTAAGAGAAAATTAAAAGAAGTATGAATTGCGTCTATTTTAATTCGATTTCGATATACACGTCATCCGGGACGCGAATGCGCATGACTTGCCGCATCGTCCGTTCATCCGCGTCGATATCGATGAGCCGTTTATGGATGCGCATTTCGTAATGATCCCAGGTTTTAGTCCCTTCGCCACAGGGTGACATGCGGGTAGGCACGCGCAAATGTTTCGTCGGGAGCGGAACTGGTCCTGAAATATGCACCCCCGTCCGTTCAACTATTCGCTTGACTTGATCGCAAATTTCCTGTAATTTCGTGGGGTTTGTAGAGGCTAATCGGATTCTCGCTTTTTGCACCATAATTATCCCTGAAAGGAAATGATTTCACTTCTTAAAAATTTTTTATCCTTTAAAATTTTTTGATGAAATCAATACAAGTAAAAAACCTATAAAGATTGTGGAAAAATTTAAGTAGGGAAAAGGGAATTTGGGTTGAATTATTTAGGAATGGATATAATTGGGACGCATACTCGATTTTACTGAAAAATCCCAAAGATACTTTAAAAAGAATATGAATAACACGCCGAGAGAGGGATTCGAACCCTCGAGCGAGAAGTCTCGCACAGGCTCTCCAGGCCTGCGCCGTACCACTTGGCTATCTCGGCTTACTTTTCTTTTGGGAGCTAAATATTTTTTTTTAAACATTGTAAGAGTTATACTATTTTATATTTTTTGATGGTGAATTTTTTTGCGATCGGAAGAGGCGATAGCCGCCCTGAATGCTAAGGAGTTCAACATTGTCAAAGATGGCCTTCATCTGGGCAGATATTTTTTGGGCGCCTTGTCGGGTGCGAACAACGAGATAGAGAAACCCCTGCAAGGTGAGATAGTTTAGGGTCTCGGCGATAAAATGTAAGATGGGTTTATGTCCTATAGCGAGCGGCGGATTAGTCAAAATAATGTCGAATTGTTCGAGTTCTTTTTTAATAGGCGCGTAGAAATCCCCCCAATAGACTTTTGCGTTTGAAATATGGTTGAGCTTTAAGTTTTCTCGTGCCATCCACACTGCGCGTTGGTTGATATCAATCATGGTTACCTTCACCTGAGGGAATTCGCTAGCCACCACAATGCCGATAATACCATATCCGGTGCCCATATCAAGGACCCGGGCGGCGTTATCAGGAATCTGCATATATTTGAAGAGAAGACTGGTGCCTCTATCCACCTTTTTATACGAGAACACGCCAGTACAAGTTTTGAATTGATACTTTCGAGTCCGAATGAACGGGGAAATGGTAAAAATTTCAATATCAGAAGAGGGCAGTTCCGTATAGTAATGTTCAGTCATGGCTGGCGCCGGAGGGTTCAGGTTTTTTTTCGCGATTCTTTTTATAGCTCCACCACGGCGGATAGGTATCGGGCTTCATGAGGACGGCATCAACGCGGACAATAATCCCGTGGTCGGCTTCAATTATTTGGTTACTGGTCGAGAGGGACACGCCCGTAGCAATCAGTTCCTCTTTCAAGGAGAGAATGGCGACTTCCGTCTTGGGTTGAATGCCCGTACTCACTTTCAGGATCCCAGGGGCTGTTAAACTAGCGCCATGGCAGATCGCATCGATGGCTGAATCGCGCACATAAATTTTGGGGAATTGGCGCATGGCAAATTCAATGGGTTGAATACATTTACGTAAATATTTCTGTTCTCCTTGCTCTTGCCAGAAAGTATAGGCATCGAGCAAATCATGGAGACTGACATGGGTTTCATCCTCGCGAAAAGTCGCGACCCGCGTCCGGCGGAGTTCTCGCATGTGGGCGCCTGACCCGACGGCTTCCCCAATATCATAACACAGTTTTCGGATATACGTGCCCGCTTCGCAACCGACTTGGAATAAAATGTCGTTATCAAGGTATTCTAGCACGTTTAGATAGTAGATATGGCGAATTCGCAATTGGCGTTTAACCGAAGAGCGGACAGGCGGCTTCTGGTAGATGGGTCCAATAAATTCTTTGATAGTGGTAAGAACTTGGTCTTTCGTGGCAGAATTGTGAAGATGCATGATGCAAACATATTCTTTCCCTGCGGTAAGAAGGGAATTCAGGATTTTGGTAGCACGACCTAACGCCACTGGTAAAATACCCGTTACCCCGGGGTCTAGGGTGCCGGAATGCCCTGCTTTGTCAATATGTAATATTTTTTTTACCCAAGCGGTTATTTCATGGGAGGTGGGACCTGCAGGTTTATTGAGATTAACAATACCATAATTGAAAAGTTCTTCGATAGGACGTTGATTTGGATTTAGACCGAATTGCGGATTCGTGGTGTCTTCAGATTTAATAAGAATCTCACGAACTTTATCGCATGGTAGGGTAGCTTGGGATTGATCCATTTAAAAAATCTACCTGTAAAAATAAAAAAGATTATTTAATTTTAAGGGATTCTTGAATAAATTCCCGTTTTCCTGCAGAATCGATTTGTTGTTCAACCTTTTTGTCATCTGCACCTTTTTCGATTTCGATCTTTTCGTTAGTCGGTTCCAACTGCTTAATATTTGCACGCCTGCGCTTAAGTTTATTAATACTTTTCGGACCGGTAATTAATACGAAATTCTTATCTATCATATCAACAATCACACATTTGTGACCCGCTTCGCGTCCTGCGGTCTTGACACAAATCCTTCCAATTTCCATTGCTGGCATATTTTCACATCTCCTAACATTTAACTTTGAATTAATCCGTTTTTTGAATGGACTTCAGGTGTTCGTTTATCAACATCGTGACAATGCGAATTACCGCTTTTTCAGTCCATAATTTAGTGTTGAGTACGATATCATATATCGCGTAATCATTTAAATCAATGCCATATAGATTCTTAAATCTGTCAATTTCAATTTTTTCACGAGTTAAAGTCTCGATTTTGACTTCCTCATACGGGCGATTTTCACGGCGTGAAATACGCTCAATCCGAACTGGTTCATCTGCAATGAGCAGAATATTAATGCCCTGAATCTCTTTCGTTATCCATGCCACCAGCAAGCCTTCGAGAACTACATTTCCCTTTTTAGATTCTTCCAAATTTTTGCCATCAATTTCCCGATCTATTTCTGGATTTTCGGTTACATATTGACTGAACTCTGTCAATGTCATTTCATGATCTTTTGCCATTTGACGAAATAAGGTGCCTGCGGAAATGTACCGTAGTTTAAATTCTTTGGCAATTGCTTTCGCGACGCTGGTCTTACCCGTGCCATGGAATCCTGAAATTGTGATAATCATGATTCAAACCTTTTATGAAAAACTGAGCAAACCCTATTCTTTTGGTTCTTCAGAAAATTTTCTAACCGCTGTTTTTATTTTTTTATCTAAGCAGGAGGGACAATAGAAGCCTCCATACATACGATTGGGGCGCCGCTTCAGTTTGCTCAATCTATGAAAGGCAAGGCCACGTACTCGCGCAATAGAATTTATAGGACCACCACAACCTGCACATATCTTCGGGCTGGTTCGAGGGCTACTATAATGAATTTTTGAAATCTTTCCTGGTGTTATAATGTTCTTCTGCTTTTTACTTCGTGATCTATACCGTCGCGCTGGCATTTTTCTTCATCATCCTTTTTTTTGCTGGCATTCTTTTCTAATTTTTTCACTTATTATCGGCAATTTAATTTATTCGATCTTTCTTCGCTATAAAAAATTTTCTTAGAATCCCTAGCTTGATCCCTTAACAAAAAATTGGGTTTTAATACATTTTTTTTAAAAATCTAGTTATACTGCGGAGTATGATTAGGGATAGGGATGGGCTCAATTCTGGGTCTTCTTTTGATCCTTTATCCGTGCTACTCAAGTCCAAGTAAGCCGCGTATAGCAGGGTTCATAGATGCCATCTGTTCTTGCGCAATAATCTGATAATATTGGTAGATAATGCCTACAGTCAGCAAAATCCCCATCCCGGTGCCTAGGGCCCCCATGAAATCCGCTAATGAGGCAAGGATGCCCACCGCAATCGCTCCAATAGTGGTCACCGTCGGGATATAGCGCTCCAGGATGCGTTCGAGTACTCGGGGCGTCGGACGAAATCCAGGGACCATTAGACCCGCTTGGAGGATTTGGTGCGAGATATCCCGCGGAGCGATACCTGACACATCGACCCAAACCTTACTGAACCAAATACATAGGAGTACGAGGATAATCATATAAATAAAGGCGTGGAGAGGATCCTGAAGGAGGGTTTGGATTGATCGAGGAGGCGTGAGGTAGTACAGTACACAACCAGGGGACGGCTGGAGCCACCCACTTGCGCCTCCCCCAGGGTCCATTGGTGTAAACTTGGCGAAGAAAAGAACGAATGGATTAGTTGGAAACGCATTATAGAGTAATTGCCCAAAAAAGAGGGCATTAGCATAGAGGGCTTGTACCAGAATTACTGGGATATTTGAGACGTACAGCAACTTGATCGGATACTTCCCTTTAAAGCCCCGGTAGCGGGCATATTGTAAGGGAATTTCCACGCGGACAGTTTCCAAGAAAATGACAATTACAACGATGATAATAGTAGTCATTAAGCCGATAAGAGTGGGAAGATTCGGGTTAATGTCAGGCAGAGTGCCGCCCGTTTCGAGAACGACCGGGCGGCGGTCCCATATTGAGCCGAAATTATTTACGCCCGTAAAATAACGATCAACACCCGGATCTGGTCCTACAGTTATTTGAAAGGACCGTGTCTTTCCCCATCCGGTGATGATTTGGAAAAACGCAATAACAATGCCAATCATTAAGCCATCTTCTGCGCCGAAGGGTGAAAAGCAGAGCCAGATGATTTGCATGGCAACACCTGAGGCAATAAAGAGGCTTACCCCGGATCCGAGTCCCCATCCCTTCTGGAGCAGTTCATCTAAGAGAATAATGACAATTCCTGCAATAAAGAGTTGGCCAAAAATGGCCAGTTGTTGACCGAAACCGAGAGTTCCATAGGCACCAGCGGCTAAGTAGGCGACAATCTGAATAACAGTCATAATTACAGCCAGTACTTTTTGAACGCCCGTGAACAGGCTACGATCTTGGGGGTCTGAAAAATCCACTTTAATAATTTGGGAGCCTGCCAGGAGTTGCATGATAAGTCCTGCAGTCACAATGGGCCCAATGCCCAGTTCGGCGAGAGTACCGCGCTGACTGGCGAGGAGGACGCGCCACCAAAAGAAATAATCGGTTCCTTCCCCACGCGGAACCCCTGCAAGGGGGATATTGCTCATAATTAAGTAAATAATTAAAACAATAGCCGTCCAGGCAAATTTCTCCTTAAAAGAGACCTCACGCTCGGGGGGTTTAACCTCCGGCATGATTTTCACAAATGGAGAAAAGACGCGCAAGAATCGGCTGGTCATTAGTTTTACGTCGCCTCTTATGCACTAGGAACTATGGCAGCACCGCCGGCTGCTTCGATTTTTTCAATCGCTGTTTTACTGAAACTGGGGGCGGTAATAGTTAGTGGACGAGAAAGTTTTCCACTGCCCAGAACCTTGGTAATTCCAATTTCGGTAAGATTGACCGTAATCTTTTTTCCTTCTTCTGTGGCAACCTTTTTAGCTAAAAGTTTATCAAGCATGCTCTCTATCTGATTGAGATTGAGGGGTCGCTGTTCAAGGACCATGCGTGGAGGTCTATTAAATCCATGTTTTCCAAAATAGGTAGGATTATGTCTCAGAGTATAGCTCCAGCCATATTTGTGTAACCCGGCATTTCCTTTACCACCATGTTTACCCGCTTTCCGATGTTGACCCACTCTGCCGAATCCACAAGTGCGAGAACCTCTAAACCTTCTTGACTTATGTTTTGAAGTAGGCATATTATCGATCCTTTTTATTAAATATCTTCGCTTTTATTTTCAAAGTTAGATATCAAAGTTGCTTTTAATCTTAAGAAATGATTATAAGGGGAAATAAAAGTTGATCTTGAAAATGAGAGATAACATTTAAATTTATTTATCTGCTCGAAAGCATGATTAGAAAAATTTATGAGGGTTTATTCCTTCCCTATCGATACACAAAACAGCACCAAAGCAAGTGGATTATATGGCATCAAAAGCCGTGGAAGAAAAACGTGCAGAGGCACCAACAAAACGATTAGCCGTTATTCGAATAAGAGGTAGTGTAGGAGTTCGAAAAAATATCAAAGAGACCATGCAATTTTTGAGACTTCATAAGAAAAATCACCTAGTTTTCATTGACGACCGGGAGAGCTATCGAGGTATGCTTCAAAAAGCTAAGGATTATATTTCGTGGGGCGAACTGGGGGCTGAAACCATTGCCTTGCTGCTTAAAAAACGTGGGCGCCTTAGAGGAAACATTAAATTGACTGATGCGCTGGTGAAGAAATATACAAAATACGAGACTATTGATGATTTTGCCCAAGCACTGGCCACTCTAGAAGTGAACTTGACTGATTTTGATAAAATTAAACCCGTCTTTCGCCTTACCCCTCCTAAGGGAGGATTTAAACGGACCATTAAACGATCAGTCCACGATCAGGGCGAATTAGGCTTTCGAAAAGATAAAGAAATCGAAACCTTAATTAAATTAATGGTTTGAATAGTCTCCTCTCTTTTTATATCTATTTAATTTGCGTTTCTTCTTTCTATTCTATTCGTTTTACACTTTGAAGATGGAAAAAAGCTATTTGTTAATGCAAAAAAAATAAAAAAAAGGGTTGAAGTTATATCGTTCTCCTCTTATTTAATATCAAAAGCAGCTTTCACTTCATCTTTACGCAGGTACCAAATAAAGATTATGCCGACGATCACTATAATCAGCGGAATAGAGATAATAATGCACAGCCAATAGCCCCATTTCTTTAATTTCAGCAATCCCAAGAAAGTAAGAATGTCAGCAGCGCCGATACCGATGAAAATAACCCCTGCAATGACCCAGGTAGTAGGGTTTAATAGATTGTCCATGAGATGATCGACATAGAAAGGACCAATAAACGATCCTGCAATGAGACCGTGAATATTATTAAACCAGAAAAGCATTGCCGTGGCTGTTGCAAAGGCGCAAATAACGCCGAGTACAAGAAAAATAGCTGCAGCGATTAAGAAGAGAACGGCGATTCCAGTTACACCACCGGGACGCAGACTCATTTAAATACACTCCTATAATAACGTTTCTGGCACTAAGTTTATTCCTTTTTAAGTTTGATATCCAATGGTAAAATTATTATTCTTAAAGAACTTTTTGGTTGTAAAAATACCGTTATAAATAACAAGAGCAGAAAGAAGAGCCTATGAAAGAGGGGACGGGTTATTATAAGATGAGCAATAAATGTAGACAACAAAGATGAGCAACTTAACAAATAAAACTTAAAAGGAAAGAAGAAAATTAAGAGGTACGTTCCCAATCAAAGTGGGGAGAAATCATTTTATAAGTATTACGTAAGGCGTCATAGGTTGCTTTAGCGAAATTAGTCGTAGAGCGGGTATGCCCCTTTGCCACGGACCAGACATCTTTAATGCCCGCAAGATCTAGGACAACCCGCGGCGTTTTTGCAGAAACTAACCCGGCACCTCGAGGAGCCGGTTTTAAAGAAATCCGGATGCTACCAGCTTTTCCTTTTACGGTATAAGGTAATGAATGGGGTTCATGACACGTGCACTCCCATGATCCGCAGCCGCGTCGTACGGGGATTATTGCTAGTTTTGCGTGAATAATTGCCACCCGAATGGCAGGGCCAATCTCCGCAGATTTTCCTTCTCCTAGTCCAATATACCCATCCTTATTACCGATAGCAACGGTCGCTCGAAACCTCGATTTTTCTCCGGCATCAGTTTGTTTTTGCACGAGGTTAATGGCGAGAACTTCTTCCTGTAAATTAGGCAGCAGTAAATCTACAATCTCCGGTTCTCTAATGGTTAAGCATGATTGGAATATTTCTTCGATGGAAGTTATATATCCCTCTTTCACCATCTTTCCGATTCTTGTTCTAGGGACCCAATCATCCAGTGATTTTTCATATGTCATATCTATCACTTTTTATTCAAATTTTTGTATAATGACTGCTTTTACTTCTTCAAAGTGAGCTGGTAACTCCTGTGGTTTGAGCCCTCGTTTTTTATACAGATTGAATTGTTGGGGCGGTTTACGGGTTCCCTGCTCTTCAAGATAATTAGCATAATTGGCTACATGTTCCCCCCGAATACGTTCCTCTGGGGGGAATACTGATTCGTCATGAGAAATTTCTAAACCCGCGTCTACGAGGCCTTTCAACACCGCGAAAAGGCGATTTCCATGAACTGCCTTAGAAACCCCAATATCCAAAACGCCTTCTGAAATATCGTTTTGCAGGGCCTTTTTTCCAGCAAGAAAACCTGTAAGATAAGCTGCGGATAAATTCCGACTTCCACCGCGCCACTTGAAGTTTCTGGTGAGTTCCGAAGAATAGGTGGAACTGAGAATTTTATCACCAATAAGTTCAGCTTTAATCATTTGAATTCTGATGTGTTTATTAGAAGTTCGCACACATATCCGCAAACGATTTGAAACGATAAGACGCCTTCGCTTGTAATAATTGGTTCTTCCATTGCGTCTTCTCCGAAATAACACATGATAACGAGGACCGCGAGCCATTTTTTTACCGCCTAGTTAATTTTTTATCTTTTATAAAAAAGTCGAGATGCGCAACCGTCCGGAACATGCCACCACTAGCCCATCTATAGAGTTTTCGGTAATTAGTCGGAATAATAACTCGTCTAGCGCGTAATCGTCGTAGGAACCTTCGTTGTGGTCGAATTCGGTTAATCCATCCTGCTTTCTTCGGATGATGCGTTGTTGCTGGACCTTTCCGTGAGCCGGGACCTTTTCTCTTGCCCCTTTTCTTTTTTTCATGAATAAGCCGTGCACGAGCGCGACTAACACCGTGATCATATCGCGCGGTTATGGCTTTTTCATGAATAAGGGTTTTTATATCTGCACGTGTAATAGCCATTGAAATATCATCCTCTCGTTCAGGATCGATTTTGACACAATTTTGCCCGACTTTAAGAATTTCTGCTGCAATTCGCCTTTGCGCTCGTAAATTCATTTATATCCTCTCAGTTAACTTATTCTTCAGATTCTTTATCTGTTTCAGATGAATCCAGATCCTCCGAAGATTCTTCTTTCTCACTCATTTCTTCTTCATCCTCTTCTTTGGCAGCACCTTCTTCTCTCTCAAACCCACGGCCTTCTTCCAGGAGCAGTTCCTCACCTGGAAGTAAAATCCGAGTGCGATTAAGAATAAGGATGTTTAATTCATCTGCACGATCTTGAAGGGAAACTCTCTTTTTCCGCCCAATGGCATGAGCAATTTTAATAATTTGTTTGCGCGGATTAACTTTTTCCAGTTCAGTCAAGTTATGCACAACCACTTCTTGAAAGCCGGAGGCATGTAAATAACGCACCTGTCTAGGAGCCCGATAACCAACATTAGGGCTGGCAATTCTCCCTCGTATTTTCTTTCGGACCTTATTATCTAGACCCCTTGCTCTGCGCCAAGAAGGTTTTACTCTTTTTAACCGCCAACTTTCATTACGAATGAATTTAGGGGCATGACTCTTCAATTTTGCCCGTAACCGTAATAAACGTGTTAAATCACCCATTATTTTCACTTCCAATCAAGTTAGACTTTCAATTTCCAGAACTCTTCGTCTCCATAAGCCTTTTGAAATACGTAAATTCCATCTTGAAAGACTCTAGGATCTTTCCGTTTAATTCTAGTGGCATGGCGGATATTAGCAGCAGTTTGGCCAACATCCTCAATATAAGGAGATTGAATGATGACATCGTCGCCCTCAACAGTAACCTTTGTTTTTTCACCTTCAATTTTTGCTACCCGTTTGCTCCGTTCTCCAAGAAAATTGTCAATAAGTACTTTATCCCCCTCTTTTGAAATGGAGACATTCAAAGGGAAATGTGCAAACACTATTTTCATTTTATAAATGTAATTATTTTGCGCGCCTTTCATTAAATTCGCAATGTGAGACTTTAAAGTGTTTAATAGGGATTTTTCCTTTTTGCGAGGATGAATTGTAGAAATAATAATATCATTATCCCGCTTTTCTAGGGAAATAGTGCGTGCAAAACTGAAATCGCGCTTTAAAGTTCCATTGGATCCCGAAATGGTGACTACTTTATTTTCAATAGACACTTTCAGGTCCGTAGGAATTGCGAGTGAAGTTTGAACGAGCCCAAATTCTGACATTTATAAATCACCTAATACACATAAGCTATTAATCGACCACCAGTATTCAGATTTAAAGCCTCTTTATGAGACATCATTCCTTGTGCTGTACTCACAATTAATAAACCAAAATCACGAGCTGGGAGAAATCGCTTTTCAAATTTCTCAAAATTCCGATAGCGAACAGGATAGCGCGGTTTAATAACCCCAGTAGCGTTAATACGCCCTATTAATTGGATCCGAAATTTTCCGGCCCGCCCATCATCAATATATTCAAATTCACCAATATAGCCGGCTTTTTGCATAATTCGTAAAGTTTCCGCAATTAATTTTGAGGCGGGTTCGACAATCACCTCTGTCTTCCCAATTCGTTCGTGATTTACCATATTTGAAAGACAGTCAGCAAGTGGATCAAGTAAAACCATAACTAAAACCTTTTTTTATGAATATTTTTTAAATCCTAATTTTACGGCAATCTCTCGGAAACATCGACGGCAAACCATAAGACCATATCTCCGGATAATCGCGCGATGTGTACCACATCGAGTGCATGTGCGACTACCTTTTCCAAATTTTGCTCTAACCATTTTTTTCATCCATTTTAATGTTTTCAGAAGATTTCTTCGGTTTTAAATTCGAAACCATTTTTTTATTTTTCTTTTTTTCTTGAATTTAATTAACTTTTTCGGTTTTATTTTACTTATTTTATGATTTTTAATTAATAATAGGATACTACATACTCTTTCACAATATCTACACCTAATTGGGTCTTTAGAAAAACCATAGCATCAAGTTTCTTTAACCTTTGAGTTTGCGGAATTTTATGCTTATATTTTCGCCTTCTTGAAATGGAATGACCGGGGAGTTCCATATTCACACAAACATCCAGACCAAATATACCCAACGTTGGGTCATACGCCGTTTCAGGCATTTCAATATGTTCTTTTATCCCAAAAGCAAAATTTCCATATTGATCTAGGCTAGAATATTTGATTTTATTGTCAACAACTGTTAGCGCCCGTTTCAGAAATTCTATCGCTTTAGTTCCGCGTAAGGTGACTTTTACCGTAATGGGTTCTCGTTTCTTGATCCCAAAATCACGGATTGTTTTTTTGGCCAACAGTCTTACAGGTTTTTGTTTAGTTAAGCCCTCTAAGACGTTCACTGCTTTTTCGAGTTTATCTCCACTGGCTCCCACACCCATATGTACAGAAACTTTCGCAATTTTAGGCTGGCGCATCGGCTGGGTTTTCCATTCTTCCAGAACCTTTGCCTTATCTTCCTCAGTAAAATAACTTACTACTTCATCATCCATAGTGATCCTCTCCATTAATGGGGCAATGAAATTATCGAATTATCTAAACCAATCGGGAACGCGTATTCCAATGCAGTTTCGAAGGTTTTACCATCACTTTCTAAAGTAACAGTGGATGCATGGGGACCAAACAATTTATTGATTTTGATAATCTTTCCAGTCAGACCAACATTCCGCCCTGCAATTACAAGAGAAATTATATTCTCATCAAATTTGATATGTTCCAATACGTCTTGTTTCGGTAATCCAATTTTTAAAACATCTTTTGTGTTATAACTATCTTCATCAGAATTAGTTGGATCACGTACCCGTACCAGAATATTTCTTCCATCATGAAGATTTAATTGAATATGTCCTCCTTTCAAAACTACTTTATTCTCTATTCGACAGAGTTTAAATTGGGTCTCACTTTCCTCAATCGGATGGAGAATCAATCCTTTGCGTGCGGCGGGTATAACCCTATAAGTAAGATTAATTTTTGGAATTTCGAAGACATCCATTAATCCAACCGGATGTTGGTAATTTTTTCTAATTACCCCATCGACTTTAATATTACCTGCAGAAATGATTTTTTTAGCTTCCCCCGCGGTATCTGCAAGATGGAGCAGATCGCGCATAATTGTCAGAATCGGGATGCAATTACTGATTGCATGGGGCCCAGGAGAAGGTTTAACGGTAAAGGTATTTGCTTTCCGGTTAATATCCCAAAAGATTGGAGCTTCTGTCCTTTTTAACTGCTTCTTTTCACCTTTGCGTGTCATTCCTCTTCTGCCTCTACTCCTGTTTTTCTCTCTATTATTTTTTTCCGCCATTTATCTTTTTTCGCTTCAATCTTTGTAAGCACCACATTTGAAGGATAGATCGGAATATCGTAAGTCGTTCCACTACTTTTTTCAATTGAAGCGCCCTCCATAAAAATTTGCGCATTGTGTCGGTCAATCTTAGAAACTTTGCCTTCCATATCTCTAAATTCGCCCCGTACAACGAGCACAGTATCTCCCTTACATATCGGGAGTCTCTTTATCTGATGCTCCGATTGGATATCATTATGAAGTTTGGCAGTCATTAATTTGCTTCTCTTGTGATGGGGCTGATTGTAGAACTGTTTTCGTTGCTTTCTTCGAGATTTTGTTTTATTTTTCTTTTCTACTTGCATTTTTCTTCCCAAATTCCGTAAATTAAACAACTATACTTGCTACACTTGCTAAACGAGGCCATCGTTCAGCAGCTTCTTTTGCTATAGCACCTCTAATTTCTGATCCTTTTGGCTCACCCACAGGCGAGGTGATTACAGCAGCATTATCTTCAAATTGAATCCATCTCCCATCAATGCGATGATAAGGCTTCCGTTGGCGAATTACTACAGCTCGTACTATCTGGCGTCGCATTTCGGGGGTGCCCTTTATGACGGACGCGACGATCATTGATCCGACACTTGCCGCTGGTAAGCGGGTCAATCGCCCTTTATATCCAATTAGAGCGATAACTTTCAAGAGTTTGCCACCTGAATTATCAGCGCAGAGCAATCTGCAATTGGTGGGAATCCCTTTTGAAAGCCGCGGTAATAAATGTGCACCTTTCTTTTTAACTCGCCTTTTACCCATTATTCATCGCCATCTTTTATTTACACATAACTACCTTTTATTTATTCATCATTACTTTATTCAAGATGAATAAATCTTTCATAATTTCCTAATCTTTTGGAGAGGTGAATAAGTTCTTGGTACAGAAATCGTTCTGTGGTCTATAATTACCAGAACCTATGATTTTAAGATGAATACTTTCTATTCAAATAATTAATTGTAGTTTTTAATTGTTTCTCAATTTTCACCTAAATTTTAAAAAGGTTGAAAAAGGGAAATTTTTTTTAACCGCTCACTCGATTTTTCCATTCCTCAACTTTCTCTAATAATAAGTTAAAAAGTTCGGCGTCCGGTGGGGCTCCTTCCGGGAATTTTTTCAATCGGCGGGCAAAGGTTGCTAATTCATATAAAGCCGGGTGCCAGCGATATACCTTAACTATGGTGTCGCGTATCTGTTCCATTTCATTTGCCAAAGCAATGGCACTGAGACCACTTTTTGCTTTTTGCTTAATCGTATCTAATAAATTGGTAACATCTGATCCGGGTCCTTCTGCTGGGGCAGAAGATGAAGGAGTTGTTTTGACACTACTTACGCGTGCAGGAGCTGGAGCGGGTTGAGAAGGACTTACTGGAATTGGAGTGAGGTGCGGAGTAGTAGGGGCGGTTGGGGGCGGCGATGGTAATGAAGACGATTTTGGTATAGTTGGGGCTGAAATAGGTGAAGCGAGTGTAATATGAGGTGATGTAGCAGCTGCCTCAATTTTAATACTTTGAATAGCCGTTTGAAGATTTTTAATACTTGTTTTTATATCACCTAAATCTTGTTTTACGGTTCCAATAGTAGGATCCGCAGTTCCTCCAGAAGAAATGGTAATCCTCTTAATAGATTCCTCCATATCCTCAATTTTAGCACCGATCATATCCGAAAAGGACATTAGATTTTGTCCAATGGATCGAGGTATTTCCTCTTTGAGAGTGGTAATCGCCGCTTGGATATTTGTTAATTTAGTTTCAAGATTTTTTTGCAATTCACCCATTGTATCTTCTAATCGTTCAAAAACTGTTTTCTTCTGAGCCAGTTTAACCGCCTCTCTCTATATATATTTTACTCGATTCAATTAAAGGGGAGAATTAGATAAAAAAATTCTTTATTCTGTTTCAGTTAATTCGATGATCGTAAAGGAAATGGTTTTACTTATGGGGCGGCATTCTGCGAGTTTCACATTATCTCCTACATTAATTTCAATGCAGGGTGGAACATGACATGCAATATTACTGTGTTTACGTTCATACCTGTTATATTTAGAGATATAACGAAGATAATCTCGACGAACTACACAGGAATCATGCATTTTCCGTTTTACAATGGTTCCCTTAAAAATTCTTCCATGGATTGGGAGCGATCCATGAAAGGGACAATTTGGGTCCTCACATTCTTTTCGAGGAGCTTCTACTTCAAGCCCAATATTTCTAACCATTTTAAATTACCTCTTTAATTATTCCATTTATAACTTATTTTCTTTTTAATTCTTTCTTCCGGGCGACCTAACAGGAGGACACCCTTCACTTCAACTGCGTAATTTTCTGAGAGATAAAATTGAAAAACCGAATTCTTTTTCGGAATTCGCATTTCTTTTACCTCATTCTTAATGATAAGTGTATTTTTTGTTTCATCAACTATTTTTCCACTCAAATTAAGATATTGTGAGTTAGAACTTTGGACAATTTTCACCTTTAATCCAATAAGACAATGGTAAATAAGTGTTTTTGGCGTGATGATCATCGTACTTCTTCCCGCATTATCGTGAGAATGCGCGCGATTGAGCGGCGAAGTATTTTGACGATTCCCGTATTTTCTACGGCACCACCAGCCGATAGAATAGCACGCTGGCTACTTAATTCTGTCCGGAGTTCTTGTAACCGTTTTTCGCGCTCCGCTTCAGTCATTTCCCGAATTTCTTTGTTTTTAAGGCGAGCCATTCTTTCATTCTCCTTGATTCAATTTATGATTGCACTTTTAATTCTATTTCATTGGGGAGCAGAGCAGTGGGCTGCATGATTCGAACTTGAACACCGATCACTCCTTTTTTCAAAACTGCCTTGGAGACCGCTTTCTCCACGTATAGAAAAGCGGGTTCTCCACACTTTGCGACAAACCCTTCGCGAAATTTCTTGTACCGAGCTCGATGCCCGCTGATTTTTCCTGCAATTCGAATTTCCACCCCTTTCGCACCTGCCGCTGCAATTCTCCGAATTATGGAATATGCCGATCTTCTATAATGAGTTCCTCGCTCTAAGCGACTCGCTAATCGTTCGGCCATCACCCGCGCGTTCAGTTCCGGTACTTCGATTTCTGACACTTCAATCTGAGGATTTTCAACTCCATATGTTTCTTCTAAAACGGTAGTCAAATCCTGCACATTTTTCCCATGGCGTCCAATGACTATACCTGGACGGGCTGCATAAATAATTACCCGAGTCCCTAAGGGCGTTTTTAGGATATCCACGCCGCCATAGCCTGCTCGTTTCAATTCATTAGCAAAAAACTCATCAACTTGATTCTTTTTTAGCTTTTTCGTAATAAAATGTTCGATTGCTGGCAAACGAGTTCCTCTACATCATTATTAATTATTCTTCCTCTAATACAATTTCAATATGAGATAATGGTTTATAATATGGGGTGGATCGACCAAAAGCCCGGGAAATATACTTTTTTAATTTCCTTCCTTGTTGGATAGCGGCATGAACAATTCGCACCCGATCTAAGTCTAATCCCTTATATTCCGCGTTATTCTCCGCATTCTTAATAACACCTAAGATTGCCTTGGCTGCTTTTACGGGATATCGCCCCGAATCCCAGTGAAATCGATCTAATCCCTTATGATGGGCTATCTTTTTATTGAATCGTTTAAAGGGAACTACATTTTTGTGTAAAATAACTCCATCTAGAAATACCTTCGCTTTTTCGATAATCATCCCTTTAATTGTATGACACACTTCTCGCGCAGCCTTGGGTGAACAGCGAATATCACGCCCACTGGCAATTGCTGTCTTATCAGGATCCAATCCCGTAATGGAATAGCCGAAATTAGGACACATTCTTCATTTATCCTCCTATTTTAACGGAATGAATTGCGAACCGCGAGTGGCCCCAATGCCTGGATTTCCATGTGATACTCGCTTATTCGTGGGGGAAAATTCTCCTAAATAATGTCCAATATGTTCAGGAGTTACCTCTATCTCGAGAAATTCTTTCCCATTATGCACGCCGATAGTTAGGCCGACTAGCTCTGGAGTAATTACAAAATCCCGCGCATGAGTACGAACGACCACTTTCTTCCCTTTTTTCAAGGCGCGTCGGGCGCGCCGTAAACTTTCCAATAACTTTTTTTGTCGATGGGGAAGACCGCGGAGCATACTCCGCCGTTTCCGTGACGGAAGTAGCTTGATAAAATCATCCATCGGCAAATTTTGCAAATCTTCCAGTGAATAGCCGCGATAAGTGTATTTTTTCCGTACTGACATATCCAACTCACTCAAAATAGAGGTTCTTATTATAAT
>CAYGYC010000014.1:0-27075 GCA_964353755.1 uncultured archaeon | reverse complement strand
CCCCTTCCGGTTCAAGTTCGTCTTCCAGTTCCGGAATCCACTGCGCTTCGCTTTCGCCGGTTATCTGTTCCCCTGCATCATCTAAGAGGAGCGCTTCCCTTGAGAGGGATGGGGGGGAGGGCAGGATCGTGTCGGGAGGCACTTGAGGAAAAGTCCAATCTACGTGAGCGGGAAGACCGCAAGCATTAGCCATGAGTTCAGAGATGTTAGGTGAGGGGGGGATGGGAATACTCCCGTGATAGGTCTTGGGTAAATCAGGGTCGGTCCGATCGTAGATCACCAGTTTATAGGTTTTCTTTCGCTGGATAATGTGGATCCAAAATCGGAGCTTATCCCGGGCAATGCCGGGGAGGTAGGGGTTTTGCGTATTTTGATAGAGATTGATGGAGGTGACGAGGATGTGCACGCCCGTTAATTGAGCAATTAATTGGAGGACTCTCGCCAGCCAATTCGCCTCTTTATTCAGCTCGGCAGTAGGTTGATTGGAGACCTTAAACTGTTCGAGGATAAGCGTAAACGGGAGGGAAAGTACCACCAAGCGCGCGCCCGAGTGCTGGATGGCGGAGAGCAAGTACTTGAGCACGACGAGCCGCAGGTGGGGATAATCGAGCTTGATAGTGAGAATCCGCCGTAATAGCGCATTCGGCGTGCCCAGCTGGTAGAAATGGAGCGGGTTGAGTTGGGGGTAGATACCCTCCGTCTCGATAAAGAGGACATCATAGGTATCGGGGAGAAAAGGCGTAAAGGCGTTCTGGGATAAATAGAGGTGGAGGAGGTAATGGAGAAACTGGTTCACATCCTCCGCCTTTTTTGAGTAGACGAGCGTAACTTTTCCTGCCGGGAGATCCAGCATTTTTGTTCCCGAAAAGGGGAACGTGAAGGCCCGTTGGACCGCCAGTTCATCGCACACTCGCTGAAAGTGTGGATATTTGTCGATATAATGACGAAGGATAAATTCTGGGTCCTGAGGGAGCGGAACATTCCGTTCCAAGTCGTAAATTTGCGGGGAGAACGGCTCGCTCACGGGCGTAGGGAGGTCTAGCTGTTGGAGGGTCTCAAGGCATGAATTCAACCCAAATACGCCCCAAATATAGATGAAGTCATCGAAAGGATCCACTTCCTGCTCCTCGCGGTCCTCTGCATCTTCTTGCATTTCCTCCTCTGCCGCTTTCTCTTCGGTATCTTCCGTAGGCGCCTCTTCCGGTTCTTCTTCCCTTACTCCGTTAGCGCCCTGGTGATAGGTCACTTCGCTAGTATAGACCCCCAGCCGATAGGTTTTGTAGTATAACCGAGGAATCGCCCCGGCATAGGAGTGCCCCACCGCCTCGAGCGGGGCTAAAATGCTCGTGAGATCGAGTTTGACTCCGGGGAGCACCCAGTAACTGAGTTTATGGGTAAACCAGTAGCAAAGTAAAAAGAGAGGGAATTGCTTCGCAAAGCGCTCAATTAAAGGAAGAATCAAATCATACATGAAAGGTTCGTGAAAGCATAACACGAGGAAAGGGACTTGATTTTTGGTCAGGTAGAATTTGGCGAAGTGGAGCACTTCACTGGGATCGGTTGGTAGTAGCTTCGGTAAGGGGGGTGGCGGGTGCTCGTGGAGGACTTCCTTGAAGAAATTGATCCATGTGCGGTACGGGCGCTTGTGTTGC
Source organism: uncultured archaeon (assembly GCA_964353755.1). Classification (GTDB taxonomy): domain Archaea; phylum Asgardarchaeota; class Lokiarchaeia; order Helarchaeales; family HEL-GB-A; genus CAYGYC01. The sequence continues at coordinate 25,423 of CAYGYC010000014.1, read as the reverse complement.
CGCGCGGTATACTCCTTAAACCAGCGGCTCCAGGTTGAGAGGAACGTCGGATCGTCGCCCTTTTGGAGATAATTGGTGGGCGTGATCGTCAGCTGCTTGTAAAAGGGCCAGGGATCTGTCGCATCTAGCTGGCGCTGAAACGCTAAGCTTTCGTTCAAGGTCCGGAGTACGGATTGGAATCGCCCCCGATCGCAGCTCGGCGCAATCCACCCCTGCGGGGCGGTTCTCTTCCGGTGTTTCCCCGAATGGATGCCTATTAGAGAGAGAAAGAAGCCGAGGTAGGTCTCGAAATTCGCGGTGAAGTTCACCTCAGCGAGCCGTTTGCGGAAGAGCGGAATCCGGCGGTATTTATTTATCCTGACCAAATATACGAAGAAGGAGACCAGCCTTAGTGCGCCCTGAATGAGTGGATTTTGGAAATACTGGATATATTGCTGTAATTCTTTATCCATATCCCGCCGAATGATCTGGTAGGTATAGGAGGCTGTGGCATCAATCCGAAGGGTGATTCCGTAGGCCTGCTGGAATTTGGCGGGTGGGAGCGATAGGCGATACGGGTGATGGTCAAACCAGAGAAATTCTAAGTGATCAGCGCGCTGTTCTAAGGCGTCCAGATAGGAGTAGCGGAGATTGCGGAAGAAGATGGGGTCATTTGGGAGTTGCAAATCCGCAAGGATGAGGAGGTTGTGCTCCCTCTTCCCTGTCCATAGGAGTTTAGGGATGCTGAGTTGGAGCGTCTTCTTGAGCCTCTCCGGCGTAGTCGGGAGGATGTGAATCTTCCCGCGTTTCGGCGTATGCCAGTGCGCATATTTAATGCAGAGGTGAAGGGTGGAAAAGAACCCATCCTTATCGCCGTGCGTGACAACGATTACATTCTTGAAGCGGGTGGTAAACGGGACGGGTTTCGCCGGCTTTGATTGTTGCGGAAGGGCTTCTGGCGCTTGGCTCCAGCCCACCTCAGGGGGTTCCGGTTTGAGCAGCCATGCGATATGTTGGTAGAAGGCGGTCAGCTGAGTGTCTTCCAGGAGGGAAAATCTACGGTGCTCCGCTGCTGTTGCATCGCCAAGAATCGCCGATTTGAAGGCAGCCGCTTCGCGCCGCATGATGTCCCGGAGTGGCACGAGTTCACCTTGATAGGGGAACCGATGCGCACAGATCAATTCGCCCAGAGTCTCCGAAGCCCTCTGCCCTGCTTTGGTGAGGGTGTAGATCCGCTCCTTCTTCCCGATTCTTTCAGACGCAAAATCTTTTTCCAGTGAGAACTCCTTGGATAAGCACCATTCAGTGAGGGGTGTTTCAGGGAGGAGCAACTGTGTTTTGAGCGAGGAATCCTGCCCGCAAAACGCGAAAAGGAGGTAGTAGCGGAACAATGGTCGGTAAAAGTCCATCAGATCGAAGAGCAAGGTCCGATTATTGGGGTGCTCGATAGTTGGCGGGCGCCGATGCCGGCGATGGAGAAATCCGCTCCCGGGATAATACTTATCGAACCCGACCGTTTCTAAGGCGCTCATCAGTTCGCCTTGTAAGCGGTAGAAAAGGTCGTTGAGCGCGCAATTGAACGGGTCCCGCGCTTTCGCGCCCAAAGCGGGGGCGCCCCGCACGGTCCGTTGGACCTTACGAGCGCGAAACTGAAAGCGAGGGGGGAGCAGTGCTTTGGTCAGTTCCCACGCCGCATTATCGGCTATCCCTTCCCGACCTAGCAAGGCGTTAGTGAAGTTCCTCATCTCGCGGGTCGCGGAGTTCTGGTTCCAGTCGCCCCAGAGTAAGAAGATCTGGGCGATTTGATCGAATTGCCGATAGATCAGCGGTAATTTTCGGAGGGGTTTGAATTGCCCTAAGAGATGGGTGAGAGTAATATTGGTCAAGATCTTAGCGATGACGGATTCTGCATCTTCAGTAAAGCAAGAGGTGTCATCAAGGTTATACAACACTTCCCGGAGTGTATTCGCTTCTGCGGTTTTACGACGTGCTACGTTCCGCTTCTCTTGCGATTCTGGAATAACTTCAATACCGTTCCGTTGGAGGAGGGCACTGTCTGCGGTAGTTATTTCCCCCCCAGCTAGAATTATATAATTAATCTCGCCGAAAAAGTATCGGTCATACCGGGGGCGAAAGGGTCCAGTGGCAACTCGCCCCGAGAGGTAAATGAGGGCGATCCCTACCGTTGCCGGATCTTCGACGAACAAGGTCTCCCCTTGCTTCAGATAAAGCGTGCGCGGATTCCTTTCAAGTCTGATGTAAGAATATCCGTTTTCCTCTGCAATTCGTTCCTGGAGCTGGTCCAGCGGAATGTCGAGTCGCCCCTGATAGCGCCCTTTCCGTACCTGTTTCAAGAGGATGTGGCAGTGGCGGCAGATGGTCATCGTTTCGTGGAGGGCGGTGTCGACGCGGTAACAGCGGGGTAGGAGCACCGTGCCGGCGCGGTGACAGCGCGGGCAATGGACCTTGTCCCCTTCAATGGGTTCAAAATGCTGGGGGTAATAGATCAGAAATTGATTTAGTTTAGATCGGCGTTGAAACTGCGCACAGGGCGGGTTCAGCACAGTCCAGCCAGTCTCACATTTGTATCCCACCTTGCAGTGGGTCTTCTCTTCCTGCGCCGTCTCGTAAATTTTCTTCTTGCGGAAATGCTGGCACTCTTGACAATAAATTTTGGGGGCTCTCCGCCTTTTGTAGCGCTTTAAATAGAAGCGGTAGGAAGGCCGATGCGATTGCCCCCGCTGCTCCCGTTCGTAGTAGAGTTGTGAGTGCAGTGAACCGTGCAAAACGGCATAGATGCCGGCGTTCGAGATCGGCAGATTTTGGGCGACAAGGGCGGCTTTCAGTTCCGCAATGGTAGCTCCCGCGGTACCAAAGCGTTCTAGGATGTCGGTGATGGGTTTCGTGAAGCACGCTTCGCGACGGTAGGTGCCCCGCGGGCGGTGGTCCGGCTGCTTTCCGCGTCGGGGAGTCTTGGGTTTTTGGAATTGATAGATATTGCGCCGCAACCGTTCCGAGATCAGGACTTCGGGTTTGCTTACCGCGGGGAATTGCGCGATGGTCCGATCATAGTAGGAGCGGGAGCCGGGGGGGTGTGGGGCGCAATGGGCGCGGTAACTTTGATAAAGGGCGGCCATACTTGCTGCGAGCCAAATGGCAGTCCGCCGATAGACCTCTTCATCCCCCGGATCGATCTTATATTTACGGCGGTGTTCGATGTTAGTTCCCGGCATCCGTGCCGTGTATTGCTGCATGAAGTTCTCAATTGCCTTCTGCCGGGCTTTGCGGCGCTTCGGATCTTGGGTTTCGATTACCAGTCGCGCGGCTACGTGCTGCGCCAGGAAGGCCTTATACACATGGGCAAAGCTTTCCCTGCGGACCAGGTATTTTTCAGGTGATTCGAGCAGAGCAGGCGACAGGTCTTCGCTATTTATTTTGAGGAAAGCCAAGCCTTGAATGGCAAATGCCACATCGATCCCCGTTTCGACGGTGGCATCCCCCATAAAGGTGAGCGCATACTTTCGACCGACCGGTCGGACGAGTTCTTTGCGGATCAGGAATTTGAGAAGCCGTTTGAAGTTAAGGAGCGAGGTGATCGCCCACTCATAGGCGGGGTACTTCGGGGTCGCGGCGCTGCCGCAGATAACCTGGAACAGGCGCTGTTTGAGGGTGCGTTCGGACTCGGGGTGCCAGAATAGGAGTTCCAGGACGAGCCGACGGAGGTCGACGCGGGGGAGAACCCCCGGCTCATCTTCAAAGTTAAAATGGATGATCCAGTTACCATCAGCGGAGAGCTGATATTTACCCGCGATTTGAGTCCGTAATTCTTCCGTAATGATGAACCGGATTTCCCCGACTTCACCCTCCTCTGTCTTCCGGAGTCGCCCACACATCTGACTCAAGCGGGCCGCGGTGTAGAGATCCGGATCGACCACGATGATGAGGTTAATTCCCTTCACATTGACGCCCGTCTCGAGCAGCGGCGAGGACACGAGGATTTGAACATGGGCATCGGTCTTGAATTTCTCGAAGATCTCCTCCTGATCTTCCTGCGGGAGTCCGGCATGGATCAATTCACACCACCCCTCAGTTTTATAGGCTTGCCACCACTCTTGCTTCCAGATGGCTTTGACCATTACTCCAGCCAGCCAACGGGCATGGCAAAAGATGAGGATACGTTGGGGCAGGTCCGTCCCATGCTCTGCCAAATAGCTCCGGAGGACTTCACTCACTTTTTCCACTTTGAGCCGCTCTAATCGCGCATATTCAATTGGTCCGGAGGTCTCGAGTCGGAGGGTTTCCTCCCGGTATTTGAACTGGCGGTTTAATGGTTCAGCAATTAACTCACAGCCAAGTTGTGCACACCACCACTCCGCATCCTTCTTCGCCATAGTTGCCGTAAGCAGGCAAAATTGCGGGTCGTGCTCCGCCTTCAACTTAAACAGTAAGGTTTGGAGTGCCATGCCCCGGGTCCGGTCTTGCAGGTAATGGCACTCATCCACTACGATGGTCCCAAAACATTTCCGTTGCGGCAGGTATTGCCGGCACTGCACGGCAAAGCAGAACGACCGAAAGGCTTCATAGGTGGCGACGATGATGAGCCCCTGACGATGCCGCTGTAAATCCGCCTTGGTCGGCTTCTCCTCCCCGGAGATAGTAATTACGCGCACCCGTTCCCGCGGTGGCTCATCGAACAGGGGACGATTGAAGAACGCCGCAATTTTCTTCCGCTTCTCATCGAGCAAGCGTTTATGGGGAACTAAGTAGACCCCAATCCGGCCTTTCGAAATACACCAATGCAATCCAGCCAAGCTGGGCTCAGTCTTCCCCTGATCGGTATCAACTAACTCTAAAATACTTTGACCCTTGATGGCTTTCGGGATGGCTTTTCGCTGGTGGGGATATAACCCCTTGAACTGCTTTATCCGTTCCCGAAAATCCGCGTACAACAACTCGGGGAACTGGCAGAGGTGAACTTTCAGCGGGGGAAGGCGCGGGTTCACTATTTTGGAGGCTGACTGATCTAGAGAAACTACTTCCACCATCAGGAGATCAACGGATCTAGTTTTTAGTTCCAGAGAAGGATCTTATCCTTAAAATAAAGTATGCTTTTTTTCATTTTTTATGCCTTTTGGAAAATATTAATTTTTATATTATTTTTTATTATCAATGAAAGAGGAGGAGATAACTAAGAAATCAAGACCCTCGCAATAATTGGAAGATCTCCTACAGAATACTCCTCTATTTTTTGTTAGAAATTATAGCGGGAGGCTGGAGAACCGCGGGTCATCGATGAGTTTATATATAATTTTGAGAAAAAGAGAGTCATGACCACTTTTACAGGAAAAAAGAAAGGATGGATTGCAATGACGGAAGCCGTAGGTCAGAAACTAAATGGCGCAGAAGAACAGCCAAAACGTAAAGTTGAGAGGAAGAATACTTTTAATAAGCGTATTCAGATGAAGACAGATGTAAAAAGGGTGTTTGGGTATAAGAAGTCAGTAGAATTCTTTGAGTTTATATATGATCTTAAGAAAACGAGTATCATGACTACTTTTACAAGAAAAAGAGAAGGGATGGATTAAAATGACGGAAGCCATAGATCAGAAGCCAAGTGGTGCGGAAAAACAGCCAAAATGTAAGACTAAAAGGAATGATACTTTTACTGAGCGGATTCAGATGAAGACGGACGCGAAAATAATGTCTTGGTTTGAGAAATCGGCAGATCACTTTAATAAGGCGAATAGGATTGTTCATCAGGGGTTTCATCAGTTCGTCTTGTGGAAGGGCGGCACGCAAAAGGCGGGGGGATGGATCCGGTATTATCAGTTGTGGCAAGAACTCCAAGGGACTGCTACCTATCAGGCGCTCCCCGCCCAAACGGCGCAACAAATCCTTTGGCAAGTGGATGCTGCGTGGGAAGGGTACTTCAAGGCACTTAAAGCCTACAAAGAAGACCCCGCGAAATTTAGGGCGCGTCCCGCACCCCCCGGATGCAAAGAGGCGGGCGAACCGAATCTCCTGCTTTTTACCAATCAACAGTGCAAGCTAAAATGTGATGCCCCGTCCGGGAAGACTTATGTCCAATTCCCGAAGAGGTTGGCAATCCCGCCCGTGCAGGTGGATCCCAATCGGATTGGGAAGGTACAGCAGGTACGCCTTCTGCCCCGGGGGCATTATGCGATCGTGGAAATTGTCTATACCAAACCAAAGGGACCCGAAGCCGGATCACTACCCGTGCACGCGAATCGCATGGCCGCCCTCGATTTGGGGGTGCGAAACCTAGTCTGCTTGGTCACGAATTATGGGGAGCGCCCGTTGGTGGTGCAGGGGGGTGTGGTGCGGGCGATCAATCAATATTACAACAAGAAGCGGGCGTTTTATCAAAAATGCTGCAGTCATCAGGGAATTCAGGGAGAGACCCGCCAGTTGGAGCGCTTGACCCGCCAGCGCAACAATAAGATCGAGGATATCTTCCATAAACTATCCCATGCCCTTATCGCGTATTGCCAGAGCCAGCACATTGGGACGCTGGTGGTCGGGTATAATGAACAGTGGAAGCAGAATGTGCGGTTGGGGCGGCGCAATAATCAAACGTTTGTGAATATCCCCTTCTACCGGTTGGTGGAGAAGCTTAAATATAAGGCAACCCTCGCGGGCATTACGGTGGTCCTGACGGAGGAGAGCCACACCAGCAAGTGTTCCTTCCTGGATAAGGAACCTATCGAGCACCATGATACCTATCTAGGGCAGCGGGGCGTGTATCGCTCAGCTGAGGAAGGGGGGCATAATAAGGTCTCCCATGGGCTGTTCCAAACCGCGCGAGGACAGGTGGTCAATGCCGATGTGAATGGCGCGTATAACATCCTGCGTAAAGCATTCCCGGAAGCCGTAACGGCGGACGGGATCGAGGGACTCGGGTTAGTCCCCATCGCCGTGAAGTTCTGCCAAACGGATCAGGATTTTACGGGATTAAAGCACTTGGCTATGAACCTAAACTCATCGGTACATACCTTTCCGAAAGCCGTCCCGGCAGACGGAAGCGAGGCGACGGGTCCGAGCCCGTGCGGTCGAGGGGATTCCCCCGGTGAGGATCGCACAAACGAAACATATTAAATATGGATTATCAAATAATACATACTTAATATTTTTGAAGACCTTATCTATAAAACTAATAATATTCAAAACAAATACAAAATACAAGAGATAGTAAAGTAAGGTTGTGATAAAGCAGTGCTCAAAGGTTCGTAGTCCAGTCGTTAAGACGTCGCGCTCACTGGTCCAGTCATGAAGACGCCGCCGGTCAAACCGCGAAGATCCGGGGTTCGAATTGATTTTTCCCCTTAAAAATCACGAAATTCCCCGCGAACCTACCATTTTTTTAACCAAATACGCGAGTCTATCAAAATTTAACAAGGATTTTAAAAACATAAGAATATTGGAAATTTAAAAAGGTTTTAAAAGTAGTCCTTACTTATTACTTAATAATCATGTACAAAGCCTAAATTAGAAGATTATTGAGTATTAAGTGCAAAAATTGGTCCTAACTTGATGCTTATGAATTAAATTTTAAAAATAGGGCTCTATTGGAGGATTAAAAAAAATGAGCGAACAATCTGAACCAAGAACGCTTCCGGAAATGGTCGAACAATTAAAGGCAGGCTTAGGGAAGCTAGTAGGCTCTAATATTACGGTAGCTATCGTAGATGCAAATGCAGAGATTAAATACATTGATAAGGCTATTTCAAAATTTTCTGATTTCATTGTTTCTTTTACCAAAGGCAATTTTGCACTTCTATCCGTTGGGGATCACAGTTTACCCCTAAGTGGCACCAATATTGCCTTCTTTAAGATTTCTGAGAAATCCTTAGTTATTTTAAACTCCGATAAAGGACCCGTCGGACAACTGCTCGCTTTTAAAGGTCGAATGCGTAAATATACAGAGCAACTGGATTTACTTCTAGAAGCCGTTCCTGAAGAAGAAGAGGAAGCAGCAATTCCTGCAAAAGCAGCAGTGCGTGTTCCAATGTTAACGGTATCCATTGCAAACAAGAAGTTTGGAATGGAAGAGGCCAAAGTGTTACATTTGGTCAATGGGGAGAATAACATCACAGATATTTGTGAGAAAACTAAATTACCACAATTGAAAGTGGATGAAATTTTACGCAGATATCAGAAAAAAGGCTGGATTAAGTTAAAAAGATTGATAGTCGGGCTTCCAACGGCAGGAAAGGAAGAGGAACCTGGAATAATAGCGGAACAAAAACCAGTGGAACAAAAACCGGTAGAACAAAAACTGGAACCAGAGACGGTTGCTCCAGCGCCAAAATTAGCCCCTGAACCGCGACAAGAATCAATTTACCTATTTCCCATCCTTGAAGGGGAGTTCGATGCGAGTAAATTTCCCAAATCGGATGCCTCAATTTTACAGTTGTGCGATGGACAACATACAATAAATGACATAGTGAAAGAAACGGCATTGAGTAAATTACAAGTGATGGAAATTATTAAGAAATATGAGAAGAAGGGAAAAGTGAGCTTAACCAAAATCCTACCACCCGCTGAACAACTCGCAAGGGGTCAGCCAACAGAAGTCCCGAATATTCCTGAAATACCTGCAAGTCCTGAGCCTTCGTCCTTAGCTCCAACTCCTCCAACCGATTCAGAAGAAGTTGTTTTTGATGAACTCATGGATATAATGAATGAAACCCAGCCCCTTCAAGAAACTTCATCGGAAATGCCTCCTCAAATCACCCCAGAATATACACCGATTCCGCCTCAACCCGTAGTTCCTCCGAAATCTACCCCAAAATTTACGCCACCCCCACGAATAGAACCTAAAAAATTTAGTCGCTCTACACCTACTATTCCACCCTCTTCAGTATCCATTTCAACCCCTCCACCGGTAACGCAACCTCCAGCACCTACTAAAATGGTTGAACTGGAGGGAGAGCCGGTATCAGATGCAGTATTTGATGATTTACAAAATCTACTGAAGGATACCGCTCCTATTGCTCCTTCTCCACAAGCACCTGCCACACCGGTTCCGCCATCGCCTGTAGAAGTACCTGCCATACCGATTCCGCCACCGCCTCCACAAACAGGAGATTTAGAGCCCGAGGAAATAGTGATATCGAGCAATTCACTGTTAGAACCCGCCGAAGAGGGTATAAAAATAACAACTTATCCAGAAGAAGATCCATTAAAAAGCCGTTTAGAACGATTATCAAATATTCTTGAGGAAACAACTAAAGACGTGCCTAAAATCGAAGAAACCCAAAGCGTGAAAATTGTAGGATCGAAAGCCGTTTGTCCAAAATGCAAGACTTATGTCATGATGATGTCTAAAATCTGTCCAAATTGCCAAACGCCTCTTCGAACCTGTCCTAATTGCAAAGCGCCAATAACCCTATTCGCCCGCATCTGTCCTTCATGCGGATCCTTGCTTTAATCCTGAATCTCTATATTAATTTCTTTTAAAATAGAGTACTTTAGGAAATGAAAAGCCTTAGACTATTTTTCTTGCGAAAATAAGAAATCCGGTATGTCCAATCATCTGAGTATGAGGACGGGTTGCCAAATAGCCTTCATTTCTTGAAGAGGAGACTTGCCAATTCCGAAGCATCAATTCAGACACTTGAATGTCTCCAAAATTATGTTCTTTGAGTGAATTCACGGTATTTTGTATTTGAGGAATTGTAGGGGAAAAGGAAGCAAATATACCACCTGGTTTTAATGCTTCGCGCGCCACGGACACGGCTTCCCACGGCGTCGGAAGGTCTAAAATAATCGCATCCATATCTTTTTCTACAATTCCTTGAAGCACATCCTGGTTTTTAAATTCGACAAAACTCTCAAGGCCTAATCGTACAATCAGTTTTTGGGCATTTTTTAAAAATTCGTCCCGGATTTCATAGCTGTAGACTTTCCCAGTTGGTTGCACATAATAGGCTAAAATGGAGCATAAGCCTCCACTTCCAGACCCCGCTTCCACTACATGCGAGCCTGGACCAACACCCGTATTAATTAGAATAAAAGACGCGTCTTTCGGATAAATAATTTGTGTTTCCCGTATCGCTTTGAATAAAAGATCGGCGGGGGTTGGGGCAAAAATAAGAAAGTTACGCTGTTTTGAACTTTGAATTTGAGTTCCAAAAGGTTTTCCAATAAGACTGTCAAACTCTATTAATCCCTTATTGGTATGAAACGCCTGCCCCTCTTTAACTTGAACCACCCATCTACGCGTCTCATCGTACACAATTAGGATATAATCTCCATTTTTTATCATTTTTTCCACATTTTTCACTCATTTGCAGTTAATATCTTTTTTACGTTACAAAAGGCACAGATTTCTTCATTCGTTGGTCCATTACATTCACTACATTTTTTAAAGTTATCACGAGTCCCTTGATAATAATTCTGCAAGGGTGGCAACAGTTTCCGGTGATAATTCTGCAGGAGCCTATAACTAATCCCATGCATTTGTGATTCCATGGAATACAGCATTTTTTTATATTTGAGGGTGGAGGCCCCTTTTGAATAGGGACAAACCTCCTCTTGAATACTAAAATTTGCCAAATGGGCATAAGCCGTGGTTTCTATTTCGGATATTTCATATAAGGGCTTAATTCTCGTGATTACTATAGGATTACTACTAGGCAAAAGTGCTCCCACGCGGGTTAGTTGATCCGTATTCCCCTGAGCAATATTCATGAAGAGCGTACTCACTTCATCATCGAGCACATGCCCGGTTGCGAGTTTCTCACAATTTAATTCTACGGCCTTCCGATTTAATAAATAGCGCTTGAATGTCCCGCAAATCGCGCAGCGAGGACGAGCTAGCCGGTTTTCACGATCTTTCACTAAATCCATGGAAATCTGGTATTCTTTTTTCAGATCAACGCAAAAAAAGTCTCTCTTCAATTTCTGACACAATTCTTTGGCGAGTTGAAGTGATTTCTTTGAATACTCCGATGGGGCTATTCCTAAATCTACATGTAATCCAATTAACTCCAAGGTTTCTGCATATAAAGAATCTAAAACATGCAATAAAACTGTACTATCTTTCCCTCCGCTAACTGCCACTGCCACTCGCTCATAGGGACTAATCATTTTGTATTTTTGAATTGTCCGCTTCACTCTATTTCTTATTAACTCAAAAAAATGCTCTGAACAGAACGCTCCATAATTCGGTAATTCAATTACCGCCGTTTGCTCACATTTCTTGCAGTTTATCATTATTCTTTGCGCCTAAATAAAGTCTCTCGTTTTAGTTTCTTTAACGCGTCTAAAATATTTTACTATTTTAGACTATCCGTTAAATATTTGTGTTATTTCAAAAACTTTTTTATAAGATCAAATATTATAATATGAAAATAATTCAATCTAATGCTTTTGATGCGTTAAAGATATGAGGTTCCTTACTTGAATACGATTTTTTCCGGTCCATTTTCCCGAGTTTTACTGGTCAAACCCACAGGTCCCTCTGGATTAGCATTTGCCCTGAATCCGATTCCTCTTGGACTCGAATCGATCGCGGGGAATATTCGCGAACTGGTGGATGACATTTTAATTTATGACCAATTCATGGAAAAAGAACCGTTACAGAACGTTTTGGCATGGTTTAAGCCGGATCTCGTGGGATTTTCCATGAGTGCTACGGAACACTATTCGGGGGGGAAATTGATGCACGCCATAAAAAAGTTCGACCCCAGAATTCCTATCATAGCTGGAGGATACCATCCCACTGGGGCACCGGAGCTTGTCCTCAAAGAGCTCGATTGCGATGCCGCTTGCCGTGGTGAGGGCGAGATAGTTTTTAGAGAATTCGTCCAAGGTAAAGCCTGGGAAAATATTGATGGATTAAGTTTTAAACGCCCGCAGAATGGGCAGGAAATCGTTCATAACAGCGATCGGGAGGTTATTAAGGATCTTGACACTTTACCGTTCCCTGCCCGTGACCTCCGGAAACGCCGTGGGTATCGCTATAAGAATGTGCTACTCCTTAATCGGGAGTACGACCTGATGGAATTCGGACGGGGTTGTTATGGAAAATGTACTTTCTGCTGCGAACCGTATTTCTCCAAAGGAAAACAGCGATATCGGTCACCAGAAAGAACGATGGCTGAGATTCTAGCAATTTCAAAATTACATAAAGCTAAACCCTTACGAATTCTAATTGCAGATCCCAATATCTTGGGCAATTACCAGAAAGTCGATCGCCTCTGTGATCTCCTGCTCGACGCAGATTTGGACATCACTTTCCAAGTCATGACCCGGACCGAATTGATTGTTAAACATCCTGATACCGTCGAGAAAATGATCCGCGCGGGGATGATTTCCTGGGAACTCGGGATTGAATCATCGACCCAAGATGATCTGGATGTGACTCTAAAACACATCCCTCTCAAAATCCAGACTGAAGCGGTTTCTATCCTACGCCGTTTCGGCGGAGAACCCTTAGGAACCTTTGTGATTGGACTTCCTAGTCACACTAAGGAATTCATTAAACGATTTCCAAACTACGCGCGCAAGATTGGAGTATCCGCAGCAGCATTCGGCATCGCTACGCCCTTTCCAGGAACAGGATTTTGGGACGAATTATCTTCTCAAAATCTTATTTTTGAACAGAACTTAGCAAAATTTGACGAAAACCACAGCGTGTTCCATCATCCGGTCCTCTCTCCCGAAGATATCGAGGACATACGAGACTGGAGCATGGCAAAATTTTGGAACCTAGATGCGATTCTAGAGCAAATTCGTCTCGACGAGATCCGTGTGGGAAAGTTCCGGAACAAATATAAAGTCAATCTCCCGGAATTTTTAACCATGGTCCTTAGAAAATTAAATTTTGGGATAAGCGCTGGATATGAATTGGCAGAAAAGGGGAATAACAGCACGGAAAGTAATTACTATCAATCTTTAAGATTTGTGTTTGATGCGTGGGCAGACCCACGAATTGAAGAGTATTTTCATAAATATCCGATGTATACAATTATCGATACGCGGCAGTTGGGTAAATTATTTGAGGGAAAACGGCTTCAAATTGTTATCGAAGACGCTGCAAACAAAAAATGCCTGTTTGCGATGCTCATTACCATTAGCAAAGAGGGCGTCGATTCCATTAAAACCTCCAAAAAACCTACCCTCGATTATGATTTTTTACTACGGGCGGATCTGAAAGCTTTATATATGGATTCGACCTTGTCTCGCACTGCCCAATTAAAACACATCCTGCAAATTTTCTCCCAGGGTGAGGTCCGCCTTAGCGGGTTCCGCACTTTTTTTAAACTGATCTTATATGGACTCAAGGAAGCGATCTCTTCCCGCTTAAATAACAGCAAGCTGTAACCCGCTTCTATCTACATTTCTTATTAGTAAGCATATTTCGGAATTTTAAAGCAGCCTTCGGATTATTCAGAAAAATTAATCGGTACTTATTTCAAATCATCGACTTCTTCCTTTTTTCTTCTTTTTTTCGCTGCGTCCCTTTCCAACGAAAAAACCTATTGCAGCCCCAAATACAAAGAGAAAGATCTCCCCAATCACTATAAGTATGGTCATGGGTAACTGATTAGACCATAGCGAAGTAGAGGTCATAGTCACATTGAGCCATCCCATTAGACTATAATAAAAACGGAGTTGGACTATCATGCCCGTTGCCTGATCCCAATAGGCATCCAAGTACCACCCGCTTCCTGGGTCGCCTGAACAGTGATGGTTAACGGATCTTGATACTTCAGCAACCTTCATCGTGACAGTTTCCTGGATCAGTAGTGATGCACTAGAATAGATGGCCTCCCCCGCCTGTAAATGGGGTGTTATTAAAAATAAGTATAGGGGATTTCCCGCTCCGTTATAAATATCCCCTAACCATTGTTCGGGATATGGATTCCAATACGCATCGTAGTAGGTTAAATTAAGGGTAATTGTGGTCCCAACTATGCCATAAACCAAAATATCCACCATAATCTCATAACTATCATAGGTTTTTTGGACATCGTAAAATGCAGTATCGCCTACTTTCACGCCTACTTGACTATAGTCCGCGGCCCCTGCGGGACGAACCATCGTCGCACCGAATACAAGTATTGAAAGCACTGCCAAACTATAAATTGCATTCTTCCTCAAAGGAATCCCTTCTTTAAATCGATTAACTAGTATGGAGAGGGAATATATAATTCTATGCTAGGCTCTCATGAATTCACATCTCAGAATAATATCCTTAGAATATAAAAAAAGGATTATAGATATGATACTGATTTGCCAGTTTTTAGGTCATTAGCGTTTCTTCCCCAAGGGTATCTTTTTGAATGGATTCCCAAACATAATATAAACGCCCCAATAGAGAGGATTCTGAAACTTTCCTTTTTCTAAGTCATACCTTTTCTTTCGTGCCTCAAATAAACTGTCACAGACATCTTTCCCTTGGAGAAAACTCTCATAGAATGCTTTCATAAAAGGTGGGGCTACAATATCAAATACTTTTTATTTCTTCTTTTTCTTAAACATATAGATTTCTATTCAGAAGAAAGGAAGTGAGTAAAATAGGTAATAAAAGTGCAATAGTAGCGGTAATATCACTGGTGATCAGTTGTGGGGCATTTGGTTTTATAATTTATGACCAATTTCTGACACAACCACCAACCAAAGATTGGTTCAATTATTATCCTTATTCGGTCTCTATGCCCGGCGGTGAAGCTTGGTCAACCTTTCATTGGGTACCAATCAATTTCACAATAGCACCCGGAGAAAGTGTCTATTTCTCATTTTCAGGCATTGTCCGTTTCGACGACAGTTCTGGGGATACTTATGTGGAAATCTGCTTTGTGGTGGATAATGTACGTTGGTCAAGCCCGCTCTGTCGTGTGGAAGGCTATACGAACGGTTCTGGCGATATCTGGAGAATTTCAGTGGCTATGCAATATGTAAATAGTAGTCTTTCACCAGGCTTACATAATATATTTATCACTTTCCGAGGCAATCATAATCTGGATTCCCTCCGCGAGATGGCACTCTTCGTTCATACTTATTAAGAACTTAAAACTGCGTCTTGGTTACATTTCCTTGGCCATCAATTGATTCGATAGTGCTTCCATTGAAGCCATACTCCCTTCCTATGATGGTGAAATTCATGGCTTTCCTCTTTACATAAATCTAATCTTCATTGCTCTTCTAACGCTTATTATTCGCCACCGAAAAAAATCTACATCTAGATGTAGATTTTGTAGATCTAGATCTACAAAACCATCAATTTCCCAAAACCTTGACATTCTTTATGGACGAACAGCCGGTATTTCGATTCGGCAAATCGATTGGAAACCGCCGCATTGGCCTCACTGTAAAATAAGGTTCGGAGTTCCTGAATTTCATTATCATTGAAGTTCTTGAATAGGTCATCAAGGTAGGATAATATGTCTGATTCATTGCGAGATAGAAGTCCAATTTGTTGCTTTTGTCCCGAAAATAATTTAATTTGGTCCCGGATTTCTTCAATGTTTCCCCCAAGGGATTTTAAGCTGGTTAAGACCGAGTCGACCTTTAACTGCTGAACGGCACTGACCAGTGTCTTGATCTGCCCGATTACGACTGGGATTGAGCCGAGCAGGGAGACGGCCGCAGCGCCACATAGGACCCCATGGCACAGCGTCTTCCCCACTTTCACCCAGGTCCGGTCTTTCTCCTCGACCATCAGGTCCTCACTCTGCCCGCAATAGAGACAGGTTATCTTGGCATAAAACTTCTGCTTCCGTTTCGTCTTGATTTCTTCCAGAATGGACGGATCTAAAATGAGCGGAATGGAGTACCGAGCGCGGAGGAAGTCATACGTGTTCTTTGTAGTGGATTTAATATCCTGGACCCCCTCCCGCACATCAGAGAGGATACCCATCTGGATTTGTTGATTTTTGCTAAAGACTGTCGAGATAAGTGTCTTGATGCCTTGAACTTCTTCTATGAGGACCTGCAACCCCACATCCTGCTCGTCCTTTGTAGTACCAAACATTTTCAATAACCCCGATCCCTCGGAAATTATACTCATACTCATGCGCTCTTTTATGCGCCGTATCACTTCTACAGGGGGAATTCCCACTTGAATGGGAATCTGGACTTCTTTTTTTTCGATGCGCTCTAACTTCTGCTGAAATTCTTCATTTGAGATCTTTCGTGGTTGCACCCATTTACAGGTAATAATTTGGAATGGATCCATTTTCTGAACTTGGACCACCCCCCATGGATCCGTATAATCAGCCACCGCATTAATGACTGTGTCAGTACATCCCACACAATACAGATAAAAAATAGCCGAATAACGTTCATTTGGACCGAGATCACCAATTAATAATTGTTCAGAAGGTGATTTCTCATCTAATTTCAACATGGGCGGGAGACGGATTTTTATAGCTATATGCGAGATAACATATTTTGAGCAATTGAAAAGCTTAATGAAAAATTTAAAGCAATCTCCCGCAATCTGAAACCCTCTCGTTACTTCAAGGAGAGATGGTTTCGTCTCTTCTGCTGATGGAATCCTCGGAAACTTCTTAATGACCTTTCGGTCCAAGAGGAATTGCCCCACTTTCTTGGCAGTGCTGATATCGAATCCTTGCTCTACTACCAACTCATAGAGGGTCAAGACTTCGATTTTACAGTTCCTAACTGCTTCTTCACAATCTCGCCCCAATTGTGGGCATTCTTCCGTTAAATATTCGCCGGATGCATTGAGCAGGTCGTAATAATAATCCACATTCTCAAAATTTATATGGAGCTCCCGAATTAATTCAATTTTTTCGATGGATCGCTGGTGCTCTTTTTCCCAATGTAAAATCCGTTTCACCTGACAATGGCGCCGAATCGCCTCTAATCCTTCTGCTCGTATAACTTTCTCCCATCTTTGTTCCTCACGGGTATATTTCGTTATAAGGTCCTGTTCATGATTTTGAAAAGGATTCCCATCGACATGTAATTCAATGAGTGCTTCTAACTGCCTAAAGGATTCTGGGAGAGTCGTGAGCTTATTGTTCGTCACATCTAGGGTTTGGAGCGATTTGAGCTGTCCCAAGGACTCCGGGAGAGTCGTTAATTGATTCTGACGTAAAATTAATTTTTGGAGGGATTTGAGCTGGAGTATGGGCTCCGGTAGAGTCGTGAGCTGAGTGTCGGTCAAGTCAAGGGTTTGGAGCGATTTGAGCTGTCCCAACGACTCCGGGAGGGTCGTTAAGTGATTCTGACTTAAACTTAATTCTTGGAGGGATTTGAGCTGAAGTATGGGCTCCGGAAGAGTCGTGAGCTGAGTGTCGGTTAAGTCGAGGGTTTGGAGCGATTTGAGCTGTCCCAACGACTTCGGGAGAGTCGTTAAGTGATTCTGACTTAAACTTAATTCTTGGAGGGATTTGAGCTGAAGTATGGGCTCCGGGAGAGTCGTGAGCTGATTATGAGAGAGATATAGCGCTTTGAGGGATTGTAGCTGTCCGAAGGACTTCGGGAGAGTCGCGAGCTTATTGTATATCACATCTAGGGTTTGGAGAGATTTGAGCTGTCCGAAGGAATCCGGGAGAGTTGTGAGCTTGTTTGTACTTAAAGATAGATTTTGGAGCGATTCTAGCCGCCCAAAGGACGCTGGGAGAGCCGTGAGCTGATTCTCCGTCAAATATAGGATTTGGAGCGATTTGAGCTGTCCAAAGGACTCGGGAAGAGTCGTTATCCGATTAAGACTTAAACTTAATTTTTGGAGGGATTTGAGCCGCCCAAAGGACTCCGGGAGAATCGTGAGCTGATTAGCAAATAAAGAGAGGGTTTGGAGCGATTCTAGCTGCCCAAAGGACTCCGGGAGAGTTGTTAACTGACCTTGTTCCAAAATGAGGGCAGTAAGTGATTTGAGCTGCCCGAAGGATTCCGGGAGCGTTGCTAACTGCGTTTCATAGATCCTGAGATCTTTGAGTGATTTTAACGCCCCAAAGGACGCTGGGAGAGTCGTGAGCTGATTATCCCTCAAAAATAGGATTTGGAGTGAAATTAGGGCGCCAAAGGATTCTGGAAGAGTCGTGAGCTTGTTACCCGTTAAAGATAGATTTTGGAGCGATTCTAGCTGCCCAAAAGACTCCGGGAGAGTCTCTAACTGATTTTCATCTAAAAAGAGGTAAGTAAGTGATTTTAGCCGCCCGAAGGACTTCGGGAGAGTCGTGAGCTTATTGTTTGTCACATTTAGGGTTTGGAGCGATTCTAGCTGCCCAAAGGACTCCGGGAGAGTCGTGAGCTGATTACCATACAAATATAGAGTTTTGAGGGATTTTAGCTCGCCCAAGGACTCCGGAAGGGTCGCGAGCAGATTATTTGCCAAATCAAGGTAAGCGAGTGATTTTGAGGACTCCGTTAGTCCGTGAAGAGTCGTCAATCCACACCCCCTTAATGCTAAGCCAATAATGGTTTCCCCTGCTACTTGAACTCCTACAAAACATGATTCAAATTCAGCAACCAGAGGGATGGATTTACCGTATATCTGTTCCAAGGCGGTCAGAACCGCCGCCTCGTCTGGGTTCACGCCCCATTTGTTTGGCATCGTACTCATCCTCGCATATATTCTTATGTATAAATCATATTTATAATTATTATATGCCTGTAATAATCATTGCCTATAACCATGTGAGATCCACGGCATGAGTGAAAGTGGGGAAGACGCTATGCCATGGAAACCTTCGTGAGATCCACGGCATCTCCACCTTAGATATTCCCCTTATTTGCCTTCCGCTCGGACAACAAACCTTCGTGCAACTTTTAGACTTCCAATTTTCGCCCCAAAAATCCATTGAAGCGCTGTATGGGATTGTTCAGGTTTTGAAAGAGGCCTCGATCTTGCCCCTAAAAAAAATTGGAATATTTAGAGGATCTCTATCTTTTCAGAATTCAGATCCATCACCATGATATAAGCCCCACTTTTCCTGTTTAATGCTAAAATCGGGGTACCCTCTTAAAATGGTCATTTAAATCAAATCGCCGCTCTTCCCTAACGGTCCATGAAAAAAGGGAAAAATCGACCTTTTCTAATTAGCACAATATTTTAATGGATTTGTAAATAACGATAATCATAGTATATTTTAAGGTGAATATATGTCCAAAGAAGATAAAAGTAAGGAAATTGAAGCCAAGCAAAAAGAATGGGAGCAAATCTTTGCGAAGCAGAAACAACGAGATGAAATCTTTGAAACCTATTCAGGTATACCTATTAAACCGCTTTATACACCGCTTGATATTAAAGGCAAGGATTATGCCAAAGATATCGGCTTCCCTGGCATGCCCCCGTATGCGCGAGGGGTCTATCCCTCCATGTATAGGACCCAATTTTGGACGATGCGCCTCTTTTCCGGGCATGGAACCCCAGAGGAAACGAATGATCGCTGGAAATTCTTATATAATCATGGAGAAACGGGCTTCTCCGCGGCGGTAGATGCCTTGACCTTTAATGGCATCGATCCGGATGATGTCAGGGCGGATTTAGAAGTTGGCACGGCTGGTGTCCCTCTCTACTGCATTGACAGCATGTTTGCGCTCACAAAAGATTTACCACTCGATAAGATCTCGGTTGCTCTCGTGGTTGAACCTTTCTCCTCGGCCCCCATCTGTGCTATGTACTTCAATATGGTGCAGCAAAAGGGGTACACGATGGATCAGATTATGGGGACATGTCAAAACGATATCTGCACGCAAACGATCGGGTATGTCCCATACAAGAATGTAGCCCCCCCTCATTTATTACGTTTAGCCGTAGATTTGATAGAATTTTGCACAGCGCAGAAGAAGGTACCGCGATTTCATCCCATTAATTTCACCGGATATAATTACCGGGAAGGGGGAATCGATGCGATCCAAGAAATCGGCTTCGTATTCGGCAACGCCATGGCGCATATTGATCAGCTAATTGAGCGCGGCTGGAAGATCGATGATTTTGTGAATCGGTTGGCGTTCCATTTATCGGCTTCGAAGGACTTCTTTGAAGAAATAGCGAAGTATCGAGCGGCACGACGCGTGTGGTATAAATTGATGAAAGACAAGTATCAAGCCAAGGATCCGAAGTCGTTCCAATTCCGATTCCATATTCAAACGGCAGGCAGTTCGCTCACGCAGCAACAACCGATGGTGAATATTGTTCGAACCGCCTACCAAGCATTGGAGGCAGTGTTAGGTGGGTGTCAATCCATGCATACCAATTCCTTTGATGAGGCACTCTGCTTACCCTCCCAAGAAGCCGTATTACTGGCATTGAGAACCCAACAGGTCATTCAAGACGAAATTCGGGTCGGGAATACGATCGATCCTCTAGCGGGGTCGTATTATATCGAATGGCTCACCGATCAGCTGGAAGAACGGATTTGGAAATACTTGGACAAATTAGCGGGCGCAGGCGGTATTGTCAAAGCATTAGAATCCGGATGGTTGTATCGAGAGATGCGGGATGCCTTCAAAAAGCGACAGAGTAAAATTGAAGCGGGTGAGGAGAAAGTCATTGGGATCAATCGCTATATCATGGATGAAGTGGATTTTGAGAATGTCTTTCGGACAAATCCAGAGGCGGCTCGGATAGAAATAGATCGGATTCGGAACTTGAAGGAACGGCGAGACAATCGGAAATTAGAAGAAGCGCTGGATAAATTACGGAAGGTCTGTGAGAAAGAAGAGAACGTGTTACCGGTGATTATGGAAGCAACGAAAGAGGGCGCAACGGTCGGAGAAATTTGTGCGATTTATCGGGAAATATTCAAGATTTGGGAACCCCCAATAGTGGTGTAAGCAATTGTTGTGCGAGGTGTTAAAATGGCAGGTCCAATTCGTGTGTTAATGTCAAAACCGGGAATTGATGGGCATTGGCGCGGGATAGTCGTGGTTTCACGCGGCTTACGAGATGCGGGTATGGAAGTCATCTTCGGCGGGTTTCAAACGAGCGAGCAGATTGTGGAAACGGCGATTGAAGAGGATGTCGATATGATTGGATTAAGTATCCATTCAGGCGCCCATATTGGGTATACGCAGAGAGTGGTAGATTTACTGAAGGAAAAAGGGATGAAAGACCGTTTCATGCTGTTAATAGGCGGCGCCATTGCGTCAAAAGACTTCGAGGTCTTAAAAAAGATTGGCGCAGCAAACGTCTATGGTCCAGGCTGCATGATCAAAGATATTGTATCGTTCATCAAGGACAATATCCATAAGTAAACTAGAATCCTTTCCAAAATCTTTTTTTATTTTTCCACATTTGTATAACCGAAGTAGCTGTGCGGTTTGATGCGAAGATTATTAAAACTAGTTGGGACTAGTCTATCGGATTGGTGATAATCGTGCAAATGGATAATATGGAAGAATTAATTGAAAGATTCAAGCAGAAGGATAGACGTGCATTAGCACGGTTAATTTCACTGGTGGAAAATTCGCCGGATATAGCAGGCATGGTTTTTAAACATATTGAAAAGCCGAAGGGGGCCTATACCATCGGTATTACAGGCGCCCCCGGCGTCGGGAAAAGCACGTTAATTAATCAGGTTGCCCAAAAGTTATCGGAACAGGACAAATTAGTCGGAATCATTTCCGTGGATCCCTCTTCGCCGTTTAGTGGCGGGGCTTTTCTTGGGGATCGCATCCGAATGACGGGTTTGAATCAAGAGAAGGTTTTCATGCGAAGCATGGCATCCCGGGGCTCAGTCGGTGGATTATCTCGAGCCACGTTCGATACCTGTTTATTATATGAGGCCTTTGGCATGGATACGATTATTGTAGAAACCGTAGGGGCGGGCCAAAGCGAAGTGGAAGTGCTCAAATTAGCGGACACGATCATCGTAATTAGTGTCCCAGGAACCGGCGATTCGATTCAATGCCAAAAAGCGGGTATTCTTGAGATAGGAGATATTTTAGTGGTGAACAAAAAGGATCTGGGGGGCGAAGAACTGGCGGTCCAGCTGGATCTCATGCTTGATGATGCGGTAATGTATATCGGGCAAACGGGCTGGCGTCCTCCGGTCGTTCAGACCAATTCGATCTCAGGGGAAGGCATTGATGAGTTAATCGAAGAAATATGGAATCACAAGGAACATGTCGAATTATCGGGCCTTCTAGAAAAGAAATGGAAAGAGAGAATGAAAGAGAAACTGCTATCTCTTATTCACAATAAGATTCAAAGTTATGTGTTAGAAAATATCTATTCCAAAGTTGAAACTTCCGTTTTGAACAAAATTTATGAGGATAAATACATTGTGTACGATATTGCAGGAAAGATCTATGATCAGTTCTTGGGGAAGTTAGAGGGGAGCGACAAGGCGTGAGCAAGGAGCGAAAACGACTTAAAAAAGGATTGGTCCAAGTTTATTTTGGATCAGGAAAAGGAAAAACCACCTGTGCCTTAGGACAAGCCTTTCGTGCCCTAGGACACGGCTTTCGAGTCTGTATGATCCAATTCATGAAAGGGAATGTCAAATACGGGGAACTCAGTTCCGCTAAAAAAATGGAGAATTTTCAAATAAAACAGTTTGGGCGCCCGGATCTTATTTCCGAGCCGGATCATGTGGATATCGACGAAGCCAAAAAAGGCATCGCATTTGCGAAAGAAATCCTGCTGAGCGATGATTATGATATCGTTATCTTGGATGAGGCGGGGGTAGCGGTCGATATGGGACTTATTCCCGTCGAATCTGTGTTAGAATTAATTAAAAGTAAGCCAGAACACGTCGAATTGATCATTACAGGAAGGAAGGTCCATCCTCTAATCAAAGAACTGGCGGATCTCGTTACGGAGATGAAGCAAGTAAAACATTATTATGCGACTCAAGGTATAGAAGCCCGCTATGGGATTGAATTTTAGGTGAAATTTATTATGATACCTGATAAAATAACTGAAACTATTAAGGAACTCACTGAACTCGCCGTTAAAGAAGGGGCAGAGAAGGATCTCACGACCTATATAAGTACTGATAAAATTGATGTAGCCGGGTCGTGGGTTCGCTGGAAATGCCGGTTTGGATGTCCCAATTACGGTAATTCCTTATGCTGTCCTCCCTTTATTCCCGGTCCGGAGGAAACAGCGAAAATGATTCACCAATATACGCACGGAATCCTTATTGGGTTTCGCGGGGTGACGCAGAACATGTTAAACCATCAGAAACAGATGAATAAGACCATTTACAAACTGGAGAAAGCGGCTTTTTTCAAAGGATTTGTCAAAGCAATCGGCTTCGCATCGGGAACTTGCTTATTTTGTCCCAAATGCATTATTCAAGAGGATTCTCTGAAAGGCATTCCCGCCGATGTTGCGCGCCGCTATTGTCGGCACAAAAATCAGGCGCGCCCTTCACTAGAAGCCACAGGAATTGATGTCTTTACTACGGTGCGCAATGCCGGGATCGAAATTGAAGTGATTCATGAAGGAAATCTTGAAAAAATACGTCATTTTGGCTTGATCCTATTAGAATAATCTTTTGAATTAAAATTAACCTAAAACTTTAAAAAAACCAATATGATTAATAACTTAGAATTTTAGCCAATTAAGATGATACGCAATGCCCATAAGTGATCCCATCAAAAAGCAAATTGCGGTGCAAAGTCTGCTCTTTATGAAAATTTGTCGTAGCTGTGGAGCCAGGAATCCAATGGCGGCAACGAAATGCAGAAAATGTCATAAAAAACGGCTTCGCAATAAGAAGCGTGAAATAGGAAAGTAAATACTTTTCTTTTATTTCCGAGACAGTCACACTACTTTTGTATTTTTGTTTGAATCAGTAGCCTTTATTTTAAGAAAAAAGGATCGCCATTCTTATTGTAGGAAAAGAAAGAAAAAAAAGATTCACGTTTTTTTAAAAGAATAACGATTTAAGCTGGGTAATGGCAGATTCGGACCAGATAGTTAAGCGGCCGCATAATCCGCCGGGGGCAAGGAGTTCCGCATTAAGTTTTGGGACTTCACAGATATTGACTCCTGGGAGATTACGGGCTGCTCGGAAGATTCCATCATTTTTCCCAACCACAATCAGGATACTTTTTCGCTTTTTATATCGTCGTCCCCGCATTTTTCCTTTTCCAGCCCGGATTTTCCTGACCGATGCGCGTTCGATATCCCCATAGACTCCAAGTGCCTGAAAAGCCTCTCGTACTTCCTTCGTTTTATGCAATTTTTCGAGATCATCCACTAGAACGAGCGGAATCTCTACTTTTTCATCAAGTACATGTCCTCTTTTGGTTACTTTTTCCTTATCCGCGGTCGCAGCGATGGCAGACCGGATTGCAAGTCGGCGTTCTTTCATGTTAATTTCTTTTCTAATGATTTTCTCGACAGTAGGGGGAAATGCTTGTCGTCCGCCTCGTGATCCAGGAATGAAACCGCCTTGATTTGAAGCACCAGTCCCTGAGCCTTGAATGCGCGGAACTCGTGACATACCTCGTCCTGGTCCAAAGGATTCGGCAGTATTTCGCTGTCCTGCTTTTATATTTACTCCTTTTGGTTGAATACGATGGGTCTGGACCGCCAGGACTGCGCGGTTGATAATCTCAGGTCGGAATGGGGTTTGAAAAATTTCAGGGAGTTCGATAGTTTTTACGGCTTTTCCATCAAGGGAATACACATTGATTTCGGGCGTCATGCTTTTCACTTCCCAGTTTATTTTCCTTGCTTGCTAGCTAGAGAAATATATACAATATCAGGAGCTTTTTCACGAATCTCTTTGGGTGGACGGATGGCTTTTCGGATACGAATCATTCGTTTTCGTGTTCCCGGGATAGATCCCAATAACAGCAAATAATCACCACGAATTAACCCATAATTAAGAAACCCGCCTTTGGGAATGATTTCTTTGGGATCAATTCCGATTTTCAGAATGCGTTTATTATATTCCACTCTTTGATGGAATCCCATCTGCCCTGAACGGGCAATCGTCCACATAGTGCGGGGCGGTTTCCATGGACCAATCGATCCGACTCCTCGCACGGTTTTGCGTGATTTTCGTTGAAGTTTTTTAACGTGAAATTTTTGCATCGGACCTTGAGTTCCATGCCCTTTTGAAACAGCGGAGACATCAATATATTCTCCATCTTTTAAGATGTCACCTACTTTGAGTTCGTGTCCTAGTACCTCTTTAGCATATTTCCATTGGTCTAGAATGGAATCTCCGACTACTTTACTCTCGTAAATATCAGGTTTTTTCTTTGGCAAGGAGGTGAGCCGCGGTTGGGTATGCAGGATCAAGCGTAATTCTGTCGCGTTTTTAATTTGCTTTTCCAATTCCTGAAGGGCTTTATCCATACTATAATCTTTGGGAGTAGGAAATTTCCGTTTTAAATCCTCATTCAATTCACCAGCCCATACTTCTCCCACCGCTTTAAGTCCATCCAGCGTATCTTTATAAGCTCGAATAGCACAGACTACTGCTGGGGGGGTGTCCAGGATTGTGGCGGCCTTGACTATTTCATTTCCAAAATA
>CAYGYC010000013.1:0-27386 GCA_964353755.1 uncultured archaeon | reverse complement strand
TAATTTATTAAATTATTCTACTGATGAAATACGAGCGCATATAAGAAAGAATATTGCAAAATGTTGATAGTTCTTTGTTCTTATCGCAATAACTCTTTTTTTTGTAAATTGTTTGAGTTAAAGGGGGCAGATTAATGGAAAGTGACGGAAAAAAGTTTTTCGAGACGGTAAAAAGTTTTTTTCGAGACGCTGAAAAGTTTCTTTAACACAACAACTGGAGTCAATTATTTAAAAAGGAAAAGTGGCGGGCCTGTCGAGATTCGAACTCGAGATTTCCGCCTCCGCAGGGCGGTGTCATATGTGTCCATCTGAATGAATTCAGATTCCATACTAGGAGAACTCGCTTAAATTGGCTCTCTGACTAGACCACAGGCCCATTTTCAAATATTTGAAGATTCCTCTCGCAAATTTTTAGAGTAGCTCTACTCTAATTATCGGGTTTGTCTCCAATCGTGCATGCAATAATTTAAAGAAATATTATTACATTTATCTTGAGAGAAATATTATCAAAATTGTTTTTAAACTTTTTAATTTTAGTATAAGATAATATCAAAAAAACTCGCATGGACCCATGGCGTAGATTGGACAGCGCGCAGGCCTCCGGAATCGGAACGATGGAGAGAGCCTGAGACAATTAAAAAATAATTGCGGTAAATCCGGGGTTCAAATCCCCGTGGGTCCGCCAAACCCCTACTGAAAAACAAAAAAGACTAGGATCAGAACGGCAATCAGAATGCCCAAAATGAGATAGGTAAGGTATTTCTTCTTCTTATGGGATCTATCCTGCTGTAGCAGAACCTCAGCGCATGCTCTCGAACAGAAGTATTCAAATCCGGGATAGCCTCGTTGGCCGACTACCTTTTTACTATATTCAAAGCCCTGTTCGATGATTGCATCACATTTCCCGCAATGATAATGCGGGTAAATATATCCGGATTCGTCTTGCTCCAGATGTCTAAATTTCCAGGTTTTTCCTAGTTTGGGGTACCGTTTTTCGCTAATAGAAATCGCCTAAATTATTCTTCAATAAAGGATAGGATTATCTTAACTATAAAAAATTTTTTAATGGGACATATTTTTCACGTAGAATGGCAACATTTTGGTCAATTTGAATACCTATTTCTTCTGCCACGGAGGAACATTTAGTCCTAAAGAGGAATACACGCGGTTTTTGAAATAGCCTATCGAGCGTTTCATAGTAGCCCATTCCTTTAGCGATGATGAGTTCGGCGTTCTCAAAATACGGTCGGAAAGTATCCGAAATCTCCTCTACTATTAAGCCCACATGATCACTCCCCGTGGTAATTATTTCAAGGCGGGGGTTCTTGTGGCTGAGTTCTACTAATCCTGCAACGGCTGCATCTTCCAAAGTCGCATCATTTAAAACGGGGTTCTCTTTGACCGCCACGGTAACATGAACTCCTAAATTGAGGAGTTCTACAATAAGGAACCTATCAAAAATTATTTCACCTGCATTGTCGGTGAGATATAGGACCTGTTTAGTTTCGCGGACTTTCTCATAAATTTCGGGAATATAATCGACCGCTAAATCCTGTTCGGCTTTTGTGATTAAATCTTCCAGCAACTGGGGATCGTTCAAATCAATGGAATGTTCGAGAATATCGAACTCCAAAATATTGCCTACAATGGCAAGTAAGACGGCAAGTCGAAATCGCTGATACGGATCTTTTTCACCCGTTATTTTGGTTTCTAGCCTTTGAACTAATTTTAATGCGATCTCATTGGATTTCATTTTGAGTTCTTTATAGGGATCGAGGCACCCTGTCATTTGATGGATGATTCGATCTCGTTTTGTCCCTAATACTGCGGGAACTGCATCCTCCTGGAATTCTGTGGCTAATAATTGCAAAACTGCCTTTAAGACTTTAAATTGGAGGACTGGATCAGGAGTAGCAAGCTGAATCATGTTTAAGCTCCGTTGTAAAAAACAGCTACTGCATCTGGGCTTAAGTCTCATATATTCTTATCGACCGGATTTACTTTTCATTTAGATATCTAACGGCTCCTTCCAATAAATCCGTTAAGACTTGCTTCGGATCCTTCGCATTAGTGTAAGCGGAGGCGAGTAACACGCCTTGGGTGCCTAATTTAAGCGCCGCATATACATCGTTTCCTGTAGAGATGCCTGCCCCACACAGGGGTATCACATTTGGATTCGCATCAAGAATTTTTTTAACACTCGATCGAACCAATTCCGGTTCAGTTGTCGAGATGGATTTTCCTGTTCCAATGAGTTCTGGTAATTCAAAGGCAACATAGTCTGGATTGAGCATGGCTGTTTTACTGGCTACTTCTAAATTTTCAGCACAGATGCAGATTTTTAAGTCTAATGATTTAGCTCGGGCCACTGATTCTTTTAAAGCATCAAAGGATATTTTCCTTTCCGCATGATTTAATAAAGTGCCTGCTCCTCCCACTGCTTTTATACTCTCCGGGAGGACTTGCCCTGTATGAGTTCCAAGTGTTATTGGGTCTATATGCTGAGCAAACACTGGAATGCTAACCTTTTTAGTTATTTGTGCAATATCTACAAACTGCGGCGCAATTGCAATACTAATTCCAAATTTCTTTGAAAGTTTATTTGCTATTTCTGATAACTTTATCGCATTTTTACCTGTTGTCTGTTCATACGTTTTATAATTCAATAAAATGAGCGGAAGTCCAATTTTCACACGCATCCCTTCATTACAGTTTTAATCCTTTCATTACATTTTTAATTGAATATTAATATTATTTCATATATAATTCTTTTAGGAACATCTAGAAATGACCACGTACGAAATAATTTTTCAACCCGAAGGAAAACGGGTAAAAGTCCCGCCGAGTTCCACTATCCTAGAGGCGGCAAAACTTGCCGGCGTCGATCTGGTATCGGTTTGTGCAGGTCAAGGGACCTGTCACAAATGCAAGGTGCAGCTTTCCCCTCCTCTGCGTAATCAACCCCTTACAGAAAGTGAGAGGGATGGTTTAACCGCCGAAGAAATCACAGAGGGACTTAGATTAGCATGCCAAATTACGGGTGATGGCAATTTAATTATCCGGATTCCCGAAGCTAGTCGCACAGGAAAGCAGAGACTTCAAGTGGAAGGAATCAAAACACCGATTGAACTCGATCCAGTGATCAAAAAATATCATATTCAGTTACCAAAACCTACCTTAGAAGATCCTCGATCTGATAGCACTCGACTCTTTGAAGAGCTGCGGAACAAGTATAATGTAAATGATCTGGAAATCAGATTTGATCTTCTAAAGAATTTGGGACCTGTTCTTAGAGAATCTAACTGGAATATCACCGCTACGCTCTGGAATAATCATATTATCGCCCTTGAATCTGGTGATACTCGTAATCAATTATATGGGCTGGCTATTGACATTGGGACCACTAAATTAGCCAGTTATTTACTCGATCTGAAAACTGGAGAAGTTGTTGCGGTAGATTCCGCTATGAATCCTCAAATCCCTTTTGGAGAAGATGTGATTTCCCGTATTAATTATGTTACTTCTCATGAAAATTCACCCGAACTTCAAAAAATCCTCATTAAAAGTCTTAATGACATGATATTGACCTTATGTGAAAAATCAGGCATTACGCCAGATAAAATCTATGAGGTCACTGCGGTTGGGAATACCGCTATGCACCATATCTTTTTAAATTTAAATCCCCACTATTTGGCACTTGCCCCATATGCCCCCACAATCCGAACTGGACTTAACCTTACCCCGAAAGAAATTGGATTACATGTAAACCCGTTGGGCAATGTATATGTTCTCCCCGTAATCGCAGGATTTAACGGGGCAGATAATATCGGAGTCATTTTGGCAACGGAAATGTACAAGAGGGATGAGCTATGTCTTGCCCTTGATATTGGGACAAATACCGAGGTTGCCTTGGGAAATAAAGAAAAAATGCTGGTCTGCTCTTGTGCTTCAGGACCCGCTTTTGAAGGAGCTTCCATTAAGGATGGAATGCGGGCTGCAAGTGGTGCCATTGAACATATCCAAATTTCCGCTGAAACCCTTGAGCCTACCTATAAAACTATCGATGATATGCCTCCCCGCGGTATTTGTGGGTCTGGCATTGTCGATGTCATTGCTGAGATGTTAAAGACCGGGATAATTGATCCAACTGGCAAAATCAATAAGGAACTTGCGTCGGATAAAATCCGGCAAGTCGATGGGTTTTATGAGTATATAATCACCCGGGCAAATAAAACTGCCAGTGAGAAAGATATTACTATTACCCAGAAAGATATCCGACAACTCCTCCTCGCAAAGGCTGCCATGCACACAGGCACCGTCATTCTCATGGATGAACTCAATGTCACTGAACAAGATATCGATAAGGTATTCATTGCCGGTGCGTTTGGTAATTATATTGATGTGAATAATGCGCGCTTTATCGGGATGTACCCCGAGATAGACCTCTCTAAAGTCGAAATCGTTGGTAATGCAGCCGGCACGGGGGCACGGATGGCGCTCCTCTCTAAAAAAATGCGATTCATCGCGGAATTAATTTCACAACAAATAACCTATGTAGAACTCGCGGCTAAACAGAATTTTCAAAAAGTTTATTTGAATTCCACGTATCTCCCCTATGCTGATCTCACAAAATTCCCTGCGGCTAGTAATCTGCTAAAACAATTAGGTAAGTATC
Organism: uncultured archaeon; assembly: GCA_964353755.1. Taxonomy (GTDB): domain Archaea; phylum Asgardarchaeota; class Lokiarchaeia; order Helarchaeales; family HEL-GB-A; genus CAYGYC01. The sequence continues at coordinate 22,711 of CAYGYC010000013.1, read as the reverse complement.
CTCAAAAACTACCTCATATATTTTAGAATTAATGAATTAAAATAAGAATCGTTACTTATTCAATACCTCTCCAATAATATGTCCCCAGTCTCAAGTGGTATTTTTCGAATTGATAAGATTTGAACCATTAAGATTATATCCAAGAAATTAAAATAGAATTTCATTCAATTCGAATCCCAAAGGGAGGAATCATGAAAATATTAAGTTCTATCAATGGAAGGATAATTTTAGTAAGTGCCATGATTTTCTTTTTTGCTTCTATTTTCCTATTTCCCATTGTATCGGGATATGGGACTTCATTCGCCACAGCCGAAACGATAACATCTGGGTCTAACTATGAATATATGTATGCCGATGATAATTACTCTTACTATAAAGTGGATTGCCCACGTGGTTTAGTTCTTTCTGTAGAAATTTCTATGCGGTCACCTGTCGATCTAGACATATTCCTTTATGATCCTTCCCAAAACCTAGTTGCTTGGTCTGTGAGTTCTGGTATTTCCGATAGAGTCGCATATCACTGTAATGAAAGTGGATATTACTACATTATACTATATAGATATTGCGGTTCTGGGACTGCTGCATTTATATTGAATATTGGTTTAGGTGTACATGCCACACTTCTAGGCCCACTTCTTATAATCTTCGGTATTTTTTGTATTTTAGGTATATTATGCGTCGTTTTATATCTAAGCCATAAAGAATTCAAAACTAGCATAAAAGATGAAGAAGATAATATTGAAAAAGATACATTGAACTCAATTTCCAAAAAAATAGATCTTTAAAAATGAGGGCATAAATCCTATGGATTGCATGAATATTGCACAATTTATCAAAATATATTTAATTGGCAATTATATTAATTATGCATTAATTAAATTTAGAAAGTTTTCACCCAAAACCTTCGCTTGAACATTCTTATCAGGGAATAATTTTTCGATTCTCCTCTTGATCAATCCAAGATCAAATTTCCCTTCAGATCCGAGGGAGCCAAACGGGCCATCGGTTCCGAATAAACATTTATCTGCACCGAGAAATTTAACTACTCGCCGTGTAGTTGTTCCATCCACATACATAGTTTGGGATAAATCCACAAATACGTTTGGCTTATCTTTAATAGATTTCCATATTTTGGAGTAATATGGAAACGCCGTATGAGCAAGAATGAGCTTGAGATTTGGGACCTCCTTCAAAAGAGCGTTATAATCTCCATAATCTCTAAATCCCAAATGCAGTAGCATGGGTTTTCCCAATGCTGCAACTTGCTTTGCTACGGGAAGAAGTTCTATAGGATAGAAACGATGCCAGAATGGGTGTGCCTTCACTCCAATGGCACCAGGAAGATCCTTCCACTTATTGAATTCTTGTAGTTGATCATTTCCTTTTGGATTAATGAAGATCCACCCCCAAAATTTATTCGGGTAGTTCTTTACACTATCGAATACGGGCTGATTATTGGGATCTCGTTCTATTTTAACATTCTTTTTGAGAATACGGAAGTCACCCTCAGGCGTGAAGTTTTCAGTAAATTTTCTGCCCAGCCATCGCAAAGTTCGGTGAGTGAGAAAAAATCTATTTAATTTTAAGAGTGATTCTTTAACATTCGGGAGTGGACTACACATGTTCGCCATGAGAGTTATTTTATCCACTCCTGACTCATCCATTTTTTTCAATAATTCTTCGACAGATAGCAGACTCTCATTCAAATGATAATGACAATCAACAATCATGAGATTCACTTTATCTTCCATGATATTTATCTTCAATTCTCAGAAAAAATACTAAGAGAAAAGAGACTTATTTTATTTATATAAAAAAAGATTCATCAACTTGGTTCAAACGGTCCTAATTCCTTGAGTTGTTCGGTAAATTCTGTGACAACATGTGAAAACTTTATACCTTCTGCAGCAGAGACCCATTCCAGACGAGCGCGACGCGGATCAATCCCTATTACCCCCAGAATTTTCAAAACTTTATTGAACCGGCGTTCCGCCCATTCATTTCCTGAGATATAATGGCAGTCGCCAATATGACAGCCGCAAACGAGCACACCGTCTGCCCCATCTTTAAAAGCTTCCAGAATAAAGGAAGGCTGAACCCGTCCTGAACACATGATCCGAATAACACGAATGGTAGCAGGATACTGGAATCGGCTAACTCCAGCGAGATCAGCTCCGGCGTAGCCACACCAATTACATAAAAAAGCAACGATCCGTGGAGTAAATTCAGATTTTTCAATCATTGACTATTTCCTCCTGTTTCTGATTGGATTCGTCTAATAAATATGCTTGAATCATTGCATTTAATTGATCCGTTGTGAAGTGACGCGCTGTGATTGCAGAAACAGGACATTGGACTGGACAAGTCCCGCACCCTTTGCACATGGCTTGAATTACTCGCGACTTTTCTTCAACTAATGTTACGTTCTCAAATTCTTTGGTAATGACATATCGCTCAATGGCATTGTACGGGCAGACTTCAATGCATCTTCCACAGCCAATACATTTCGATTCGTCAACGACCATGGTAATTCCGGCAGTGACAATTTTCCCTTTAGCTAAGAGAGCACACGCGCGAGCGGCAGCACCAGTAGCTTGAGAGACGCATTCCTCGATTGGTTTTGGCCATGACGCGGCCCCACAGAGGAAAATACCATCGGTGGCAAAATCCAGAGGACGCAACTTCACATGCGCCTCCAGAAAGAATGGAGGAATACCCCGCATAACAGGGACTTTTAAGAACCGAGAAATCTCTTCAATATCTTCTGGCGGAACCATAGGCGTTGCCAATACGACCAGGTCTGCATCTAGAGTAGTGGGAGTTCCGGAAAGGATATTTGGGAATTCCACCATCAATTTTCCATCTTTTTCTGAGATTTGCGGTGGATTTTGTAAATCATAACGCGTGAAAAGAACATTTTGCCTTACGTCACGGTAAAATTCCTCCGAGACCTTTCCTGCCATTTGAATATCGCGATATAGGATGGTAATATTCATATCGGGATTCTGTTGTTTGAGCAGATAGGCATTTTTTATTGATTCAAAACAGCACACCTTTGAACAGTAGGTATATTGCCCCTCTGCTTGGCGAGCACTTACGCACAAAATCATAACGACATCCTTGAGATTGCCCACTGTATTATTTTTTAACCTTTCTTCCAATTCGAGTTGAGTGATGACATTCGGATAGGTTCCATATCCAAAAAGCCCCTTTGGTTTCAGTTCATTCGCACCTGTGGCCACAATGACTGCCCCGACTTTCAAGTTGTGTTTTTCATTATGTTGAAGAATTTCTATTTCAAAATTACCGACAAACCCTCCAACTTTCACGATTCTAGAGTTTGTAAATACTTTGATATTTTGATTTATTACAATTTCAGCTTTTAATTTCTGTAAAACTTCTTCGGCACTTTCATTTGCTGGAAAAACGCGGTGTAACTTCCGTAAAATACCTCCAACCTCTGGTTCGCGTTCTACGATGTAGGTCTCAAAGCCTTCTCTGGCGACATTTAACGCGGCTGAAATCCCTGAAACACCACCACCTATAATTAATGCTCTTTTTGTAACGGGCACTTCCCCAAATTTTTGGGGTTGTAAGAGTCGCCCTCTGGCGATTGACATCCGAATCAAGTCTTTCGCCTTCTCGGTGGCAGATACCGGTTCATGCATATGAACCCAAGAGCATTGATCTCGAATATTGACGAGATCGAATAAATAGGGGTTTAATCCCCCCTCACGACACGTTAAAGCAAAAAGCGGTTCGTGAGTGCGTGGAGTACAAGAGGCAACGATAAATCGATTTAAATTATACTTTGATATTAATTCTTTAATACGTGTCTGGGAATCACTCGAGCAGGAATACAAATTTGCTTCTGCAATAACTACATTAGGTAGTGTTTTAATATATTTAACAACCTCAGGGACATTTACTGTCGCACCAATGTTAATTCCACAATGGCAGACCATAACCCCTATGCGAGGCTCATCCTCGGGTTTGACATCTTTTTCGGGCACATCAAAGGTCATTTCTTTTGCTAGTGTTCCTCTTACAGACGCAAGTAACTCTGCCACTTTCCCTGCGGCAGAGCTGGCATCTGCAACAGATTCCGGAATGTCTTTTGGGGCTTGTCCATAGCCGCAAATAAAGATACCCGGGCGTTTAGTACTGCAGGGGGCGGTTTCTGAAAGTTCTGTATAGAACCCCCGATGATCAATATCAATTCCTAGAACTTTGGCTAATTCCGCACTACCTTTCGAAGGGATAAGCGCAGTTGCCAATACTACGAGATTTGCGTGTAACTCTTTCGATTCCCCGATCTCCATATCTTCATAATAAACCATTAAATCTTGCGTTTCAGGATCTTCTTCAACATAAGACACGCGCCCATCAATGTATTTCACGCCATACTCATTCTGTGCGCGTTGAATGAATTCATTAAATCCTTTCCCATAAGATCGAACATCACTCTTGAAAACGACACACTCTAGATCCGGCGCGTGTTCTTTGGCAATCATACATTCTTTGGCAATATACATGCAACAGACGCTTGAACAGTAAGGAACGCCTTCCTGGGCATTACGAGATCCTACGCAGGAGACCATCGCGATAGTCTGTGGATGAGTCTGGTCGGAGGGACGTAAAATCTGCCCGCGATAGGGACCCGAGGCACACATAATTCGTTCAAATTCTAGAGCAGTCACGACATTGGCATATTGTGCCCCATAGCGCGGAATATTGGTGGGATCAAATTGCTCAAAACCGGTCACCACCACTATGGCCCCTACTTTGATCTTGCGATATTGCGGTTTCATTTCATAATCAATAGCCCCGATATCACATTGTTTTTGGCAGGTCCCACATTTCCCTTTTGTGAAATAGAGACAATTTTCCGGATCAATGAGATAAATCGGTGGAACCGCTTGAGGAAAGGGAATATAAATAGCCGTGCGCGTCTGCAGCCCCATGTTGAACTCATCGGGTATTTTTGCTAATTTTTCAGCGGGACATTTGGATGCACACTTCCCACAGCCTTTGCATTTTGTCTCATCCACGTATCGCGGCTTTTTCAGAACAGTTACTTCAAAATTTCCCGCTTGGCCTTCAACTTGTATGACCTCATGATAGGTGAGCAACTCGATATTGGGATGTCGAAACACTTCTACCATTTTCGGTGCCAGTATGCAGAGTGAACAATCATTTGTTGGGAAGGTTTTATCAAGTTGTGCCATCCGTCCTCCAATAGAAGGCGATTTCTCCACTAGATAGACTCGAAATCCAGATTCGGCTAGATCGAGCGCAGCTTGGATTCCTGCTACTCCACCGCCAATGACCATGGCAGCTCCAATTCGTTCATCAAATTTACTCATTCAATAACCCCATTGCTTCTGCTATAAGTGTTATAAGATCTTGCACCTTCACATTGATGCGTCCTAATTCAGAACTTTTTCTCTCTGTTAAAGTGCAATTAAAATGGATTTGACATTTTAAGCAAGTAGTTACCAAGCAATCCGCGGTTCGTTCCGCTTCTTTCAATCGATCCACACGGATTGCTTTTGAAAAATCATTACAAAAATTAAAGGCACTTACCCCACAACATAAGGACATTTCCCGGATTCTTTCCATTTCAATGAATTTCACCCCATTTTTTTCTAATGCCTTAAGGAGTTTTCTCGGCGCATCGTATTCGCCCATGTGGCGGCCTAGTCTACATGGATCATGATAAGTCACGGTTTTATTCAGTTGTTTCACAAATTTTAGACGGCCTTTATCCAGTTGTTCCGCCAAGAATTGGGTAATGTGCATCACATTGAAGGGCAGTTCGCCCAATAATTCCTTATAATCTTTGGCTAAAGTGCGATAATCTTCCGCACAGGAGGTGATGACCCGTTTCACCCCGGCTTGTTTAAACAATTTGACATTGTATTCCGCCAACTTTTTGAAAGTTTCATAATCTCCCTGCCAAAGAACGTCATGCCCGCTGCATTTGGCATTTTCCAATAAAACTAAGGGCTTCTCCAACACTGCATTCAGAACTAATATTGAACTTTTGGCTATATTTTTGAAGTCCATTCCGATATCATCAAAAAATGCCCCTAGAATGGCAAGACATCCTGGGAAATATGCAATTTCACCTTTCGTGGCTAGTCGAACATTCTCCGGAATGTATTCTTCCGGAAATTTTGGAATAACTTGCTCTTTGGCAAGGATCTGGGACGCATTCGAGACAAAGCAATCATGAGTTTCCTCTACTCTGAATCCCTGTTTATAAAAGTCTGTCCGTGCCTGGCGAATAAACTCGCCAAAATTCACGTTCTGTGGGCAACGTGCCAAACAATAGTTGCACGTTAAGCACGCTAATAAATTATTTTTCTTAAGAATTTCTTGCGGGCAAGGATTATTCAGTAAATCGTAAATAATTGCGCGAGGTGAAAAATCTTGTGTGTAGGAAACAGGACAACATCCAGAACAGGTACCACATTGATAACAGTAGCTGACCCGCTTCTTCAAAGCATTATCAATACTCATTTTCCTTCAACCTTCCCTTCAGCCTTTTTCACAGGCTTTGCTTCAGGTTTTTTTTCAACTTTTGCTACAGGCTTTGCTTCGGGCTTTGCTGCAGGCTTTGCAGCAGGTTTTTCTTCAGGCTTTGCTGCAGGCTTTCCTTCGGGTTTTGCTGCAGGTTTTGCAGCAGGCTTTTCTTCAGGCTTTTCTTCAATCTTTATAATTTGATTTAATGACTCATAATAATAAGGAGGCGCTTTGTCCAAAATCTTGAGTAACCCCTTGAAATTTCGCGATTTTTTTCCACTTGCGAGGGTTTGAATCATTTGTAAGCCAAATTTGTCGTCAGGGATATCTTTCACTTGGAAATAATTGTCTTTCAAGGCGGCATTATAGAGTTTTTCTCCCTTTTCTGATCGCACAATTACGGTAGACCAACCCGGACCTGAACCGATGGATCCGCACGAGATATCAGCTAATTCATTGGTTAAATCCATACAGTAATGACATCCATGCCGAGCCAACGAAGTGACCTCTTTAATCGGGACTTCTGCCACATTTTTATTTAAATCCGTGACAAAAAACTTTCCTTTATTTATATTCATCTTTGCGGCATTATTAATTGGAGTTTTACAAAACTGCTCCGAGATTTTAATTATATTTTCATAGGTAAAAGCTTCCATACAGAAGATACCAATGATATATTCAATGTTTCCCCAGAGATCTTGAAATATATTCGAGTAGACCTGATACTTTCGCATCGCCTGAACTTGGCACGGCGTCCCTATGAATGCCAGTTTCTTACAGTCCGCTTCGCGTGCCTTGTTAAAGGCTACGAAATTCGGGGAAACCGCATATTTAGTTCCCGCTGTTTCGACAACATCTTCAAAGTTCGTGACAATAACGGGAATCGAATCCCAGGAATTCGGTTGCTTCTTTACAACAATTGCTCCATCTATCTCCTTTTTGTCAAACAAATATTGTAGTAATGCCGTGACCATTCCCCCATCCTGACAGACGGCCTTAATTTTCTCATTGGTGGCTTGACCAGACTTAATAATTCTGGAAGGTCCAAAGGGCTGGTCCATTATATTTTGAAAGAGCCCAATTTTTGGACCGGAAACATATTTCTTTAGCAAATTTAAGGGCATGAGGGTTCTGGGGCAATGAAAATTACATAGCCCACAGTGAATGCATTTATCTTCATCAATGTTCGCCTTGTCATTCGCAATCGTGATTGCCTCCACGGGACAAACTGCCTTACAGGCCCCACAGAGGCAACAGAGATCGGATTCCACTATAATTTTAATGGGCTCATAGGCTGATCGGAGATTCCAAGGCGAAAGTAAATCTAATTCCCATTTCTCATTCTCTTTTATTACGAGAAGTTTAATTACAAAAATCATTTTTTCTTTATCGCGTAACTCCAACCAGCCTTCATTTTGAAGCGCAAGAAGGTGCTTCATCACTACAAACTCAGTAAATTTCAAATCATTTACTAATTGAGAAACAGAGGCGGCACCCCTTGATAATATATACAATAAAATCTGGTATTTTTCGGTTTCATTTGCCATCAATTTATCTGTTATGTTCTCCAACTCATCGATTTTCAGCTTCTCCGCTTTCCCAATATCCAGCTGATTTTCGAGAAGCGAGCGAACAAACAAACTACCGCCATAAGCCTCTGTAACCGCATCCAGTATTTTTTTAATTACTTCTGTCATGCTTTACCTCCAAAGAGGAATTTATCCGGATTATTTACCCTTTGCGTTTAAGGGTTGTCCTCTCGAATCTCGCACCTTTTTATTCGAGAATCATACCAAATAATCTATTTTTTTCGTAGAGGATTCGGGCCGAGTTTTTCCAATTTTTCCATCGTGTCACTAACCGCCGCCAGGAACCGATTGAATTCTGCTGCTCCACATTCGTACAGATTTACTCTCCTATTATCCAGCCCAATTCGATCCAATACTCGTTTCACGAAATTGATTCGTGCTTGGGCTTTTAGGTTTCCATTCGAGAAATCACATTCTCCCATGTGTCACGATATCACCATGACTGCATCCGCTCCACCTCTAAATGCATGGAGCATATGGTAGGCATCGATTCGACCAGTGCAACGCACTCGAATAATCCGAATATCGGTCGGATATTTATTGCGCGTCGTACCAGTTAAGTCTGCGGCCCCGTAGCCTCATCTCGACGGAAGGTAGGCTTCTACACTCCCTTTATTGCAGGCGAAGGCCACTACTCTATATCCATTTTTTATTTCCATTGCTTTCTCCCTTCTAGGAAGGGTTAATCGAATTTGATCATACCCAAAGGGTTGCATTTACCCTCCTTTCCACGTGATTTCCACTTTTTATCACTATGGGCATTAGCCGGGTATGTTTATTTAATCAAGGCATCAATTTCATTTAATAGCTGTTCATCACGATAGTATCGGAATGAAATGGCTCTTGCTGGACAGCTTGCTGCGCAGATACCACACCCTTTACATACTGTTTCATCCATGTGGGCAACTCCATCCTCGCCCACTTTAATAGCATTAAAACTGCAGTTACGCTCACAGGTTCCACAGCCGATACAAAGGTCTGCATTCACCATCGGATTAATGAGTTCAAGTCGAAATACACCCGCCGAGACGAAGTCAATTGCCATCGCAGCAGCCGCTCGCGCCGTAGAAACGGTATAGGGAACTGCCATTGGATTTCGAGCTGCCCCACCAATAAATACACCGCTTGCCTTTGTTTCAACAGGACTCAAACAAGTATGAATTTCCTTGAAGAATCCGGAAGGAGCTTTGTCCAATCCTAGCAAATCCGCAACAATTTTGCTCTTTGGGTGGGGTATCATGGCAGTTGATAGTATTACCATATCAAATTCATCGCGAATAATTGTGCCACGAATAACATCTTCGCCGCGTAACAGAAGGTTTTTCGTTTCTGGATGTTCTCGGATCTCTGCTATTTTACCTTTAACAAATTTTATCTGCGGATTCTCGCCCCGAATACGGGCAAAATACTCCTCTTCGTCCTTGGATGTCGACCGAATATCGATGTAGAAAATCCATACTTCAATATCCTTATATTCTTGGACTAATAGTTGGGCATTTTTCATGGCGACTAAACAACAGACTCCGCCGGAACAGTAAGCATTCGTCTTCACATCCCGCGAGCCAACACACTGAATCATAGCAATTTTCTTGGGTACCTTCCCATCCGATATCCGAAGAAGATGTCCTCCCGTGGGTCCTGTCGGACTTATTATTCGCTCTAATTCAATTTGGGTTAGGACATTATAGAATTTTCCATAGCCGAAATCACCGTGCTTTTCAATTTCATAGACTTCATATCCGGTGGTGATCACGATAGACCCCACTTCAATATCTTCATACCACGGTTCCATTTCGTAATTCACTGCGCCAGCCAAACAATTTTTCTGACATTGCTTACAGTCGATGCACGATTCCATATCAATATAGGCTTTCTTCGGCACTGCATTCGGATGCAAGATATTAATAGCCTTCCTAGTCCCTAATCCGTAGTTAAACTCATTCGGCACTATAACAGGGCATTTCTCCATGCATCTCGCGCACCCGGTACATTTTTCCCAATCTACATAGGTCGGTTTATGCTCAATCGTAACCTGATATTTTCCTGCGCTTCCTCGAATATCTTTAATTTCACAATAGGTTCGCAGTTCGATATTGGGATGTCTTGATGCCTCCACCATTTTCGGCGCCAAGATTCAAATAGCGCAATCGTCCGTAGGGAAGGTTCGATCTAATTGAGCCATTTTTCCTCCAATGCTGGATAAAGAATCTACCAAGTAGACCTTAAACCCTGCGTTGCCTATTGCTAAGGCAGCACTGATCCCACCGATCCCAGCACCGATCACGAGCACTTGCTTCGTGACTTCAATCTCTTTCAGGGGTACATCATCTAACAAAAGTGCTCTTTCCACTCCTGCCGCAATTAATGCTTTTGCTTTTGCAGTTGCATCTTCCTTTGTTTTGGGATTTACAAAGGAAACCTGTTCTCGTAGATTAACCATTTGAAAATAATACTGGCTTAACCCGGCTGATTCCACTAGCGCTCTGTAAGTAGGTTCGTGAATCTTGGGAGTGCATGCACCGACAACAATTCGATTTAAATTGTGATTCACAATATCGTCGGCGATCATTTTTTGCCCGGGTTCGGAACATGTAAAGGTTGATGTCTTTGTTAAAACCACATTTGGCAATGTTTTTGCGAATTCCGCCACTTCATCGATATTTATGACTCCACCAATATTGACGCCTTACGCGAAATTGACCGCGCAGGTCAAATTTCTTCACGCGCAAACATAGACTCCGATTCTTACTTCCTCTGCCATACTTTATGCCTTCTTTTAACTTTTACACAACACCTCTTTCTATTATTAACCTCTTATTCATGTTCTCCAATTAAGGCACGTCTGATTTGCACCATAATCTTTTTTTTATCAAAATCATATTTGGGAGCAATTGCTTGAATCAATTTCGAGATTTTTCCGCCGGTCAAATGCATTTCCTCCATAACGGCTTTTGCAAACTCTTTTAATTGGTCTTTATCCATTGAACTTTCTCCACTTCTTCTATACTTCTTTTGCAAACTCGCTTAATTGGGCTTTATCCATTGAAATTACTCCACTTCACTTACAATTGATGAATATAAAAAAATTATTTTAACTTTTTCTATACAAATTCTTTCAACTGGTCTTTTATCCATTATTTAGTAAATGTGTGAGATTAAAATTTTAAAACAAAGGAGAGCTTTATTATTTAGCCGAAAATAGTAGTAAAGCGTTAAAAAAATTGGAAAGAAATGATGTACAATGGATGTCCATACTGGAGCACAACCCCAAGTAGAGAAAACTGAAAAAGTGCAACCCCCTCTAGAAAAAAAGGAAACAACTACTGACTTGATCGCGAAATATAACCTAATTCTACAATCAGATCCCCATAATCAGATGGTCTTATCGAATTTAGGGGTCTGTTATATTTCAGTAAATCAATTTGATAAAGCGAGTGAAATTTTCAATAAAATGCTTGAAAAGGATCCCAAAAATCTAGAGGCTTTAAGTAATCTAGGGATAATTTTTACCCAAAGTGGGAAGTTTGAGAAAGCCATAGAAAAATTTGAAATTGCCGTTAAACTGAATCCTCTGAATGCGAAAGTATGGAATAATTTAAGTGAGGCATATCGTCGAGCAGGGAATTATCATAAAGCCAATGTATCTAGAATGCAGGCGATTAAATTAAATGAACAACCAAAATAAATTATCGAGGGATCTTTCTGGTTTCAGAACAAAAAAAATCTAAAATCCTTTTTAAAGATATTGCCAGCGTTAATATCGTCTTTTGTAATGAAAATGATACTGTCTCCATTGTAGCACGGAAAATGGCAGAACATTGGGCCGATACCGTATTTGTTCAAAATGACACAGGCCAAGTAACCGGGATAGTTACTGATGGCATTGTTTGGGGTTTAATTGCCAAAGAACATGAACCCAGAGATCCCCGTGCGTTTAAAGCTAAAGAAATTATGTTTCGAAATTTTATTCGCGTAAATGCCGATGATCCGATCGATTCCATTGAGCAATTGCGTGAACTTTTCGATAAGACTAAAATTCAACGAATTGGGTTAGTCAAGAATGATAAAATTGTTGGGTTGGTTCGGAAAAAATTTATTGAACAGATAAAACGCTACTCAAGGAATTATTCCTTTACATTAAAATAAAAAATTGAGGAAAATTGAGTGCAAATTAACCCTAAAGACACAAGGAAGAAAGATGAATAATGAATAATGATGATGTATTCTTCAGTCGCAACCCTCCGCAAAACCAACCCATAAAAGGACTCTATGAAATCTTTCTTGCTTATTTTAATGAAGACCTGGGCCACATCCCACTTTTTACGTATCCAATCCACTTAAAAAAAGATAAAGATGAATGTCGTATCATTTCAATCCACTCTATTTGGTGGCTGGATACGGAAACGCAACATGATTTAGAACATGTAGATCTGGAATATAGTGGTAGAAATTATTTAGCGACTAAGTTTAAAGGAAAATCCATTAGAGAAAAGGCGCGTAGTGGGTTAAAAACTGAAACACCGGAAGTTTTTGTCCTCATTACGAGTGTTCCGATAAATTATACACAATTCGGAATAAATATGTTAAAAACCCTTTTTCAAAAAATGCAATCTATAAAAGATGAGCTCTATGTGCTGATCAAAAAAGAAATTGCCTGTGAAAAAATTATCAAAAATCAGCAAGATAGAGATACCATGAAAAAGGGCGAAGCGATTGAAGCCAAACTACTAAAACTTTGTGAGGAATCTATTCCAGATATCACTCCTGATATCTTAAACACATTGGTCAAGGTAGATAATAAAGATCAAGAGAATCTAGCTTATCTTTTATTAGAAGATCTTCATATGGTGGAACCAGAGGCGAGATCCTTTGAGGTTCCTGAAGAAAAGATAAAAAAGCCAATTACCTCCGAAAGTGAAGTCTTCAAACACAAAATAGAGATTACCAATATTTCAATAATTGATCCGGATCAAAAATTAAAAATTACGGTTAAAAATGTTTCTAACCGGAACCTAGAAAAGGTCCAAATTCGGATCACGCACCTCCAAGAGTTTTTTGAGGCTGCCTCCTGGAGTACCACTATAGATGAGTGGTTCCAAGGGGAAGAACTTATTTTTCAATATCCGCGTATATTAGGCGAAAATAACGATGAATACATGCTTCGAATTGAAGACCCGAGCGGAAAACTCCTTGTGAAGAAAATTTCGCCTAACAATTTCAAGTCAGGAGGGAATACTGAAGAATGAAACGTATTTCGGTTCAAGATATAATGACCCGCAAAATTGTCCGGGCGGATCAAGAAGCTACTATAGCTGAAATAATTCGATTGATGACTGAAAATAAAATCGGGAGTATAGTTATTTTAGATAACAAGAAGCCGACAGGAATAATAACGACACGGCAAATCCTTCAAGTAGCTGAAAAGTGTATACCCCCTGATTCTATTAAAGCGCGAGACATCATGGCTCACCCTTTAGTAACGATAAATCAAGATGCCAATCTCCGCCAGGCTTCTATATTAATGCTCCAAAATGGGATTAAAAAGCTGGTTGTGGTTGATAATGAAAAATTGCTAGGTCTGGTTACCACCACTGATATTGAGCGAGTTTTTATTCCCTTTGATTCTCCATTTGATATATTACAGGATGAATCCACTTCTAGTCTCGCTTTCCGGGATGAATTCCAGCGGGATTTAGAAAGTAAAGTCGTTGAAGAGATAATGACTAAAGATATCAAAACTGTCAGAAATACAATGAAAATCAATGAAATTGCCGCAATTATGAATTCCACTAAAATTGGGAGTTTGATTGTCATCAAGAATCAAAAAGCAATAGGCATTGTAACGGACTTAGACATAGTTAGAGAAATAATGAACGCTGGATTAGACCCTTGTACCGTGACTGCTGAGGAAGCTATGAAACCACTCATTATTATTGCTCCCAAAGATACGCTTAAACACGCCCTGGAAAAGATGGTTAACAACACGGTTAAAAAAATAGGCGTAATTGATTCAACCGACTCCTTGGTCGGAATTATCACCACCACTGATTTTCTCATTTATTATCGATCGTTATTATTCAGCCCCAAAATGTTAGAAAAATAGAATTTCATCGGAAAATTTATATATTATCAGCAATGTTTTAAAAAAATAAGTTACCAAACTGCTGAAGTAAATAAATAAGGACCTTATAAAGAGGATGAAAATGGCAGCTGAACAAAAAGTAGGAATAAGAGATACTCTTGAGGAATTGCGGAACAAGTTAAAGGGGTCCAAGGACAGTTTCGGGCGCCTAATCAGGGAGGTAGTCAATTCAGGCGTCTGCACTCACTGTGGAGCATGCGTAGCAACCTGTGATTCGATCGTGTGGGATGAAGCCACGGAGAAACCAAAATTAGAAGGAAAATGTACCGGATGTTCGATCTGCTATCTTCAGTGCCCGAGAACGATAATCGCGCCTAGAGACCTTATCGGACGGTATCAAAATGCGTATACAGGGCGATCTCTAATTCCAGAAATCAAAGGGCAGGATGGAGGGATTGTCACAGCCCTTTTATTATACGCATTAGAAAAAAAACTGATAGATTGTGCTGTTGTGACTGGAAAGAGTGACAAAGAACTATGGAAACCGGAAGTAAAAGTTGTTACTACAAAAGAGGAACTCTTGAAAACATCAGGCTCAATATATAGTCATTCTCAAACTTTAATTGGCTTAACTAAATCCATTAAGGATGGCCATCGATCCATTGGATTCGTTGGCACCCCCTGCAATATTGATGCCGTTTATAAGATGTGGAAAGCACCATTTGGTCTCGTTCACATGTTCATGAGGGCCAATATCCTCGCTATCGGGCTCTTTTGTATGGATTCTTTTGCCCATGAAGGATTAAAAGCCTTTTTACAAACGCAAAATCTGACCTTAGATGATATAGAGAAGATGACCATTAAGAAAGGGAAAATGCAATTCATTCAAAAGAATGGAAAGTTATTAGAAGCTAAGGTTCATGATCTTGATCGATATCGTTCTTCAAGTTGCCAATATTGTACTGATTTAACCTCCGAGCATGCGGATATTTCCGTTGGAAGTGTTGGTTCTGCTGATGGTTATTCAACAGTGTTAGCCCGAACCGGGATTGGTACGGAGGTTCTGCTTGATGCGGCCGATGCCAAATACATTGAACTTCAGCCATTGTCAAGAACACAGCTTAATTTTGTCCTTAATTTGGCCCGAATGAAGAAAGCAACTCTCTACACGGTGAGAACAAGAAGACGATTTGTCCTAGGAACTGAAGCAGGGCCACCAGCCGCTCCACCTGGAGGCGAATTAGTTGAAGTTACTTCAGGAGTTAAAGAAAGGGGATTGATCATTAAAGATGCGGCGTTACGAACTAAAATGGTCAAAATTTCTGAAATAAATCTATCGCCTAATCAAAATCAAATAGAATTTAAACTTATTAACAATAGTGGCCTCAGTCTAGAAAATACAGTCATCAAAATCTCGCATGTATCTGAATTTTTTGAAGATCATAGATGGTTTACAAATGTAGATGTTTGGTATCCCTTTGAAGAGATCGAATTCTCATACCCCCGGGTCAAAGAACAAGAAAAGGAGTATCTCTTTGAAGTTAAAGACCAATTTGGAACTATCTTTACCCAAAAAATTGATATTCAGAAATTATTAGCCAAAAAAGAAAAGGAAAAGGAACCAAAATAATTTTTAAGAATAATATTTAATTATAATAATGTTTAACTAGAAAAGGAGAATTAGCGAAAACAAATAATAAAGAGGCAGAAAAATGAAAATTTCCTTAGTTGGATTAGCAGGTTGTGGAAAGACCAGTATATATGCGACGACCTTTGCCGCGAAGTCTCCCTTGGAGACAAAATCATTCTTGCCGACCGTAATGTATGAAGTACGTCGTCATCCCTATCTTGGATTAAACGTTTCTATCTTCGACTTTGGAGGTCAGGAGCAATACAGAGAATCCTATTTAGAAAAACCAGAGATTTTCAGTGATACCGATGTGTTAATTCCTATTGTTGATTTACATGATGAAGCTAAATTTGAAAAGGCAAAAGATTATTTCCTAAATATCATAGAATACTTCGAAACGACTGAGAAAAAGCCAAAAATTATTCTCTTTCTCCATAAATACGATACCCAAGACTATCCTAAAGATAAATTAGAAATTAACTTGAAAAAGGCAAAAGACTTCTTTAAAAAAGCACTGGCAAAATGTAATCCTACGATTCAGGTGACTTCTATTTACGATCAAGAGAAACTCTCAATGATTTTACGGGATATCCTCGTCGCAAATTATGAAACGCTTCAAGAACATGTTCAAAATGCCGAGCAGCAATTAGCGGAAATAAATGCCAAAATTATTGTTAGTGATGTGGCGGGCAATGTCATCGTCCATAATGTGCCTGGTATAACGGCTGGCTTACAGCTACGAGGTGATCTTAGGGACTTTATCAGTGCATGTAATACCTTACGTGAAAATTTCTTCATGAGCGATTCCGCGCTTTTCCATGGCGAATCCAAATCAGAAAAATATCTTGAACTACACGTGTTCAAATTCATTCTCGCCGTATTAATTATGCGTGGGAAAGAAATCGATGTGGAATCCGAAGAAAAAATTAAAACGCTCTTAAAAGATATGGAACTTTTTGCAGAATTAGTTGTATCAGCACATCGCGATTAGATGGTCCGTAAGTGAAGGTACAATAATGCAAGCAGTTAAATTAACTACGGAACCACAGGTATTTGTCGGGACTTCTACTATAGTCAAGACCATATTTAGCCTTCCTGAGGATACTAAAATATACTGGGCTGGTAATCGCATTTATGCCAAGCGTTTATGTGGAAGAGATATTGTTATTACAAAGACTGATATCTTTTGCGAAGGTCAATTGGAAAAAGGGGAATATATCCGTGAAAAGAGCATTCCGATAAGTAATCGCGTCCCTCCTACCGTTAGAGAACGCAATTTAAATTACCGTATTCGATCCGAAATTAGCATGATAAAATTGGGGACCAAATCCGAGGAAGAATTCTTCTTTGCAGAAACTCCAATTACATTGAAATTAGGACAGATGAAAGTTGGCGACACCAATCCCGTCGAAGTTTCAATAACCGGAATTAAAATTCATATAGCGAAAGATCAATTCCAACCCGGCGACATTATTGCCATGGATTATCAATTGGAGAAATTGAAAGATTTTGAAGTGGATCTGGTGAAAGATGGTAATGTCACTTGCTATTGTCCTGATTATGCACCAACATGTATCCATATCAAGCCGGCGCCCCCTGCAGTGGAGACCTCTGAAAAAGCCAAGAATTTAACTTCTGGAACACTTCATATTTCCTTACCCTCCTTCATAGAATCGACCCATCATTACCTATGGGAGCCCCCGGAGAAAACTCGCTGGAAAGAAACATTCGGTGATTATGTTAATTGGTATCTTGAAGTGATTGGCCAGCGTATTTCAGGTGAGAAAGTAAAATTTCAAATCCCCATATCTATAATAAACAAACAAACCTCCGAAGATTTAGCCCTCTTTTCTATGACGCAGAC
The DNA here is from genome assembly GCA_964353755.1 of uncultured archaeon. Lineage (GTDB taxonomy): Archaea > Asgardarchaeota > Lokiarchaeia > Helarchaeales > HEL-GB-A > CAYGYC01. The sequence goes on along the minus strand of CAYGYC010000013.1, from coordinate 5,018 downwards.
CAAAGCGCCGGTGCTCCAAAAAATCCTCGTTCCCGATTCTATTAAAATCCAAAATCATAAACTAGATAAAAAACGATTATCCGTTACTTTTGAAAACACTTCTAAACAAACCCTTCAAGGGATTACCATTAAAATCATTCCCATTGAATCAGAATTTTTCGAATTGCCGCCTTATTTAACCGGGATCAACGAATGGAAACCGGGATCAACGAATCAAATTCAAGCCTTCCATAATACCATTGGGCAAAATATTAAAAATGTCCAAATTAATATTGAAGATAATAACGGTAATACAATTAAAAAACGATTAACCCTGTAAGCATCAAGTTCCCACTAAAACCCCTTAATTTTACCCAGCGCGATATAAATAATTAAAAAATGAGTAAAATAGAACTAGATTAAGCAATTTTGGGGCAGTAGTCTAGCTTGGGTCCGAAATCCTAAGCGATTCGGAAAGCAATATGATTCGTGCCCGGGGCGCACGAGGTCGTGGGTTCAAGGTTCGTCCAGAATTCATCTGGATAGATGAAAATCCCACCTGCCCCGTCCCTTTCCTTTTAATAACCTTTATAAAATATGTTTTATTATTTGTAAAATGGAGCTGAAATTAGTTTGATTCACAATTTATACATTATTTCTGAAGGCGGAATTGCGATTTATTGCAAAAATTTTGCTAAATCCACCTTGGATGAGCAACTAATTTCGGGCTTTCTCCTTGCAATAGGCAATTTTGCAAAAGAAGCCGTTGGATCGGGATTGAAGAAAATTGAAATGCAAACGGGAGAACAGCTCTGCGTGTATTATGATGATTCCCTGAAATTAACCGCCGCGGCTTTAGTTGATTCTGCGGATTATCCCAAATTAGTGTCAGCGATGCTGAAAAAGATTTTGGGGCAATATGCTGAGTTTTTTAAAGGAAAAATTCAAAGTCCCAATATCGTAGAAGAAGGTCCAAAATTTAATCCTGTAGTGGAATCCTTGTTAAAAGGTAAGACTGGGAAACGCGATAAAAAAAGGTTCATTCTGGGTCTCATTCTTGGCGGTTTAGTATTAGGATTAATTTATTTTCTGTTCTCAGGATATTTAAGACTTTCAATTGTAACATTTATAGATAGGATTCTCGCCTCAGGCCCCCATGGGTATTTTGATCCAATCCTCATTTTTGGAGGTTTCTCCTTAAAACTCGAATCAGTTTTGATCGCTTGTTTTGTTCCCAGTTCATTTCTTGCAGGATATTTGGCGGGAAGTCGGACCAAAGGAAAGCGCATTGGTATATTCTTATTTCTTTTTGCCTTGTGTTTAAACATTATATTGACAATCGTTCGCACGTCCGACTTTCAAAATCTTCTCTTCATTTTTATGTTAATTGTCTATATCCCTCTTGTACTGTTAACGTCTATCTCCTTAGGTTATCTCGGTGGTCTTCTTAAGGACCGGAGAGTCTTGTATCCCCTTCCCCCCACTGTAGAGCAACTGAAATCAAAAATGTAATTATTCTTTCATAAATTCCTCAAGCTTATCAAAAGCTTGCTCTAATGTGGGAATAGAAGCGAGATACACCACTCGAAAATGCCAAGATCCATATTTGGCTCCGAATCCCGAACCGTAGACGAAAAGAACCTGTTTTTTATTCAATAAATCAATGATGAATTCTTTATCATCCTTCCATCGCTGTAAGTTGATTTTCGGAAAGGCGTAAAAGGCTCCCTCCGGCACTTGGCACTCGATTCCTTCTATTTCATTTAACCGTTTACAGGTATAATCGCGGTGCTTTTTAAGTTCCGCGACCATTTTCGGAATGTGATCTTGCGGGCCGCGCAAAGCAGCAACAGCAGCATATTGAGCAGGGGTAGGAGCGCACAACCGAATCCGTGCCAAGCGATTAATATCCTCCTTGATTTCATCTAAATAATGCTCAGGATCAGAGTAATAAATATATCCTAGACGCCACCCTGTCATCAAATAGGCTTTGGAAAACCCATTCAAACCGATGACCGGCACGTCTTTTGCGACACTGGCTACGCTGACGAATTTCTTCTCATAGACAAACCGATCATAGATTTCATCAGTAATGATGGGTAGCTGGTGTTCTCCAGCGATACCGACAATTTCTTTAAGGTATTTTTCGCTATAAACTACGCCAACAGGATTATTTGGGGAGAGAATAAGGATGGCACGAGTATGATCTGTAATATTTTGACGAAGATCATCAATATCAGGCTGCCAATTATTCTCTTCATCCATTTTATATTCGACTGCAAGCCCATCAAAAAAATTGGTATAACTTATCCATGGAGGGTAAGCAGGTCCAGGAAGAAGAAATTCATCATTCTTTGAATTTATTAAAGATGCTAATACGAAGAAGATTCCCTCAGAAACTCCTGATGTTATCAATATATCTTCTGCCGTTATCGGTATCTTGTTATATGAATTCTCTTTTTTGGCTACCTCCTCCCGCAATTCCGATATTCCTAGCGAATCCACATAATAATTCTGATTGTTGTTTATTGTCGTGATTAGGGCATTTTTAATATGCTGTGGTATATATTGGGGGAGATACCGGGGCGGATCGCCTATCGATAAATTAGTTATTGCTTTTCCTTGCTTTTCCAGCTGACTAGCAACTGAAATTACATCACGAATGGCATATTCTATCGATTTAATTCTAATACACGATGGAATAAGTTTTTTATGTTTCATCATATTCAAGAAATCCTGGATATATCGAATTCTCATCATTTTTCTTCAAAGATCGGTTGTAATATTAATTTAAAACGACTTTAAAAATTTTCCTTTGGTTTTGTCTCGAAGGAAAGCTATTTAACTTATACAAGTAAAAACTTTAATTAATATACAAGTGGTAACTTTAATATCAATTGTGATGAAATTGGGATTCTTTAAAGACTATCTTCCAGCGTATCAACGAACGGTGAATCTGGTGTTAGCTAGTATCATGACCGCGTTAATTTGCGTGGCGACCTTATTTTTTCAAATTCCAATTGCTATAACAGGAGGATATTTTAACATTGGGGAGGCGTTCATATATATTACAGCTATTTTATTCGGTCCAATTATTGGGGGATTCGCCGGAGGTGTTGGTGCTGCATTAGCCGACACCATATTTGGGTACTATATCTTCGCGCCTGGAACTCTCTATATTAAGTTTCTGGAAGGATTTATTATTGGATTTATAGTGTATAAGGCGCATTTGAAAGTGCTACAGAAATGGAAAGAAATTATAACTATCATTCTTGCTGTAATTATAGGTGGATTTGTTATGATAGTAGGTTACTGGTCATATGAAGCCTATATTTTAGGTTTAGGACCTCTTGTGGCAGTTTCAGAGATTCCTATCAATTTGATCCAATTATTTGTTGGCTTAATTATCGCAGTTCCAGCAAGTATTGCAATTCGGGAAGCCTATCCTATTAAAGAAGCACCTTCAAAGAAGATCAATTAGTGTTTCAAGTGCACTCAATACTTTTTTTCCCTTTTCCGTAATTTCAAAATATTTTTTATTTTTAATTTGTTTACTCATGATTAGTTCTTTATTTTCGAGCTCGCTCAAATGTTGATAGATTGATTGAATACTTTTGGTTGATCCGAGATCTTGCCAAATTTTATAGCCATATGATTCATTAAGGTCTAGAATTCGTAAAATTTCTAGTTTTGTGCTGATTTTCTGTCCCATTAATTTAGGGCGTTCGGAAAGGGCCTTTATAAGATAAGGTTCTTTCAGGCCACTCCCCGTAATGATACAGACAATATTATCTGACTTTTCAATGGTTCCATTGGCGATCAATTTTTGAAGTCCTGCTACTGTTGCCGAGCTGGCAGATTCAGCGAATATACCCTCCGATCGTGCCAATGTCTTTTCAGCTGCAATAATTTCTTCATCAGTCACAGCAATAGCCAATCCATTTGAATCCTGAATTGCTACCAACGCCTCATTTCCCCAATATGGATGCTTGACACATAATTCAAAGGCATTGGTATTAGGACTGATAACGGGCATAATGGGTTGGTTCTTTTCATATGCCTCCACCAAAGGCGCACAACCGGCTGCTTGGACACCGATGATATGTGGCAATTTATCGCATAGATCCAATTCGTGGAATGTTCTGAATCCTTTCCAGATACTCGCTAATAAACCACCCGATCCCATGGGTACGATAACCCAATCAGGAATGTTTTCATCTTTAGTAGTTTCAATGATTTCATAGGCAATGGTCGCTTGTGCCTCAATGGCGAGCGGATTAATTTCGGGGGTAGCTTGAAAAAAGCCCTCTTTTACACAAATTTCCTCAGAAAATGCAATACTTTCATCAAGAAATTCCCCAGATTCGGAGATATTATCGGAATAAATATACATCTGTGCTAATTTTCCCAACGCAACCTTTTTTGGGACGATAATTTTGCAGGAAATAGGACTACGGGCAGCATAAGCCGCTGTCGATGCACCAGAATTTCCATTCGAGGCACAAATAACAGATTTAAACTGCATTTCTAGAGCATAAGACAGAATGAGAGATGTTGATCGATCACTATAAGAATTCGTTGGATTCTTCGTTTCATCTTTTAAAAAGAGATTCGAAATGCCCAGATCTCCAGAGAGATTAGTGGCTTTTACAAAGGGTGTTCCACCCTCATTCCAATTTAATCTATTAGCTTCTTTTATTATAGGAAATAGTGTATTGTACCGCCAAAGCGTCAAGGGTCCATCAAACGAAATGGGCTCCTCTTTCTCATAAATTGGTTTAAATTCTAGTAGTGAGTTGCATTTCTGACATTTTGCACTTAAAGAGAGCGTTTTATGTTCTGTATGACATGATTTGCAAATAAAAGCTCCATTCAAAAGTATTGATCCCCCTTTCACACATTATTTTCACTCTCATTCTTTGGCGATTCCTCTTTTTTTTCAGGTTTTTCTTTGGAAGATTCTCCTGCGGGTTCCGGGACCGTTATAAATTTCTTTAAAGAATCTTTAATTAATTTTTCTAATTCCATCTTTCCATTAT
>CAYGYC010000012.1:0-27849 GCA_964353755.1 uncultured archaeon | reverse complement strand
AGATGTTCTCCAAATATTTTCGCTTTTTTGCTGAATTCTTCAGGCGTTACACTTTTTCGAAGAATTATTTTTTCACCTTCCATTTGAAAAATTACTTTCTCTCCTGATTTGAGATTCAATTTCCTTCTTAATTCAATCGGAATACAAATTCGCCCTTTTTCATCAATTATTGATTCCGCATTCATCACTGACCACCAAGTGTACCATGTGGGACAATAATTATAATTAATTATAACCCTATAAATATGTTTCTTTAATGTGTGCCTCTTGTCGAAATGCGTTCTGTGCAAAATATTTGGATTTTTTCAAAAAAAAGAGAAATGCAGTCCCACCCTACCAATTAGGTGGCGGTGACGGTCAACTTCTTCCCTGACAATAACGTCTGGGCGGTTTCAAAAGCTAGGTTGTAGTCAAATACTTTTTTGCCTTTGGTCTGAGAAGCTTGCTTAAGGAGAGTGCTTTCGATTTGATATTTCAGGCCACCAAGCGCCAGTGCTCCCGTGCCAAATATCCCCGGATATATTTCTTTGTTATCATCCTTCGGCTTTAATCCTTCAATCCCGGTAGGGGGTACGGCATTAATATCGATGACTATTTTATTGGGAGGAAGTTGGGTCATCAGGTCTTTTGATAAAATTTTGACCCCTGCCGCTGCAACTGCCCAGATGAAATCCGCATCTTTCAAGAATTCCAATTTTTGGTCATCGGTGACAGCAAATTCCCCCACGATTTCCGAAGCGCCCTCGCCGGCTTCAATCATCAGATCTTTTGCCAGGGTTTTCACCGAATCTTCCGTTGCGCCATCCCAGGTTTCCACAAGCACCGTCTGGCAGTGTAATTTGGCCGCCAGCTGCGCGGCGATCCGACCCACCGGCCCAGTCCCTAAGACCACGACTTTTCTTCCAGCGACGGGATTCATTCCATGCTCTTCCGCGAGAGTCAGACTTTTGGCCACGACCGCGGAGGCCGTCGTATGCGAGCCGCGGGGATCGACAATCACTGGCGTTTCAAAAGGCGGTACTAAGGCACTCACCACTTTTTTCGCGATTTGTTCGCCCTCTTTAACATTTGACCCCCCTACGAAAAAGGTGGTCGACGCTTGGGGCCCCCGTGAAAAGATGGCATCTTGGACGAGTTTAGTAACACTTTTCGCTGTGACTTTACTAAATGGAACGACTACATTGAACCCGGCATCATACGCCATATTAATATCAAAGGGAGAGGCATAATCATCTGTATCAAAGAAATATAAAATCTTTTCCCCCGTCTTCTTTTTCTTGATATTAATCGGCATGATCTCAATCACTGAATGATTGAGTAACGCTTTTAACTCATCCCCTTCAGCAGCTTTGAAATTCTTTTTCAGCGTAATTTTTTCAGTATCAAATCCTAATTCCTCAGCCAAATTGGAAAGCCCTTCAAAATGATCCTTATTACAGATGAAGAGCCCGGTCAATTGAGCTTCCGGACGCGTCCGCGCTAAACTCAGGAGTTCCATCATCATCCATGCTTCACGAATTCTATACCGCACTTCGTCTTCTTCTCTTCGCAGTTCCTCCTGAAGATATTCGCCCCATTGAATTAAGTGCTGCAGGTAACTCTCTTTCACGACCTTTTTCTCCACTCCTAATACACTAAGAATTTCTTTTTTAATCCGGTTTAAGAGCGTGGTATTGGGTTCCAATACCGAAGCGATATAATTCAGGGCATTTTGCGAGATATCCACCATTTGATAAGATACCTGGTGCTTTTTAAATACATCTAATAAGGGGTTATCATAAAGAAATTCATCTATTGTTCTTACGCCTTTCTCTTCTACGGCAAAGTGGGGTTTATATTTTTGAATCAGTTCATCAATCATCTGGGTGTATTCCTTCGATACGAACTTGAAATTGGCAAAGAAATCCCGTTCATTTTTTGGAGGTGGTTCCAACCACCACTCCAGATCGAATTCAGTTTCGACTAAAATTAACTTCAATTTCTTGCCTTTCAGCGATTCTAATTCTAGAACCTGCATTTTTTAACCACCTATTCCTCATTGATAACTAATGGATTTACTATTTCTTCCGTAATACCTTCGCTAAGAACCAGCACGTCCATCTCGTCTAAAAGTCGCCTTAACTCAGGCATGAGGGTTCTTGGAGTGAAGTGCACTATGTATAATGTTTCATCGGTATAATATTTGGCAATATCTAATATTTTCTTGACAATCCACTGCGGCTTTACGCTAAACTCGATTTCTCCTTTCATTCTCTCTGTTTCATCTTTCAGATAATCTATCCATGATTTGAGATTCCTTGCTTTCAATGAATCCTTATCATCTAAGGCCATATACTCCGTTTCTAAACCCGTGATCTGCTCTTCCTTTTCAAATATCTCATTGTATAAATATCCCTTTGCATATTCCGGTATATCCACAGGAACGGCTAGTATATGATCATTCAAGAATTTCGCCAGATGATTATGTTTAAATGCTGTTAAATCGTTACCATTTGTGTCAATGGTGGCAAATTTAATTTCATAATTGTCAAAAATACTGCTTAAGACCGCATAATCGGAATCACTTTTCTCAACACCTTCTTTTTCAACTAAAAACACTACTACCTTTTTACCTGCAACTGGTTTCATATTTAATACTTCCATTTACTTCACCTTTTGCATTTTTTTTTAATTATACTCCATTTCATTTCTTTTTCTTTTTTTCATCACCATTTAACATAAAAACAATCCTATAATAAAAAACATCTGATAAATTATCAAATATCAAATTTGACAAAAAAAATTGTCTCGAAAAGGAAATTCAAGTTTAATTCATAAAATAGAAAGCTGAAATTATTATTGATAATAAGCAATTAATAATTTAAATTTCAACTAAAATTATGATATATTATTCCCTAAGATAATTCAATCTTAATGGTCACACTATTTTAACTACAATTACATATTCAAATAAGACCCACTTATTATATTTATAATTTTTTAAAATTTTTAATAATATCCGATACGAATTCGTATGCCGAAAATGCTTCACCATTTACCCTTCCCGAAAGTACCAACCGATCCCCCAGCGCCGCTGCGCTCGGTGCCTTGCCTAATTTCCTTTTCTTACTCGAAAGTGACCGTATATGAAATGATGGCGTATCTGCGAAAATATTTACAATGTCGTAATCGAATTAATTTAATATGTCATTGAATTCTGATTCAATTACATTACACTTTAAACCAAATATCACCCATTTTAATGCTTGGGGTGTATCTGCCTTTCCGTTTGCGCTCAATAACTTTTATTATGCCATCCGTAAAGCGCTTGAACTCAATCTCCGCTTTCGCTCGGTCGGTCACCGCGATAGCCGCAATTTTACCGGATAATAAGGCCCCGGTAATTCCGCCACCGAAGGCAGGCTCAATGAATCCCGCCATGGTTCCAGTGAGAATAAAGTCCTTATAAAAAAGGCGCGGCCCTTTGGGCGAGTGACCTAAAAAATGATTCCATTTGTCAAAAGTGCGTCCTTCAATTCGCGCTAATTCTTGTTTAAAGTGTTCTAAATTTTCTGGTGTTACCCCTTTTCGAGCAAAGAGCAGCACGTACCAGATTCCATTCATGGCACATGTATATCCATATTCGTTACTGTAACTGCCAAAATAAAAATTATTACAAATAAAATCTTTCGCCACTTCACAATTTGCCCAGTATCCCGAAAAAATGCTGAAATCGAGACCCAACCAATCATAGACTCCAGGCGTGAGTCCAGTGGCAATAATAGTCCCTTTTGGTGCCTTAATAAGCTCTTCTTTAGTAACTAGTTTATTAAACTCGAAATTTACTCCCTCTTTTTTCGCAATGCGATATAAAAAACTATCCAACGATGATTCCCGATGTCCTCTTTCCACATTACTCATCCCATATTTGGGAAATACAAATTTCAGTTCTTCCTTTTCTTCAGAATTGAAATAAACCTTTAGTACCTCAGTACTATCCACAAAAGCTTCACTACAATCAATATCAATATAATCATATAGGCCAGGATTTGCTACCGGCGTAGTATGGATGGATGGATGCCACCCCGGGTCTCCACCAACGCTATCTTGCTTTTCTCTGACCAATACGTTAAAGCCTTCCCGATTTAAATTGATGGCGGCGACCAGCCCTGCCGGACCGGCGCCGACGATTAAAATGTCCTTCTTATTTGCCATTTTTTCTCACGTTCAGAAGTTCTTGATACCAAACATTGGTTTTAATGTAATGATTTGAATCCCCCTTCATAATTCTTATGCTTAGTACATTTGGATGATTATAATTTTTCTTTATAGCCCGCAGACACTATATTAAACAGCGGCAGTAAAAGAAAAAAAAGAGATGAGGGTTATTAGACCTGAATGCGCTTCCGATCCAGTAACACCGATAGCTTCCGAATAGAAAAGAAAAGGGTAATTATTGGAGTTCGGCTCCGCAATTTTCACAGAACAATTGATTGATTCTATTTTTAAAACGACATCTTGGGCAATACTTAAATTGATTTAAATTATAAACAGGTTCATCAGTTGAAAATTGAAAATTGAAAATTCTTCAGAAAAGAAAAGGGTAATTATTGGAGTTCGGCTCCGCAATTTTCACAGAACAATTGATTGATTCTATTTTTAAAACGACATCTTGGGCAATACTTAAATTGATTTAAATTATAAACAGGTTCATCAGTTGAAAATTCTTCAGATTCATCGACCCCATTTCCATCTAATGCACTGCTTTTTGCATAACCTCCAAAATTAATAGCACTGCCGGAAGTCAGATAGTAAATGTAGAGATCATAATCAGCGCCTCCAGGCACTTGGCAACTAAAATTATATTTAACTCCAGCAGTAAGGAATGCCTGATATGCTTCAATAGAATTGGTCGAATTTAAGGAATTATTTACGGAATTGTCTATAGATAAAATAGAGGAGGCATCTTGCCACTCAATAGAAGCATAACCACTTCCAGAATAAGCATAAACTTTGGGATATAAGTAATAAGAATAGGAATTACGAAAGACAACCCACTCAAGTAAGCCGTTTGCTCTATTTGAGGAGGTTTTTAAATTTGAGTACCCACTATCTGAATAAAGAAATAAATCAAAATCATCCTCTGTAGAGTTAGGACGAACCCAAACTATTTGATAACGTAAATATAGCATAATATCTGTTTTATAATAATAGGAATTTGATTCAATATAATATTCTTGCTTTGAAATATTATTCAGAAGGATCTCAGGATTTATTGGATTAGTAGAAGTGGATGAATAAAATTCTTTTTCTTCTGATCCATGAATTAAAATGCTATTAAATTTATTTAGGCCAAGAGTATTTATCATTCCACCGATTAAAATTATTAAAACTCCGAAAATAATAAATTTTACCCACAGGTTTTTTCTCATAAGTGTTCTCCCTACGTTTAAATGCTTTCTTAAGTACTATTTCATAATTCTCAAATTTATAGTTATGGTGTTTATTTAATTTAATTAAATTACATTGAATTCAAAATTTTAATATGTAAAAATATACTTGACCGAATAAGTGTAAAGCATGGATTTCATAACGTATGGGCTAATTTTCTTTTTAATGGGGGCAAAGTTTCGATGTGATTCTTATGCCACTATCCCATAAATTTAATAATTTGACACATTGTTACTGGAGTGGGGTGCATTCCTTGTTTATTTTGGGAATTGCAAATCTTATAGAAGTATTTTTAATCAATTCAATCTTTCCCGGGAACATTTTACTGTATTTTGGAATAGGTTTTCTTACAAATTCGATGCATTTGTTTTGCGATGTTCTAACCACCGTTCCGATCATACCCTTCTAGCCGTTTTAAAATTCAGAAAAATTTATTTCAGTAGTTTTGATCAATTAAGCCAAGATGGATGTGAATGAATAGTTAACTGGATACGAGTTAATGAGAACGGATCAGGTTGATCGGAAAGAAGTAGAGAAGTCGGTGGGTAAGTGACAATTAAGATTGCGCAGATAAGTTGTGGAACGGAATGGAGCGGGATTCAACGCACGTTAGAGCAGGCGGCAGAGATAGTGGGCGCAAAACTGATCTATCCGGAAGTAGATCTCGAATATATCCTCAAATCCTCTAAAGATTTCGGGTTGGATGTCGATAGTGCGAATTTGAAATTAATGATAGCGCGAGCCATGGCGATTACCCACCAGATTGCCGAAGCCGATGCGGCGTTTATTGTGACCTGTTTTCGGTGTGCTGAAGGTGCGTTGGTGCGGCATGAGCTTCGGCGGTTTATTCAGCAAGCGGATATACCGGTCATCATGTATGCGTTCACCGAGCATCCCAAAACAAGTGAGCTGGTCATTCGGTTGGAAGCCTTGGCAACGGTCGTGAAGCAGAAGGCACTCCTTGCCCGGCAGAAGCAGGAAGGGCTCACCTTGGGTATTGATTCGGGCAGTTCAACCACCAAAGCAGTAGTTATGGACAATAATGAAATTATTGGAATCGGCTGGTTCCCGACCACCGATATTGAAGAGAGTGCGAAGAAAACCGTGGAGCAAGCCTTAGCCAATGCCCAGCGAAAATTGGATCGGATGCAAGCTATTGGGGTAACCGGCTATGGACGGTTCATTATAGGAAAGCAATTTCATGCAAATCTGGCGCAAGAAGAATTGACGGTGAATTCGAAAGGCGCCGTTTTTCTGGCTGATAGGCAGAAAGGTGAAGCAACGGTTATCGATATCGGGGGACTGGATAATAAAGTAATTACCTTATTGAATGGAATCCCCGATGCTTTTACGGTCGGAGGCATCTGCGCAGGAAGTTCCGGACGCTTTTTGGAATTAGCAGCTAGTAGATTGGGTCTTCCTATTTTGGAATTCGGCGAACTTGCGCTTCAGGGGGATGCCAATAAAGTACAATTGGATAGCTATTGCAGTATTTTTGGCATTCAAGACTTAGTCTCCAAACTGGCGGAGGGGCAAAATCGCGCCGATGTAGCCGCCGCCGCGTGTTACAGCGTGGCAGAACAGGTATTCACCCAACAACTCCAAGAGATTGATTTGCGGGATCCGGTCATTCAAGTGGGTGGCACTTCACTCATTAAAGGACTGGTAAAACAAATGAAAGAAGTATTAGGGCGGGAAATTATTGTCCCCGAGCATTCTCCGTTTGCAGGAGCCGTAGGGGCCGCTCTTTTAAGTTCGGGAATGATTTCCAAGTGAGCGTAAATGGCTGAAAAAATATTTGTGGAAAATCTAAACCGGTCCGATCCACTCAATTTTGGAGTTCTTTCCTATAAGATGATTGCCGATCATATTTTTATGGATTTAGCGGTCGCAGGGGCGTTCCAGTTTGTTCGGATTTTAATAGATATCGAAAAACCCTTCTTCTATATTCAGGCTGAATTAAAAATAACGGAGGAACCCGTTCGCATTGCGGATATTACGACCCTCACGCTGGAGAAGGAAGGGATTCACGTGGAGATAGAAGATGAAAGTTACGCCCCTGATTTGCTACGCGTGCTCTGGGGTCGTTTTAGGCGCGAGAACATAACACAAAGGGATCGCTGGAACCTCCTAATCCCCGCCGCCCTCATTACCATTGATGAATTAAAACAGATGGTTGCCCTGAGTCCGCGGGAACGGATTTTGAATAAAATTCTGGATGCATTTAATCGGATCATCCCTGAAGGGTTTCGGGTAAGAAAGAGTATAATTGATAAAATTCACATTACCATCATAGCTTCTGAAAATCCTATTCAAGAGGAATGGATCCGGCAAGCAGAGACCGCCTTAAAAAATCCCCCTACCTCTTTTCCACCAGAAGTATTAGAAAAATTCAAACGCACCCCTAAGAAGATTGAGCGAAGAATTGTACCTTGGAAGACGCATGAGTTTCAGGAGAGTATTGAATGAGTGCAGAATCCTTTATTTTTGAGGGGGGCGCCCACCGAAGCGAGTTTCTAATAGAGTTGGTGGAGGATTTAGGTGGTTGGATTATTCAAAAGAAAATTATAGCCCAAGAAGCCACTATTACATTCACCATTCCAAAAATGGCTGATGTGCCTCTCATCAGAGAAAAAGTACTAGAATTACGCGGAAGTATTCGCGAACAACCTCTTCTCGGGACGGAAATTGCCGTGATAGCGCCTACTATCGCGAGACATCACCTCCCCCATCTACTTTGCGATATTGCCGAATTCATGCGCCGCTCAGGAGCGAAGACTAATATGATCGGCCTAGCTAGAGGGGTGGGGCAACGGATTGCTCAAATTTCTACCCGCGAAAAAAATATTATTGAAGAACATGATGCGGCGATCTTTGTCCTCGGAAATTTTGAATACTGTCTTAAAGAACATAAATGGAAACTCTACAAAGATCTCACCATCCCGTTTGTCGTGACTGGCGGACCTGAATTGAATTCCATCCCCTACACGCCGTATTATGTTGGAAACATCGGCCGGCTTACCTACCGCTTTAAAACCTTAGATGAAATTGATAAACTCCAAGAAATTGGGAAAGCGGTTAGTGAAAGTATTAAGAAAGCACGTGATCTTTTAGAGAAGGACCCCATTGTTCTCCCCACCTTTGCCATAAAGGAAGAAGTTGAGCGCCAAATTTCTGAGATCAAGACTGTTCTGTCGCCTACTCCCATTGTCCCCAAACTGCAAGGTCTCCGCATTAAACTCCCCTATGCCCCGTTTCATGAAAAAATCGAAAATGTCAGAATTGGGGATTATCTAATGAAGGAAATTGCAGAAATTCGCAAATCCAATTTTCGCGATTATATTTTAGTAAAATTTCTTCCGCAATCTCAAATTGAATTAAAAAAGTAGAATAATTCAAAAAAAGAAGAGATTGAAAAGGGTGTTAAATTATTTCTTTTTCTCAAACGCATCTTTTGGTGCGCCACATTCAGGGCAAACCCAGTCCGCAGGAAGATCGTTAAAGGGCTTTTTCTCCTTTGCTTCATCATAGACATAGCCACACACGGTGCAGACCCACTTTGCGGGCTTTGCTGCGGGCTTTGCCACGGGCTTTGCTGCTGGTTTCTTTGCCATTTATTTCACCTTCTATCTAAAAACGCATTCCTTCTTACTTTTATGAAAAACAGTGCTTAAACTAGAATTTACAATATTTAATATTTAAGATTAGAGGCAATTATTCCCCCATCTCATTTTGCTCAAAAGACATGAATCGGAGGGTCATTTTGGTTTTATATCGTTTTTGCGCCCGTTTGAATGCGAGCTCGATCAAATTTTGTTTTTCTTCGCGTAATAAGAGATGAATTTTGTCCTTCAGCGATTTGCTTTTTGATTCAAGAATCCTGTTTAATGCATTTTTTAGTTCCTCAGGTGAAAGGTTCAGATCCAAAATCTGCTGTGCGAAAAGATTGTAATCGTTCTCTTTGAACTCGGCTAGAATGAGTTCTTCCATCATCTCTATGAGGAATTCATCGTTCAAAATACGCCGCCTCCGAAAAAGGAATTAAGTGGTCATCGCTTTTTCTTGTTCTCTCATGGTATTAATGACATCATTGGGCGGACCGACTGCGATAATTTTGCCCCCGCGCATTAAGGCAGCCCGATCACAGACATCCATAATGAAATCGATGTCATGGCTAACAATCAGGTAGGTCTGATCGAGGTCCTCACGGGACTTTCGAATGGATCGAACGATTTCCATCCGTGTAAGGGGGTCAGCGGTACCTGTTGGCTCATCCAATAATACTATCTTCGGCTCTTTGATTAAGACGCGGGCGATCGCCACCCGGTGCCGTTCACCTTCACTAATGTCATCCGGGAATTTATACAAAATATTATCAATTTCCTCACTCTTGAAATTCACCGCATATAGCACATCGTACGCTTTTTTCGTTTTCAACTCCTCCGGAACGCGCGCTCGAATGGCTCCAGTCAGGTTCTCGAGCACGGTCCGATGTGGATAAAGGCAATATTCTTGATGCAGAATCGCCATGTATCGCGAAGCACGCCCCCGTTCTCCGGGACCCGGAACGCTCATATCAATCCAGTCATCCCCAATCCGAATCCAGATTTTACCCTTTGTGATGGGACGCAAGCCTATAATCATGTGGGACAAACTGGTCTTTCCCGAGCCCGAAACCCCGATCAGCCCAAAAATTTCCCCTTCGTTAATCGTTAAGTCGACTCCATTGACGGCTTTGATTATACCCCGATCGAAGGTATAGTACCATTTAATACAATCCTCCAGTTTAATTAGCGGGCGGGTTGAGACTACCTTTTTGAATTCGGTAGTTTCTAGCTGACCTAAAAAGGTCTTTGCCACTTCTTTGGGATCTCCGCGCGCTGTAATTGCGCCGCGTTCCAGTAAAATGGCTTCATCAGAAAGTTCTGCCACCGCATGTGGCCAATGAGACGTAACAATGAGGGAAAGATTCCCTGTCTTAACTGTTTGTTTCATAATATCATGAACCGCCTCAGCAGTGATGGGATCAAGCGTCCCTGTGGGCTCATCTGCCAAGAACAGGAGCGGATTCTTCGCCAGACTCATAGCAAATACGGCTCGTTGCTTTTCCCCCCCTGACAGGTCACGAGCGAGATGTAAAGCTCGATGTGTGAGTTTGACTTGGGTTAAAATGCGTAAAGCTCTTCCCTGAATTTTTTTCTCCGGTACCCCGGCTTTTGCCAAGATATTCTGAACATTAACAATTACGGGATATTCACCAAATAATGCAAAGGTTCGCTGTAACATAATTGAAACGCGATTATAAATGGCATGAAAAATTTCAGAGCCTTTTCCCTCTTCGGCCCATAAATCCACCACTTTCAATGTCATTGTAGCTTGGCACTTCGGACAAGGCGAATCTGCTTTGCTGGGATACTCTACCCAATTACAGGATGAGCAAAATGCAATACGATAAAGGATCTTGCCGTGGGTAGGTTCATATCCTTTGGTACCTCGGATTGCATGCATCAAGACAGACTTGCCAGAACCGCTCTTGCCAAGTATACCAAAACTATGACCTTCTTCTAAAGAGAATGAAATATCCTTTATAGCCGCTGCCCCACGCTTGAATTCCTTACTAATATTATCCACTTTCACAAAAAAATTCTCATCAGTCGCCATAATTCTCGTCTCAATAGGTTATAATTAATTTCATATTTGATTATCATAAACGCTTAGATATAATTGAGTGGTTTTATTATTAATATTTATTTACAGTAAAAAAAATGAATTAGGTGAATAAGAAATCTGTATTTAGAAAGGATTTTATAGATAATCTGATTATAAATTAATGAAAGAAATTGAAAAGAAAGGTTAATTTTCCAGAATTTATCTTCATATGCTATAGAACGAAGTAAAATTCAATGAATATTTGATTAAACGGGTGATATTTATGGCAGAATCGGATGAAGGTGAGATCCCCTACAATTTAGAGGTTGTAATTTTCCCTAATCGACTCTGTGGGGATGAAACCGTGGCTAAATTTTTATTATGTTTGAAAGAGATTGATGGCATTACCCAAATCATCCTCTCTGGACCCAGGACGTATGATATGGTCAAACGCGTGATTAAAATTGGTGACTCGAAAGAAATTACTTTGGATATTCAGGTCGGCCAATTTTTTATTGAAGTCGACCAACCGGAAGTTATACTATCCATTCGAGAAGCGGCTGACAAAATTTTTGAATATGGGTATCGAATAGGGGCGGGGCGGTATTCCAAATTCCAAAAGACCACCATGGATTATGTACGCGGTTACAGTTTAACCTTCCAAAAGGATATTTTAGAGAAGGACAGCAGTGACACTGATGAAGAGGACTAGAGAAGAACTTCGAAAACATAATCATCACGGCAATCATGAAAAGCGTTGTATGGATAATTTTGAAGAGACTGATCAAGAGACTGAATCCGAATCTGAATTATGCCCGAAAAAAGCCCCTTATTCCTCCAAATTAGGACGGCAAACTCAAGTGATCGATTGCCGTGAAACCGCAGGGTTAGGATTAGGGGGTGGTCTAGCCCAACGAGCTACTTTTGCGGAAGCAGCCCAGCCCGATATCATCGTTCTGAGCATGGGACCCTCTCCTCGGCATATTACTAAACCCGTCTGTGAAATCACATATGGGCTTCGCGAAGCGGGCTTACAAGTCAGCGTGGTGGTGATGAATGCGGGGATTGGGCCGACGGAAGATATGCCTGGAGGGGCAATGCCGGGATCGGGCATCTCAGGCATCACGCCTGAGGAAGATGCACAAATAGCTCGCCATCGCATGGCGCTCATTCATCTTGGAAATGTTCCTGGGCATTTTGTCTATAAAGCACGCCGATTTCTGAAAAATGCGGCGATTCCTGCTATAATTATTACCCAAGCACCCGTGGGGTTTGAAGATTTCTCCAAAGTGGGTATCCGAGTTCGTCCTGGCCTGCCTCAGCCTACCACGCCAGAAACCAAGGGATATATTGTTGATATTATTACAGGAGTCATTCGGGGGCAGACCGTCCCCCAATATCAAGTCGAGGAAATAATTGAAAAGGTTAAATATTGGCTGAATAGACTCTAATTAATTGTCTATTCAAAAGATCGTCCTGCGAAAAACACCCTCTATTTACCGCTTCATTCAATTTCTCGTAACTATTTTATAACCATGTATTACTAGTTTAAATACTGAAAATATGTTTATTTTTATTTAACTAAATTATTTAGTTAAAAAATATGAAAGAAGTGAAACAAAATGGGAGAAAGCAAAACAATAGATGTCTCTGCGGCGAAAGCAGTAGCATTTATCGGCGCTATCGTTATGATCGTTGAGGGTCTCTGGTACATTCCGAATGCGGGAGGTTACGTATTATTCATTATCACAGGAATAGTGATGATTGCGGGCGGCGTCATTCTGCTCCTCGTAGTCGAAGTGGGTTTCACAGTTCATATAGGCATACCTTATGCCTCGTGGTTGCTGCTGGTGATAGGCGGTGGCGTACTAGCATTGGAAATTATCACCAGTATAGTCGTGGGTACAGGACTGGGTACCCGCCTCTTGAACGTTCCCTCTTATTTAGGTGCCTTACTGGTTTTAACCGCAGCTTTCCTAGAATTGGATTTGCAAGGTAAATTTAAGATGACTGCTTCGAAATTTGTGACGCTGGTAGGTGCAATAATAATTCTCTTTCTGTCAATAACAACTTTTGGTGGAGGGTTATGGTTCATAGTTGGTATTGCTGTCGGTGTGCTTCTGCTTCTCATGGTTTTCGATGTCTTGCCGTATGCATGGTGGCTCTTAGTTATTTTAATTATTGCAGTTATCCCCGCTTTCTATTACGTCCACCAAACCTTACTAATTCCCTGGTTCCTCCAATATGAAGGCGTTTCTGTCGTCTTGGTGGGCTTACTTTTGATGATCACGGATAAGTAAACCGTTCCGCTTCCCTCTTTTTTTTATAAAAATCCAATAGATCCGAAAATTAGAAGAAAGAGAAGCGCAAAGGATATCGTGTGAAATTTCTTTCAAAAGAGAACCAGTTATGTTTGTAAAATTGGACTCATTCTACAGCATGGATCTTTTAATTAGAGCGAAAGATCACATGCTAGATGAATTTCCGGATCAGATCCAAGAAAAAACGGTGAATCCTGCCGCAGAAACCATCCAACTGAAGGATGCCTCCTTGGAAATTAGGCTGGAGAAAAATCGAATCGCAATAGAACTGGACCAAATTCCTGCCTTTTTGCAAGAGGACTATCATTTCTCAAATGTTATCGAATATAATAAACTCGCCGAAACCCTCAGTTTTCTGGACCTTAATAAGCCCCCTAAATCCTTTGCCGCGAAAGATGAAATTAGTAAATGTGAATTATTTTTGATCGCGAAAATTATCGAGAAAACAATTCTGCTAACGTTTAATTTAGAGAAATTAAGCGATTTTCAATTTTATACATTGTCCGGAAATTTTTTAGGGATATTATCACGCATCCGGCTTAATCGCGATGCCTTTAGCGGGACTTATTCTACTTACGATTGTCTCATCTTCGCAGAACGGTTCAAAGTTGAAAAACGCCACATTGCTATTTTAAAAGATTTCTTGGAAATTATTAATGAAGAAGACTATTGTCTTGCTAACTTACCCGATGTCTTAGATGAATTGGAAGGCTTAACTACTCATCCTTTCATTGAAGCTGAAAAAATACGCAGTTTAGAGCAACAATATAAGAATCGCGTTAAAATCCCGAAACGCCCCATCTTCTATCGAGTTCCATTCTTAGCCTGGGACCAACGACAGACCCAATTCTATGTACCCGCTGAGAATATTTCAGAAGTCATATATTAAAACAATTAACCGCATCAAAAGTGAAGTATTAGAAAAATGATAGAGAAAAAAGGAACGACTCTAGAGAAAATTATAGCCCTACTGAAATCTAAACAACTTGATGCCAATCAGAGCTACTCCTATATTTTAGCAATTGAAGAAAAAATCAAAAAAGACCTGGATATGTTATTTGAACGATTAGCAGGCGGTCACATTCATGAGATTCAATCAAAAATTGGATATGCGAAGAATATTCTGAATCTCGTAGTTGAAAGCAAGGGCGCCTTCGATTATGACAGAGCTTTAAATTCTGCTCTAATCCAATTAGAGGATATTCTCACGCTCTACCAAAAAAGTGGAGTATCTACGAATCTAAAAAAATAGATTAAAGCTTGGAAATTATATTCTCCCGTCCGAATTTTTTAATAGCGAGTCCCCATAATCCTAGATCTGCGGCACCCAATCCACCTAGTAAAATGACATTCCAGGGAAAAACAAACACCGAAGTAGATAAAATTGCTGGCACAATTACTATCCCTAATACCGGGAGAATTATTAAGCCTGCTACCTGCTGCGCTTCCCTGAATCCTTTTGATCTGGCGGAAATGAAGACGGTTAATTCGATGCCCAACAGTGCAAATAATGGCACCGCAATCATTTGAAATATGAATGATAAGTTGGGGAGAAAAAATGCGCCATAGGCAATATTAACTAAGGTACAAAATATGATGGCGGAGATATAAGTCAAAACTACAGTAGGTATAAACGAGACTAACACTTTTCCGAGAAATAATTCACTATCACTAATTGGAGCGGCAATCAACGCTTCTATAGTCTTTCGTTCCTTTTCGCCGGCGAAGGAATCGGACGCCACCACAACTGGAATGGCTATTGCCATTATGAGGAAAAAACCACTAAACAGGTTAATCACATACCCCGCCGCTGCTGGATCCTCTACAATAATCGAAGGGATAATAAAATAGAGTAAAATCGGATACACTGCGCCAAATACTATCGGTAAAATAATCATAACTCCAAAAACTTGAAAATTACGACTAATTTCCTTAAAGTCTTTCTTCATTACAGCAATTGCTTTTTTCATTTCTTCACATTCCTTTAATCTCTTACTAAATTGAGATAAA
The DNA here is from genome assembly GCA_964353755.1 of uncultured archaeon. GTDB lineage: Archaea > Asgardarchaeota > Lokiarchaeia > Helarchaeales > HEL-GB-A > CAYGYC01. The sequence continues at coordinate 12,439 of CAYGYC010000012.1, read as the reverse complement.
TATCCTCCAAAGAATGTCTTTTAATGGCCACACTAATAATCTGGGCTCCAGATTTGACGAGGGCTTCAATGATACGAGGATTATCTTGCGAGGTATCTTTCACATTAATTAAAAGGCGCGGTTTTTGGTAGTCGTAGGACCAATCCAATTCTTTTAAAGATTGTTCCATGGCGTCATTAAATTTTTTTAACACGATTTCCACTTGCTCTCCTTTCCAAATATTTTTACTCAAATCCTCTGGACTTCCGACGCCTACAATTTTACCATGATCAATGATGGCAATACGATTACAGAGATATTCTGCTTCAGTCAGATTGTGCGTGCAGATAAAGATGATATGCTTTCCTCCCTCGCTTAATTTTTTGATGTAATCCCGAACACCTTTGGAAATTTTCGGATCAAGCGCCGCGGTAGGTTCATCCAGAAAGATCACTTTCGGATTGTGGAGTAAAGCTCGGGCAAGAGCTAATTTCTGTTTCATCCCCTTCGAAAAGGTTTCCACTTTCTCGTTTTTTCTATCTGCAAGGTCGAACATCCCTAATAATTCCTCAATTCGTTGGGCACGGATCGTTTTTGGGACCTCATACAATTTCCCAAAGAACTCTAGATTGTACATCGCATCGAGCCGTTCATAAAGACAAGGATTCTCGGTCAGAATCCCCACCATTTTTCGGATTTCCATCGGATGCTCAAGGAGGTTATATCCATCCAACCACGCATTTCCTATAGTGGGCTGAATGATACAACTGAGCATGCGTATCGTCGTGGTTTTTCCAGCACCATTTGGTCCTAAAAAGCCGAAAATTTCGCCATCTTCTATGTCAAATGTAATTCCATCTACCGCCTTTAAATCGCCAAATTGCTTCCCTAAGTTCTTTACTTGAATCATGGTAAAACCTCATGATAGAGAAGAAAATGCTCCTATAAAAAGTAATTTTCTCATGAAAGATGTTGTTTAAGGAGGCGAGTAATTTGCCGTATTTCCTCACCCTGCTGTTTCGTGCTTTTAATGAATTCTTGGAGGAGGCGATCACTTAAATAGACCGGGATTTTTCGCGAGGTACTGGCGGAGAGCAATAATTCAAAGCAGCGGCGCTCTGCAACGGTGAAATCGTACTTCCGTCCGAGGTCCGTTTCATCTTTCATGAACACGGGGTTTTTTTTGTCGGGCAGCTTTAGAACGGTTGATGCCAGATCGGTGCCTGGGATGGGTTCAGGTAGACTGATAGTGTAATCGCTAAGCGAATTAGTTTCAATAAACTCTTTAGTTTCTTGAAAATATTCTTCCGTTTCACCGGGATAGCCAGTAATGAACGCGCCATCAACAGCTAAACCCGCTTTCTCACATTTTTGCACGGCTTCCAAAATTTTTTCGGTGGTAATTCCTTTTTTCATCAGTTTAAGGACGTGATCGCTCCCTGATTCCATGCCAAATATAATAACACCATAGGTATATTTGCGAATAGCTGCCAAAATCCGGTCGGGAATCATATCTACGCGTAAATCGGGCGCCGCGAAATTTCGTGGAGTTAAAACGGAGCTCACTTCCGCGAGCATCTGTTCCACTTTCTCTTCGGCTATAGTCTGGTCTTTCATCCCATATAATGCAATATTCCCACTCCCAATAGCTACGCGCCTCGCCCCTTTTAGAGCAAAGGCGCGAATTTCGCGTTTTACCTGCGGAATGGTTTTACTACGGATAGTACGCCCAAAGAATTTGTGAATGAGACAGAAATCACAAGTCGCAAGGCATCCCCGATGCGTTTCAAAATAAGCATTTGCGCCCCGAATCGATTGCTGGCCAATATCCGCCGGAATTTTAGGAATAGGACTATTTTCTAAATTATACGGCGCTCGCTTTTCAGTAGTCACAATTTTTCCATCATGTTTGAAGGCAATTCCAGCAATCGCTTCTAAATCCTTTTTCATCTGGACCGCTTCGACGAGGTCGCGGATGGTTTCCTCCCCCTCACCTATAACCAAGGCGTCAATCTTAGGAAGACAACTAAAAACCAGCTCGGGCACTATAGAGACAGGCCCGCCGACAATGATAAATGGATTCGGATTCGTCTGAGATTTTAATTGATTGATGAGGTCTAAAGTCGGACCTATTAAATGCAGGGTGGAATTTAAACTGAAACCTATTATCTCGGAATTCCCCGCTTCATTTGCAGAATAATTCCGGGTCAATTTAACATTGTATCCTGCATTCTCTAAAATGCCTCCAATGACCATTGCCCCGTACGAATAAATGTTATCGGGACAAAAAATCGTTATTGTGACTGCAGCCATAGGAAACCCATTTTTTTTCAATTTAGAGTTTATACTTATTTCATCTAGCAAAATTAATGTTTAATAAAATTCCCAAAAGTCCTTAAAGCCTTCTTATCAAGGTTAAATTATGGCAGAAACGGACTTCGGATGCGTCTTTACGCCAGCAAAAATTGGGAATGTCGAGATCGCCAATCGTCTCGTTCGTTCTGCCACCTATACGTGCCGTGCAACTGTAACAGGCTTTGTTACTGATGACTTGGTGCGGGTTTATGAAGACTTAGCCCGCGGAGGGGTTGGATTAACTATAACGGGAATGAGTTATATTCGAGAAGATGGTCGCCAGCTGCCCAAAATGTTAGGGAGTTATTCCGATGAGCATATTGAAGGGCTAACCCGATTAGCTGGCGCTTATCACGATATGGCAAACGAGACCGGGAATCATTCTAAAATTTTCTTGCAACTTGGACATGCCGGGCGTCAAGTTTTTCCTACCGGATTTCCCGGCGAACTAATTTCTTCGTCTCCCATTGAAGATAAAGCGTCCAAAAAAGTTCCGAAAGAATTGACTATTGAAGAAATTTTAGAAGTGGCGGAATGCTTTGGTGCAGCGGCGAAACGGGCAAAGCAAGCTAGTTTTGATGGGATTCAATTCCATGGCGCCCATGGTTACCTAATAACCCAATTCTACTCTCCTTTCATGAATAAACGCACCGATGCATATGGAGGATCGCCGGAAAATAGAGCCAAATTCGTTTTAAGATTACTGGAAGCCTGTCGAAAGAAAGTCGGCGCACAATTTCCCATTACCTTAAAAATGAATGGATCGGATCGAATCCCGGGTGGACTCGAGGTGGACGAGGCCACTTATCTCGCGAGAACATTTGCAAAAGCCGGGTTTGATGCCTTAGAAATATCATCCTATATCTGGGAAACATTGATCTACGACAAAGTAAAATCCCTTCCCCCCGAATCGCAAACGAAGTTACGTACTCGCGGTCTAGAAGCGTACAACCTTGAATATGCCCAAAAAATCAAAAATACTCTTAGAGATTTTGGAAACAATATTCCCATCATCCTTGTGGGTGGATTATATCGATTTGAAACTATAAACTCTATCCTCCAGGGCACAATTGACTTCTGCTCGCTGAGCCGCCCCTTCATTTGCCAGCCAGACTTACCCCTCCTGTGGCAAACAGGACCGCCTTTCGCTGAAGCGGAATGCATCCATTGTAATCTTTGTACTCACGATTTCATGGTGCATGGAGAAGGCTGTAAAGGGGTGCGGTGTATTAAAAAAGAACGAAAAAAAGCAAAAAAATAAAAGACTATGGAAAATTTTTTAATTCCCTCTTGTCCAATTTCCAAATAATCAATAAATTGGAAGGCTACATATGGTAAAATTTGGCATACATCATGGTACGAATGCACCTTTTATGAAATTTCAAATCCAGGATATCGTGAAGTCATCCCTCCTAGCGGATGAATTAAAATTTGATTCCATATGGGTAATGGATCATTTGAATTGGACGCCGCTAAGTTCCAAAACGCAAATTGCTGATGCCTTTATTGTTTTGGGGCATTTAGCAGACAAAATCAAGCATGCGACATTGGGAACCTGTGTTACGGACCCCCATCGCCGGCATCCCGCCCAAACAGCGCTGGCATCGTTGACAATGCAAGACTTAACACAAGGACGATTCATTCTAGGGATTGGATCTGGTGAAGGCGCCAATTTAATCGATTTTGGAGTTCCCTGGAATAAATCGGTAACTCGTTTAACCGAAGCTTGTAAAGTCATCAAACTGTTATGGGGCTCCTCAATCCGTAAGACCGTCAATTTTGAGGGCGAATTTTTCCAGCTGAAAGAAGCCGGACTGCAATTCCAAGTCTCCGAACCCCCAAAACTCTATATCGGAGCTAATAGTCCTAAAACTATTCAATTAACCGGGGAAATTGCAGATGGCTGGATTCCCACCAATTTAACCCCCGATTTATATAAAAAGCAACTCCAACTTTTAGAGCAGAATCCACGAAGCTCTGAAATTGAGAAATGCATTGAACTTTGGATATCCGTTTCCAAAGATAATCCTGAACTCGCTAAAAAAGTGACGCGCGCTGTTGCGTTAAATTTAATCGCCCGAAAAGAAACCCTTGCGTTATACGGCATCGATCTTCCCGAAGAATTCGATGTGAAGAAACATTTCACTGAGTCCGTAAAGACCCATGTTAAACACCAGAATGATGTTATGAATTTTATAAGTAAAAATGTTCCAGCCGAAATAACAGATAAGGTAATCATCGCTGGCACCCCTGATGAAGTCATAGAGCAAATTAACACTTTTATCCAAGTCGGAGTCGAACATTTCATCTTTGAATTTACTGGAGATTACTTTAATTCCGTTAAAATCTTTGCGACCGACGTGATGCCGCATTTTAAATAAATTCATTTTTTAAACTAAAAAGTTCTTATAATAAGACCTTTAAAGCTTACAGTATTACAGTATTCCTACAAAACTCTGTGGGGAAGCAATTTTATGGTGAAACTGTCTGATGAAGCAAGAAAATTAATTGAAAAGTATCAAAAAACGGAGAAACAGAAAGAATTTCAGTTTGACTTTTTTGTTGATCAATCCAAATACGAGAAATGGGAAGATGTCGTGATTGGAACAGAAGGATTCGGAGAAAGGACATTTAAAGTGAAAAAAGAGGATATCGAATCCTATGTAGAGTGTACTATGGACGAGAATCCGACTTTTAAGGATGAAAAGTTCGCCAAGAAAACGACTTGGGGTGGATTAATTGCCCCTCCTATGTTCATAACCCCTGTGGTTTTTTGGATTGCCGGAACGGGGTCGGGAAGTTGGATACGTACGCCCGGAGCAATAAATCCGGGTCAGAAAATAGAATTCTATGAGCCGATCCGCGAAGGAGACGAAATAAAAATTAAATCAGCCGCATATGATAAATATTTAAAACGGGGAAAACGTTACCTGACCTATTATTCAGAATTAACAAATCAACGGGGAGAGCTTGTTGCGAAGTGGTGGGGAACACTAATCCTACCTTTCTCCAAAGGTGAAGAGGCACATAAACTTGCAGGAGCAAAAAAATAACAAAAACAAATAGAGGGCGAAAAGTAAATGTCTGCGAGCATAAAATTTGAAGAGGTAGAATTGGACTACGAACTAAGTCCCGTAACCAGGGAAATTTCCCAAGAATTTATTTCAAGGTTTGGATGCGGTTCCCTCGATTTCAATCCAATTCATATGGACCCAGTTTGGGCAAAAAGTGTGGGTCTTTTCATGGTCGGTAAGACTATTGGTCATGGGCAATTAACTATTGCACTTTTAACGCAGGTCATTACTAACTGGTGTTATAGAGCCGGGGGAAAACTTAAATCAATTGATATTAAACTCATCTGGCCGCTCTTCTCTGGAGATACGGTTACGTGTGGAGGAAAAGTCGTCGCCAAACATCCGAGACAAAACGAAATGAGTTTCGTGGACTTAGAACTCTATGCAGATAATCAAAAAAAGAAAAGAGTTGCTGCAGGCAAAGCTCAGGTCTACCTACCTTAGATCATAATGATTAACGCTTGATATCCACTATTTGACCATTTCATGAGAGTATTTGGTAAGTTTTTTACTTTTTACTCCATGATAAAACATTATTCCACATAGAAAAAGCATGCCCAAAAATATCCAGAAACTGTAAATCCAGAAATAACCAATCCCGGTCTAATAGTTATTAAAGTTACATTGATCAAGGTGGAACCTTCGTTTCTCAATCCATAGTAATAGTCGTCATCTACGGGCACGGTAAAAGAATCATTGCTATAGGCAATTGTGGATATATTTAACAGACATGTCGGAATATACCCATGATAATTTTCCCAAAGGTCATATTCACTCGAATCCATAATCCAGAATCGGACACTAGCATTAGCTAACAGGTTGATACTATAAGTTTCAGAGGTTGTCAAATCGCTCAAACTTACAGAATTGGTATATTCTGCCCCTGGAATTAAAATTGTACTGTCCGTTATGGTCGTGGTGCTCTGTGCATAATTCAATTGGATACTCAACCCGATTGCGATTATAGTTATTACGAATACACATAATTTTGTGTTAGTCATTCCAATCACTCTAAAAATAGCTAACAAATAAGCATTAATAAAGTTAATTTCTTTCCATAAAACTAAATTGAATTAATATAGGTGTTAGGTATTCAAAGAATTAAAATAGGAAAACACGCTAATACAAGATACATAATGGTATCAAAAGTGAATAACCGCCTTAAATTAAATTTTTAATATTCTATGAACTGGGAATGAAATGTCGTCGACCGAGGAGATCAAAAACTGCTTAATAAAAGCCTATAAATCCTTGCAGATAAAGGATTTCTCACAGGCAATCGAATATTTCACGAAAGCAGTGGAACTTGATCCCCAACTGAAAGAGGCATGGCTCAATCTCGGAATCATTTATGGGATTCAGAAGCAATATCAAAAAGCCATTGATTGTTTTAGCCGCGCCGTGAATATTGATCCCACCTATAAAATTGCTTGGAATAGCTTAGGCATTACCTATCGCAATATCGGAGATTATGTCCAGGCGATTGAATGTAGCGAAAAATCCTTAGCGATTGATGCTGAAGATAAATTAGCCTGGTACGATATGGGAACTGCCTATAAGGCGTTAGGGGATTATCGTAAGGCGATTGGTTGCTATGAAAAATCCCTTGAAATAAATCACACCTTTATTGAGGCGTGGAACCAAATGGGATTGGCATATCATGAATTAGGGAATTACGAAAAAATGCTGGAATGTTACAAAAAATTAATTGAAGTCGCCCCCTCCTCGCATGATACTTGGAATTACATGGGAATTGCCTATAGTGAATTAAAAGACTATTATTCTGCCATTGATTGTTTCGAGAAAGCACTTAAATTAAACCCCAAAGATAAACTGGCTTGGAATAATCTTGGCACCGTCTATGATGAGCTAGGTGATTACAAGAGAGCCATTGAATGTTATCAAAAAGCCATTGATATCGATCCGCTCTATAAATTTGCGTGGAATAATATCGGGAACGCATACGTCAAAGATGACGAAGCGGAAGAATCTATAAGATATTATGAGGAGGCGCTTAAACTTGATCCGAATTATATTTTCGCCTGGATGAACATGGGCAACGCCTACGCAAATCTCGGGGATTACTATCGCGCCATTGAATGCTATGAGAAAGTGATCGAACTCGATTCAGGATTTAAAGCCGCCTGGAATGCGATGGGTGATATTTATCATGATATTGCCGATTTTGAGAAATCCACTGAATCCTATGAACGGGCCATTCAAATTGACCCGCAATTTAAACCTGCCTGGTATGGGTTAGAAAAAGTCTATGATGAGATGGGAAATTACCAAAGAGCTATTGAATGTCATGAAAAAGCCATTAAACTTGCCGCTAATGAACTGATTAGAGAAGGCGACCCACTAAAAATCTTGAAAATTCGGCTAGCAAAGGGTGAAATAACGAAAGAAGAATTTCAAGAAATGAAACGATTGCTTGAATAGAAGAGACCACTTTTCAATCTTTTCTGTTTCTTAGTCAAATCGCGGATGAATCAATTCCCGGATGACTCTTTTAAGAAAAAGAAAATGATGATTTATAAGTGGATTATAAGAAGTTTGAGCATAAGATTAAAAGTGTAGAAGCGGACTATTTACTATGGACCGCCATGTATGGGAAATTGGAAAGGCTCGCGTGGTTGTTAGTAATGGGAAAGTAGTCTCTATCACCGAGCCTCTAGTTAAATATTGCCCTATTCATGAGGTGTGGACAGGATGGAAATATCACACCATAGAAACCATCACCAAACACACGCATTGGAAAGTTCGCGATTTCGGGCTGTGCTCAAAAAACCGTAGAGTTTATGCTACAGCGAAAGGCATTGGGTATGGATGTAGTGAGACCTTCATGACGGGCATGCAAAATAAATTAGTTGATGCGGTCGTAATCGCGTGCGATGGGGCAGGCACCGTTATCACTGCTACCCCCGAAGTGGAACAGGGCATTGGTGGTCCTATGAATGCCTTAATTGAGACTTCTCCCATTCCTGAGGTTATAAAAAAACTTCAAGAACTGGACGCTATTGTATTGGACCCGAAATCCGCGAAAATGGATGTGCTGGAAGGCGTGAAAGTCGCGATCAAACAGGGCTTTCACCGGATTGGCGCTATTCTCATTGCCCCGCAAGCCGCGATCATTGAAGATTTGCGGGCGTTAGAGGCGCAAGAAGACATTCAAATCATTATCTTCGTGGTGCACACCACGGGCGTCACCCCTGAACAAATAAAGTATATTGAAAAAGCGGATATGGCCCATGGCTGTGCGTCCAAACTCATGCGGGATCACTTCGATGTCAAAGCCCGAAAAAAATTCGGGTCTCTTATTCCGGTTTATGCTCTCTCCGAAATTGGAGAACAGCTCTTAAATCTTCGAGATGCCGAATGTCTTAAAGAACGCCCTATCTTAGTAATTGGAAATCGCAATCCCCCAGATCTCATATAAAGCAACTAAATTTTTTTTCAAAAAAGGAAGATGAAAACATTAGGAAGTATTAAAGTAAAAATTGTTAATTTGGAGCCAATGCTAGTTGCGAGTGCGTATGCCTTTAGTAAAAGTCCTGAACAAGAAGCACAGCAAATTTTAAATAACTGGGCAGAGCCGAGAGGATTGTTAAATGATTTAAAAAATCATCCAATTTTTGGTTTTAATAATCCCCCTCCATCAGGACCCGATCAAAAATATGGATATGAATTTTGGATCAAAGTGGATCCCAACACCGAACCCGAAAAAGATATACGGATATGTTTTTTTAAGGGCGGTCGTTACGCAGTTGCTCGATGTACTGGGGCTAATACCATCTATAAGACCTGGGTAGCATTATTTGAGTGGTGTAAAGCTCACAATTACAAGAATGGAATGCATCAGGGATTGGAACAATTTATTTCGGGTGATAGTCCCGAAACCATGGTTCTCGATTTGTATTGCCCTATTTGTGAGTAATTGCAAAAAAAAGAATTGGTATTTTAAATGCTACAGATGAAATATACATTTAAATTAATTTGCGGTGCAGAATGCTGATAAGCCCGATTCTAATTATGCGAGAAATTCCAGTAAAGTCGTGATGACTTTTTCGGGTTCCTGTGAAAAAAGAGCGTGAGCGCTGTTGTCGAATAGCGTAAGTTTTGGATAAGGTATAAGTTCGGCTAGTTGTAGACTCGCCTTATATGTAATAAGAGAATCCTTCTTGCCGTGCATTATTAAAACGGATTTATTGATGTTTTTCAATCTCTTCCGGCTATCAAATTTGATAATTGCTTCTAATTGACGGTTAAACTCATTAAAAGATGGTGTGATCCTGAAAGCTTTTTGTTTTGCTTCTTCTATCTTATCTGGATTTTCCTTAATGAAGTCCTTTGTAAAGAGCGTGGAAATCAGCATCTCCCTAGTCTTCTCAGGAGTCTTCATTTTACCTTTATAGAGCCCCTTTAGAAGTCTAGCTAGAATTTTTACGATCCCCGTCATACTGGCGAAGGTTGAACAAAGCACGAGTTTTTCGACTCGCTCGGGGTAGTTGAGAACGAGTTCTTGAGCAATCATGCCGCCCATCGAAATCCCAAGCACATGGGCGCATTCAATTTTCAACTCTTTCATTAAACCGACCGTATCATCAGCGAACATTTTAATTGAGTATTTCATGTCCGGCTTATCCGTCTGCCCAATGCCCCTATTGTCGAAGATAATGGTCTTATAATGCTTTGATATCTCCTCAATCAATGGGGGTCCCCACCACTCAAGCGAACCACCTAATCCCATGATCATCACGAGTGGAAATCCCTCACCATTGCTCTCATATTCCATGCTTATGTCATTTACTTTAATTCGTGGCATTCAAATCTAATCCTCCAATTTTTCCGCTTGTGTATATATTATCGAACTTGATTTTTAAAAATATGTTTAATTATAAATATATAAAAAATAGTTTTTTTTAAAAAATCTTTCCAAATAACAAAGAAAATATAGTTCTCGATTTGTACTGTCTTATATGTGAGTAAGAAATAAGAGAAAAGCATTAACAATGTAATAAAATTTCTATTATAATGGAGTGATTTTAATGCGTTATTTGTTTTTTTGCGCGCATCCGGACGATCTCGAGTTTTATATTAGTAATCTAATGATTGAAGTAGCAAATAATCCAAAGAATCATGTTAAAATCATATCAATGACAAGAGGCGAATTTGGTACCCTCGAACCGGAGTTGATGGGAAAAAGGTTAAGACGAATTCGCGCACAAGAATTCCGGGAAGCATTAAAAGTCGAAGGAATAACTGATGTTAATATTCTTGAATACATTGATACTCAGGTAGAGATAAATCGGGAAACGATTCAGCGAGTCGAAACTGCGATACAGAGTTTCAATCCAGCTGTTATCGTTGCGCCAGAAGGATTCTATTCCTATTATCCTCACAATGATCATGTTAAAACTGGGTTAATTATCTATATTATTATTAAAAGGATGGCGAGAAAAAGCCGGCCTAAGCTCTTTATGTATCATTCATATGTAAATACGCATTATTTTCCAACGATTCACTGGAAACTCCAGAGCAAAGCCTTAAGGGTACATAGAAGCCAAACGTATCTCTTAATTCCTTTGTATCCAGTTCGATTTTTTCTCAGTTTTTATTTTGGGTTTCGTCTATTTCCAAAATATCATTTCTATCCTGCTGAAGCTTTTCGAAAGGTCGAATTCCAACCGGAAAACCAGTGTAAACTGGGATTTAAACAACGTATTATTAGTTATATCATCCTAAAAATAAGTGGTCTATTTAATCGTATAATAACAACCCGAACGTAAAGTTGAATAGAGAAATAGGTCTAACTATTACTGTAACTCTAGCTCACTCATGCATCTCGGGCATTTTCTGAACATAAAGCACAGCTAGAAGTATTATTTATTTTTGCATTAAAGTTGATAACTTTTTTATTAATTCATCATAAAGACTTTTTCTCTTATTGGGGGTCAATGAAAATAATATTTTAGAAACCATGATTCTCGAAATTGTAAAAATATAATTTAATTTTATGATGCTTTCTTTTATAGCACCCTCTTCTTTACTTAAAGGAATTCCAACCATTTTTTTTGCTTGTTATACCTGCAACGATAATATTATCATATTCTTGAAATAATATAACAGCTGGGCGCTTCTTTACCTCCACGGTATTAGTAAATTGAACCGAGGCAAGGATTACATCTCCCGCCTCAGGCATCTTGCCATTCTTCATCCTCTTCATTATCCCATAATTCTCTCATTTTCATTTGTTGAATTTTATGAAGGAATTCATCATATTGATTATTTAATTTAATCTGTTTATAAATTTCTACCATTTTTAAAATCACTTCATTATATGTTTGGTGTGGATAATCCTTTACTTCTTTTAATAATTCCAAAGTTTTCTTCTTAATTTGGAGGGTTGTAATTTCTTTCATTATATACTCACTATAGTTCCTATATAAAATAAAATATTTAAACTCACCTAATAAAAAATATGTAAAATATCAAAATTTGAATTCTCTGCAGGATCTAAAGAACAAGAACCCTTAATTCTTTTGTAAATATCTTAAATTTGAATTCTTTGCGGGAATAATGTATTATTGTAGCTCTAATTCACTCATGCATCTCGGGCATTTCTTTCCGGCGGCGGCAACCCACTGCATAATATGGTCTCGATGGGCTACTGTCCCACAATATTTGCACCGCACCAAATCAGGCGCGTCAAAATCAATATCATGATAGCAAATAATGCATTTCAACTGCCGTTTCTCCTGTTCATACGGCATAACAACTAATTCTTTCTTTTCCTTATCCAATTTGCCTATAATATAACCATCAAAAATGGCATCATTCACAATGCGCTCCACTAAATAAAGAGGAATATTTAACTAAATAAATATATGGCAACACCAAAAGAAATTAACCAAAGAAGCGGTAACAATCTTTTAATAGAGTGTAATTGTGGTGGTCATCATTTCTTTAATTTTGATTTTTGGATAGATGATGATTTCGCTGAATATACTATTGAGTGGATTGAAAATGGT
>CAYGYC010000011.1:0-28344 GCA_964353755.1 uncultured archaeon | reverse complement strand
CCAAGTTCACAGGGATGGAGAATCCGCGGTGAACCTAGGGCAAAAGGCCTGCCTTGTGGTATGGGAGTTCGAAGGTGCACCGACAAATTTCCGAAAGGACTAGCTGAGACCACCTAAATCAGAAATTGGAGATGCGGTCTAGCGCGCTATTAAATTCAAAGCAACGAAGGAACCCTCACTCCCTAATAAAATTCCTGACAAAATCATAGATTAAGCAGAAATGGAAAATATTAATTAATTTTCCAACAAAGTATAAAACCCATTACTATTGGTATCTAAAATACCTAATGTATTTTATGGACCGACTTCACTTTTGGTGAAAATAAGTATTGGATATGGAATCCCCATCCATACCGAATGGTCTTTTATAAAACTCGTGTCACACCCCTCCCTCCTGCGAATTCCCCCGCCACCACTCCCATCGGGCGGCAACAACCCACTTTGGAAATTTCTTTCAAAGATTTTGAATTGATGGGGGGATGTGGAGCCGCGTTCCACAAGTAGTCAAAAAAGCGCGCGATGATTTTCTGAATATCTATAAGACTGGTTTTAAAAAGAAATCAAGGCTTTAAACAATTTCTCCAAATCCGATTTGGAAAAAAAACCATTAGAAGTAAAAACGGTCTCTATTAAATCCCTAAATTTTAGGGAAATAGCAGCCACTTTACTCCTCCACTCAAAATCAACCCAGAACTTTTCACCGATTTCATTTTCGACATATATGCCGTGAATCCATTGATTTAATAACGCCTTCTGATCGGCTGAAAAAAACTCATGTGCCCATACGCATCCTCCTCTATATCCTTGATGTGAAAAAATTTTCGGAAACTCGCGCGTTCCCTCCAGAAAGCGAGGAGGTTGCGCCGCCGCCCCCCTTGACATTAAAACCCCTAGATATCTCCAAAGTAGAAGAGATCCTCGAGAAACTGGATGGGCGGGTGTGGCGTTGCGCTGACTTGGGCATGGCACACCAAGTTCTCTGTATCATGGATCGCGATTTGTGGGTTCAGCCAGAACTGTTCCTCCCGCAGCAAGAGGATCGGGATGCCTTTCTGCTGCGCTTCCAGAATTTCTTGATACACGCCGAAGCCGAGAAATTGACCGTACTCCACCTCATACTCCGAGAAAATGAGGATGTCTGCGGAGGTGCGGATCAGCTCGCGGCAGAACTCTACGCCCGCCTCCCCGTAGGGGATTTCCAGGTCGCCGGGGTAGATTAGGCTCTCCGCGGGGCACTGGGTGTGCAGGAAGTGTAACTCCGCCTGCTCGCTCGGGGTGCCCTTTTTCCGCAGATTGCACGTGAAATAGATCTGCACGGGGACCAGTTGCCCCTCAATCACGCGCACCCACTGCCCCCATTGCCCCAGTTCTTGAAGCGGGACCCAGCCCACCTGCGATTCCGCGCAGGGGATCACCGGGGAAGGCATCTCCTTAAAGAGCTGGCGAAGGACGTCTTGATGCCTCTCGTAAAAAGTGATATCCGCCTCCGCCCACGGCGGGATGACAAAGTTCCGTGCAACCCAATACCGTTGGAAGAATTCAATATAGCGGTCGCTCTCCTTCTCCAAGTCGAGTCGGCGCAATCCACATCTGATGAAGGATTTATAGCCTTGGATCGTTGGAGCTTGGCTATCCTCCAAGGGATCACTCCTCTTCATGGCTATTTTACGATTATTGTTCGCGTTTACGGGCATATCAGGGTCCCCCTTGGTCTTAGCCTCGGTCTTGGAGCTTTTTCAGATCCTCAACGACCGAGAGGATGGTCTCCCACGCCATGCACTGAATGAGATGGGCTAAATCGAGCAATTCCTGCTGGTCTATCACCTTCAAATGCGTTACAACTGCCATAATACTAACATCACCGACGAGCTCCTCAATTTTCTGGCGCTTCTGCAAATTGAGGGGATGTTCCAGAAACTCTTTCACTTCTTCAAAGAATACCTGCCAGAATACTTCCGAAAAGCGGGGGTTAAGACGGTATTTCCCTTCGACGGTTTCAAGTATCTGATAGTGGGTTGCCTGCCGAATGGTCTGTGGGCTTATCTCGATTTGTGCTTTTCCCATGGTTCAATCACATTCCTGCATTTGTTTCAGAGAGGTTGTTCCGTTTATTGAACGTGATGGCGCTCTCCGACGGTTCGATTCGCGCATTTTTGGTTAGGGTGAGGTAGCGGCGCCCGCGAAAGGACCGCACGAAGGCCCCTTCGATCACGACCGTGCTGGGCACTTTAATCTGATCATTCCACGCATCCCACAAGGTGAGCAGAATGCACCCCGTCGCATCACCCACTAAGTAAGTCACCACGCGGTGCTCCTCCCCGTCTTGGCGGGTATGCACGGTCCGCTCCTCCACTTTCTCCTGGACCACCACCTCTACCGCCAACCCGCGCGTCTTCCGCTCCAGCATTTCTACGGTGGAGATTTCGAGAGCCGTTGGACTGGTCGGTGGGGGGTTGTTGCTGATGGAGAACTCCTCGGGCGGCTCAATACAGCGGAAGCTCCCAAACTTCCCAACATTCAGGATCATCTGCTCTTGATAGACACTTATATAGCCGTTCTGAATTTCGATGCAGTCTCCGACCTTGACCGCGTCGCAATCGTTATTCCAGAAGGGGATGGGGATTTGTCCAGTCGGATCGCTCCCTATGAACTGGACTACCTTGTGCCCTTTCGCATAGCGCGGCTCGGCTTGGGAGATCAGCTTCACGACGATCGTGATGCGCTTGGAATTCGGGGTTAAATCGTTAATTTGACATAACATATCCTTTCATACCTCCATTTATTTTTGAAACCAGGAAAATATCCAATCAATAAGTTCATAGAGTTGCGGGGCGAAGATGCGGATGCCGAACTGACCCGCGATAGCACCGGCGATGAGCAGGACCACAGCGATCATGAGGCAGTCAATGGTCCACTTCCGATTGCGGGTGATCCAGGAGAGAAAAGCGAGCACCAGCAGCCCCGCCAGCACGGCGGTGGTCAGAACCTGCACCCAGTAGATCAACTGGTCCCAGAACGTCAGCCAATCAAGCATCATCTTCACCTCTAAAATACATCTGGAATAATCTCTTGAGCGGGTATGCAAGGAACGGGCAGTTATTCGGGTCCAGCGTGGCACCGACGCGGTGTTGCTGGAACCAAGGCGGGTACTCGCGATATCGGTCTGTCGAAATCACAAGGAAATTCTTTTTACCAAACAGCCTGCCCAAACTGACCAGGGAATCGTCAAGGGGTTCTCCCGAAGAGGCGACGCGAAACAGCTCGCGGTTCTTATAGGGAACCAAGATATCTGGGTCAATGGCTTGGAACTCCTTCTCCGTGCTAGCATCGAAGTAGACCACGATTTTCTCCTCGGGAATCCCGAGTTTCTTGAGGCGTTCGACCATTCCGAGTACGCAATCGAGACTCGGCGGTGATTCATCGTGGTGCTGATCGCGTATCATCTTGGATATGTTGCTCCCATCGACGATGATCGACCCTTTCCGAATCCGTTTCAGGTTCTGCCGCAAGGCGAAGTCCCGATCCAAGGAGGATTCGGTCGTTTTTTTTCGGGCATTACTTAAATCTATGGTTTCTGCGATGGCTTGAAGCCCTTCCTCCACTTCAGCGGTCTGGGGCGGAGCGGATCCATCAATCGTTGGTGGTGGGGGTAATACCATAATATCCTCCGCCTCTTGTGATTTGGGAGGGGTGAGGTCAGGGGGTGCTCCCTCGGACTCTAAAGATGATTCCTGGACTTGCGCTGGGGGGAGATTCTCCGCGTTGAGCGTACCTGTCTCGCTGTTTTCCTCTATTGGCGAATCTTCGGGATTTTCCTTTTTCAAACGAAAAGTGATTTGATTTGGCGTCAAGCGGTACCCCGCTATGACTGATTGGAGCCGGACATCATCACCCCCTTGATTATAAGGGAGGAACTGCCGCGTTTTCCCGCACCCCACCACTACTACTGGCGGGTCTAAGTGCTGCATTTCCAGCTCTAAGGAGGTCCCTCGTATAGTGGCGATATCCATCCGGTTGCGGTGGTTAACATCCAAACCCTTCGTGCAACTCTCGAAGCGGGTGATCACCTCCACAAGGTCCGGGGCGGTTCTATCCACGATTAGGGTGCAATAGAGCCCGTTCTTGTCCGATTCGCTCATCTTCTGGAAGAAGGGGAGCGCTATTTCGGGGGTTTCGGTGTGGAATGCTTGGGGGAGTGAATCGACATCAAAATTCTGGGGAACGTGGTTACTGGGTTGAGGAGTATTATCAGGAGGGGATTCCCTGCCCGCAAACTTCGAATCGACTAGCGTATCTAACTCTCGGACTTGATTATGAAGACCATGGAGTTGATCGTGGAGGTCGCTAGGAGATGTTGACCTATTTATTATATGAGAGGGGGATTGGGGAGGAGAGGGGTGGTCAGGAAGGTGAGCCCCTTCTCGCTTATCAAAAACTTCTTGTAAGTAGGGGGGAAGTAAGGTAAGATCTTTTAAAAAGAATAGCATGAAATTCTTGAGTGCCCGGACTTCCTCGGCTTCAAAGGGCGTCTCCGTGGTGATCTTCCCCAACCACAGGCGAAGTTGGGGAAGCCATTTCTTAACGATACGGTGCCCGTGGACCAACTTGAGCAAGTCGGGCAACGGGAGATCGCGGGGGATATTGCGCTGGGTCTGCGCCAAGATCCAACAGAAACTTTTCCGGAGCAAGAACGCGGCTTGGGTGCTGACGGCTTTCGGGATGTGAAGTTTTAGGAGGTTTCGCGTATTGTTCTGGATTACTGGCAGGTAATATTCATCCGCCGTGGTTCTGTTCTGGGTTGGATTTGTGGGCGGAGGAGAGACCTCCTCGTCCAGCGTAACTTCTAAATCATCCTCTGGAGTAGATATAGCGTCGGGTTCCTCTGGTGCGACTACCCCTTCGGGATTCTCCTCGGAAACGGCAATCTGCTCCTCACTTACCGACTCCTCAAAGTGTCCCGTCGGGGCAGAGGAGACAGTAGCGCGTAGCTCGTTCTCCTGGCTGCGACTGAATAGGGAGTACATCAGGTAGATGACAACTAGGAAGCTTCCGTAGAGGGCGAAGGTCAGCCCCAACATGGCGCTCAAGGGAAGGAAAGGAATTTGGATAATCGCACATATGGATTTTGCCCCCCAGAGCCCAAAGAACGGTGCAGGACCATAATTTAATAAATAATTGGCCATCTTCCAGTAATAGAACTTTTTCAAGTCGAGCAGGGATGCCCGATGCGTTTCCAAATATTCTTGTTGGAGTTGCAGAAAGAATTGAACGGTCTGGGGGTCAATACTCACTGAATCGATCCGGGTGCTCCGCCCTTGGAGGCACTCCCACTTCCCTGATTCTTGTAGAAATATCACTGGTGTAATAAGGAAGCCTACCGGCAACCCCGCAAAGGTATAGGAAGGACGTTCGAGACGCTTGTGGAGGGAGATGAAGTGGTGCTGTTGGGCACTTAATAATACAAGGGGTTTCCCAAGCAAGAGGTGGCGGCGGACTAAACTGCACTCCGTCTCTAGGGCGAGTACTCGTCTTTCCGCTGATTCAAAAGTATCTGCAGTACTCGTCACTAAGATGTGGCAGATCGCGTATTTCGGATACCTGAAGATACGCCCATACCAAGTGAATCGTTCTGATTTAAGGATCTCATACTGCCCATTGTGGAGAATTTTCTGAATTTTCTGAATCAATACATTGAGGTTCACGCTCGTCGGGTGGAGTGGGACAGCGGGATTTTCGGTCGTAGTAATCATGGGCATCACCATAAATTAGGGGGGAAGATGAGCTTAATGCCGAAAGTGTCTTCCAAATAAAAGTGCAAGACAATGAGGATGACAAAGTAAATGAAAGCGCCAGAGAATTGGCGTTGGTAGAAGTAGTCGAACCGCCCTAAGATGGCAAAGATGAAGATAGCGGCTAGGAGGAGCACGATGGAAACCGAGGCGATATACTGCATAATGTGCATGAAGTCGATAAAATATGGCGTGCCAAGGGGGGGAACGAGGATCGGAATGCCGAAATTATCAAGCGCGATCCAATGGATGATGATTAAAATGATAATAATGATCATCGTGGAGACGGCGACGTGCTTGTAATAGCGGTCGAAGAGTCCGATTACGACGACGGCGTAGAATAGTACACAACACAGGATGAATGCTCCAAAGCAAACATAATTAACTATGGCCATTATGACACTGTAGGAATCACCAATTGCATCCCATACATACATCATTTCGTTTATCATTCTTCTAATACCTCTATAAATTGATTATTTGTAATGCGAATCATCGCTTGAGTCTCCTCCGCGCGACCATTAGCCCCACCAAGACGCACCCGCTTACCAACCACACCCCTATAATTGAATAGAAGGGGTAGCCGTCGAAGCTCAGATCGCCCGCCGAGAGGATCGATTCAGAATAAAGGGCGGTCTCCTGGGAGGTGATAGTAACGGTGAAAGAGTGGTCGAGGAAGCGGTCGAAATGGACGATGAGGTACGCCCCATCCATCCCCGTAGTCACCTCCTGATTATAAAATACCTTCCCATAATCGTAAATCGTGACCCGGAGCGGCACGTTGTTACAACTGCGGTTCAATTCATCCACCAGATCCATATCCAGGACAATAAAATACTCTTCTACATTCAACTGCGATGTGAGCGCCAAGCGGGTTGGGATGGTGGAGATGTTTAGTACGAACGGGAGCGAATACCCTTGGAATCCCCGTGCATTAGAGGCGTACAGGTAATACTGTCCCACACCTCCCACATCACTGAAGGTGCAGTTGAACGTGCCTAAGGTCGTCGGGAGTACGAGGAACAGCGTCCCATTTTTATAGAGCCGAAGCCCCGTCAGGGAGGTTTGGCATTTCGCGGAATAGAACAAGCTGATCCGGTCATTGGCTTTCAGGGGCTTCTTATAGGTAACATTGAGAATGGAGAGGTAGGGCGGGCACTGGGACAGGACAATGGAGGCGCGGACGATGGTCTGCTCATACACAAGGGTCTCCAACGCTTGAATAGTGACCGTGTAGTTCCAATCGAGGTACTCCTGCACGGATTCCTGAATGCTAAATCTCCCAGCAGTGGTAGTTTGGTGAGTCTGCTGGCGGAACCATGTCCCATTCTTCAGAATCGTCTTACTGAAGGCGTGGAGCGGGAGCGGGGCATTGGTGAAAATGTCCTTAATCGCGAGTTGAATGATCACCTCTTGCAGGAAGGGATCTTCCGATAAGTAAAGGGCAATGGAGATCGGACGGTGCAAGACCGTGAGGGACCCCAGCGGCACATTGAATTGATCGCCTTCCGCATCGCGGATTTGTAGGGAGAGCGGGATAATTCCAGCACTGGTCATCGTTTTGGCGTAGAGGTAGGTCCCGGCAGCCGTCCCGAGGAGATCATTCCAAGGCAGAAAGCGGATTTCGGTGATAGGGGCTTTCCCATCCACGCAGGTGAGATTCAGCCACACCTTTTGCTGGGCATAGACCGTTTGATTGAGGACCTTGGCTCGAATAATCGGGTCGGGTCCCCGAATGAGGTGGAGAATGGCCCAATCAACCTTCGCATAGAGGGTCGCGCTCCCCGTGACTGAATAATTAATATTATAGAGGAGTTGGATCGTGGTCCCGATTTTCCAATCACCTAGTTTGGGAAAAATGGCGTGCAATTGGAAGGGGGTCACGGGATTGACAAGGTTCTGGCGGAGATAACAAAGGTAGGTATTTCCACTTGATCCTACTAAAGAAATATTCCCCATCACCGTATAACTAAGGGCTCCTTCCACTTGGAACCAGTCGAGATGGCTGAACCGCAACCCGAGCAAGGTCTCTTGGGCGAGGAATCCGAGGTCATACTCCACGCGGAAGCGGACCGAGCCTTTTTCTCCGCTGGGACCGACCGCCCGCTGGAGCGCGAAACAGGTCCCATCTTCGAATTGTAACGCCCCTACGCTTCCTATCGGCGTGAACCCTTCGGATAAAATAGTAATGCGGGCGGCATTTACTTGATTCACGGCGACATCATTCCGCAGTTCGAGGAATATCCACCGCACGTAGAGCAGTTGGGTCCAGGTCTGTGGGGCGGACAGTTGCTGCGTGAATTCGATCTTCAATTTAACCTCGTCATTAACAAGATAATCCGTATAGGGTGCCGGGATCACATACTCGGCCCACCCAAAACTCCGATCGATTTGAGTTTCAGGCGTACTGACCGTATGGATAGGTACCCATCCACTCCCCTGGCGTAAGAGCGCAAGGTTCAGTTGTGTCGCCATACATCCCGTGGTAATTCCAATCCCTGAGGCTTCCCAGTTCAGTGTTAAGGTGTAATCCGCATCTACGGTTATGCCGGCGGTGGAGAGCGTGTAGATCACATACGTCGCGCCATTGCTCACCCCCGTAAGGTCGTGCCGGAACAGCATCACGACATTCTCTTGACCCAGTGAACTCAGGTCCCCGTATACTGTTAATGGTTGACTTTCAATCGAGTACACCGAGGGAGTGCGGAGGGCATAGCAAGGCACTAACTCCCGCGCGGAAAGGGGTGCGGCAGACGGAACGCTGATGGTTTCCGAAGCAGGGGGGAGGTCAGCTGGTGGCGTTCGGTCGATGTATGCTAGGATGGAGATGGCAAAGAGCAAGATAATTCCTAGAATGATAATTCGTTTCCTATTCCCAGATCGACTTCGCTCCATGAACCTCACCACCCCTCATCATAATTATACCAATCATCCCGATCATCATAGTATTTGCGTCTTTCCTCCTCTTTTTCTTTTTTCTTCTCTTTCTTATTGGGACTAGGTATTTTTCTTCGCAATTTTAGGAGATTGCAGTCGTGCCGCATGAGTGATCTCACCTTCTTAAATCAATTTCTCTTCCGTGATACGAATATCACGTCGTCTGTCGCAAATCCCCAGTACCGCTTAAACTCTAGGGAGGGACAATTTTTTCCTAATTTTAGCTACGGAATGCGACTTTATATAGGGGCAAAAAATCCGCCCCCCACTAGGCAAAACCCCTGTTATTTCCGCGATCGAACCAAAAATAATACGACACTCGCATCAACCCTCTTTATAAAGGAATTGAAACTGGGAGCTGGTACGAGCACACGAACCGACTATATTCCCAAGGAAACGCCTGGATCATAATCTGCCATATTAACTAAATACCAGATATTTTAATTAATACTCGATGATATCTAACTTAATAAATACTCGCATAAAAGAGGAATGGCGCTTAGTTTATGTAAAACAGGATCAGATCCGGTGCTCCTTTGCTTTTCTGCGGAAGGTATAATTTTATAAGGAGATATATCTAATATCTTATTGTGGAGTGCCAGCACTAATTTGTGTTCTAAAATCCGCTTAAACTCTAGGTAGTGGGCGATTTTTTTAGGCTCTCCACCCCACTACCACCCTCCGATGCGTTCTAGCCAAGGACCGACTAATTTAGAATAATTTGGATGAGACGAAAATAATTTAATAAATTGTTATATTTGGGGAAAGTTAGTGGGACTAGACAAATATTGGCATTAGACTTACCTCTTCGGCAGTTGGTTCAAGACCGCTTGGAACTGGGGGAATACCCCCTGAAAGGGGCGTAATTGGGCCGCGAGGAGCGCGAGGTGGTTCCGCAAATCCGCATCCTCGATATTGATGAGGTGGTAGTTGCCTTGCTGGTACAACTCTTGCTTCTTTTTCTTCTGGGCGAGGTAAAGCCGGGTGTGGAGCCCCCAGTACTCGAGGAGGATCCCGTGGCCCAGGCTGAAGTCCGGGTGGAGGGTGCGTCCTCTAATCTGTAAAGGCAGTTCGTAGGTGTGCGGGATGCCGAGGTACTGGAGGACGGCATCGATCATCCACTCGCCGCGGGACCTGACCGTGTGCCCATCGAGGCAGAGGTATAATTGGGGGTGCGTTGCGCGGGATCGCCGCTGCCAAAGGATATAGCCGAGGCAGACGATAAAAAGAAGGAAAATAAAAAAATATAAGAGATACATAAGATTCACCAGAGCGGGCAGAAGGCGGTTTCCAGCAGATCCACGATGCGGGGTGGCACGTGAGTGATCTGGAGCGCATCGAAGGCGGGGTCATCGGATTTGATCTGGACCAAAAAGAAGTCCTCCATGAGCTTCCCGACGGCGGTGAGGTAGATGCGCCCATTGGAGCGGTGCATTTCGCAGCTGAGGACGTCGTCGAAGATTGTGTTGAGCAGGAACGATCGGAAGTGGACGGGGGTAAAATTCTGGGGGGTAATCATCCCCGGTTTCGGTATATTCTTACTATTATTACTATTATTACAAGCTTCCATCATAGTCATCTCCGAGAGGTGAGAAAAAAAAAGGGGAGAGGGAACCTCGCGTTTACTGGCACGGGAGGACGGGGGGTGCTTCGATGAACGGGCGGAAGAGAAACTTCTGCCCAGAGCGTTCAGGCGGATTCATCAGTTCGACCTCCCAGAAGTAAAGTACTTCGCTGGGGTGGATGTGGAGCTGGATGCAATCCGGCACGAAGGGGGTCTCATGGATTTGCCGATAGAACGGGAAGCTGACGAAGATAACGCAGGTGGTTCCGCGATGAGCGAGCGTCTCCAGGCAGTCGTAGAAGTGTTGGAGGGCAATGCGCAGTTGCTGGTGGTTCTTAGAATGCCCGAGGTTTTCGAACTCGCTGATGTCCACGACGAGCAAATTCAGATTCGAGAGGGTCGCGAGGTGGGTGGCGAGACCCTCTAAACTCAGGAAATCTCGATCCGAGAGGATCTGGGTCTGCTTGCTTTGGCAAAGCAAGTTCCGAATCAGGTAGTCTTTATAATCTCCTTCGAAGAGACAGATTTCATAAATTTTTTCACTCATATATATCAAACCTCTATATAGGTTACGCCTTGCCTTGCCAAATCTGTCTGCATCGCGGAAAAAATAGGGGGATAGCCTGAATGCGGAGGATAACTTTGCCAATGCTATCGGGGCTCGTAGAACATACCTATCAAAGGCGCGCATTTGTCTCATCTTACTCTCCATTTACATACATTTTTCTGAAACTCGGTTCTATTTTTTGATTTTCTTCTATTTTTTTAGGTAAAATACCTCCTGAATCAGATTACTAGGATGATTCATTTCTTCTTCACCTTGTAGAGGACGAGCACGCCCACGAGAATACCGATCCCGAAGGCAGGGGTGAGGTTCTCAAAGAACGAGGGCGGATCGTCGACCGTCTCATTCTCCCCCGGCGGATCAGAGGGCGTCTCGTTGTGCGGGGGGTAATAGGTGAGCTGGAACTGGCAGGATTCCTCGAGAATAATCCCGAGTGTGCCGGCCGTGAGGGAAAAAGTCTCTTGGGGGAACTGGTCATAAGCCGCGGGGAGGACTACATAATTCCATCCGTGATTGATACGGGCGTACAATACCTCGGCAGACGCGCTGTACTGCCCCGCTTCCACCTCCACCTGGAATACTTGGATGGGGTGCGAATCCGGCGAAATGATTACGAGTTCTGATCTATTGAGGGTATAGGGGGTTGCGGTGAGGACGACCAGTTCCACGTTGGTGAACGAAGCCGTTTGGTACAGTTTTAGATAATAAGACCCCGTGTGGTTTGGGGAGAAGAACAGGTACTCGTTAAAGATCCCGCCTTCCGGGACTTTGTAGGGCGTGCCCAGAAGGTATGAGAACCCGGGGTCGAAATAGAGTTCGAGGTCCCACCACATCGGGTCATCGAAGTAGATGAAATAGAGTTCGTTTGCCTGGACGGGGAATACAAGGTAGCGTGTATCATGAGAGGTGAAGTAATCCTTCCACCCATCGCCATAGTAGGTGTCCAATACGATAGGGAGGGGGTCGGCGGGGTCAGAGCCATCCCCAAAGGTAACTATGGCCGTATTTTCTGTATTTGTTATATGGGCCCTATAACTATGTGGGATAAACCACAGGATAGCCAGCAATCCTATAATCAATAAAAGTCGTAACCAGTTCTTCATTAGAGGATCTCCTGCACGCGGGTAATCAATTCAGGGATGGTGGTCATACGGAAGAACTCATCATTGATCCGAAATTGCGGCGCAAAATGGAACGCGTAGGCATGCCCTTTGCCCCCTACCAACGTCATTAAGGGGATGAGGTTAACCATGCTATCGCTGTTCTTGTAGGCGGACAAGGTGCCGTTGCGGAACTGGACGAGGATGAAGTCCAATTGCTCCGTATAAATAATCTCGCGAACCTTCTGATAAAGGTCCATGCTCTCCTGGAAATTGAGCAACCCGAATTTGAACCCTTGTTTCGTCTCATATAACTCGTAGCAGTTCGCCACCGCCGGGTTCGTCTGAACCTGTTTCTGGTACAGCTCATCGGTGAAGGGGGTCTTGGTCAGCGTCGCCAGGTCGCGTACCGCTTGCAGCCGCCATTCCGTATGCAGCACTTCGACGATCCCTTGGAGCACCTTCCGCCAGTACGGATTTCCTTTATTTTGTAGAATATCGAGGAGCGGAGCGACCGCCGGATCGCAATTAATGTGTTTGTAGACGAGGAAGGCTGCATAGGAGGCAAACGGGTCGTGATACACCCGCACATACTTGGCGAGATACGCCTCGTCCAGCTGGCGCGTGCGGTGGTGGTCTACCCATACAATATCTGTGGTACGGACATGGGCGCGTAGGTCGCGGATGGCTTTAACCAAGCGGGTGCGGTAGGTTTCATCGATGGTCAAATCTAGGATGTACAAGGTATGAGGAATGTCAGGGGCACAGGCGCGCCCAGCGGCATAGATCGCGTGGTAAAGGTTGGAGGGTGAGGTATAGTAAATTCGGGCTTGCGGGAATCTCTGCATCACCATTGCCGCGGAGACCGTCCCATCAAAATCCGTGTGGGTGATGATGGAGACCTGCCGATACCGGAGCTTGAACCGGATGAGCAAATAGAGGTAGGTATAACGTAACAGGTGCGTGAGCTGGGCATTCAATTCACCATTCGACAGGGGTATTTTTTCTTTCATTTTATTCTCACTGAGTGCCATGATATCACCTATGCGGGAGTGAGGATACGATTAAGATGCTGGCGTATCCCATCCATCTCCTTCATTAATCTTTCTCTTGAGTAGTTTGCCCATGATGAAATGGTCTCTAGATTCAGGGCATCCTCGAGATCCTTACTCCGGGCTTTTAATTTATTAGTGAGTTCCTCTAATTCTCGGTTCTGCACCCGCAACTCGATATTTTCTTGTGTAAGGGGTTCAACTTGCCTATTCTCGCGGAGGGCATTTGTGAGTTTCATCTCTAGATCTTCCTTGTAGTCGAAGAGTGAGGCGTACTCCTTGGCCAGCCCCTCATTGATCTGGACGAGGTTGTTCCGGTCCAAATCCCTGGCATGTTGCACCTGCAGAAAGCGGATGCCCTGAATCACCACATCCACCTCCTGCTCGGCGCGGTGGAAGAGCTGGGCATACTCGCGGACTTGGGATCGTAAGACATCGGCGGCATTCAGCCGGAGGTCGCTCAGGTGGCGGTAGAAGACGGTGCTTCTAGACCGACCCCAGAGATAGATTAAAGGGAGACTGCCCGTGAGGATGAGGAACAAGAAGAACCACATCTTAAACCACCCCTGCCTCCACGACGTTTTGCAAGTGGGAGACGCTGCCGAGATGCCCATAATAGAAGTAGCGGGTCAGTTCGACGGGAGTTAGGTCCCGGGAATCGCAGTGCGGACACTGGAAGGTCGATTCCCCGATGGCGTCTGTATATTCGATCATCTCATGGCAGTTTTCACAGTAGAAGGAGAGGGCATTCGTTTCGGAGTATTTCAAGAGTTGGCGCAGTTGGGCTTTTTCAGAAGCGAGTATTTTGGAGACGGTATTGAGGTAGCGCGTCGTTTGGATGAGGTACTCCTTGTTATTCTCTCTTTTATAATAGTTGATCAGCCCCTTCCGATCCAGCTCGTAGAGGTGCAGGCGGATTTCATTGCTGCTGCACGCAAAGGTCTGCTCAAAGTAGGTGTATTCTAATTCCTGAAGGGGTTGGTCGAGAATGAGACCGTAGAGGACCTGTTGAAATCCTGTTAACTTAAACTTTCGGATCGAAAAGCGAATCGCGGGGTTCTGGTTCGAGGCACGCAGAATTGCCCAGAGGGCGCGCAGTTTCGGGCGCCGAATCGAAAAGGTATCCGCTAAGGTTAGCAGGCTGGCGGTCTTCTGGACAATGATCTGGGTACGGTTCTGGAAGTTGCAGATATAGGAGGATATATTCAGACTATCCAACACTTCAGTAAGGTCGGCAAGTAGCGGGGTATTATTATTGGCGATGTGGATGATCAGGGCTTTTTGTGCTTTGATGCGGCACTGGATTTTGGGGGAATTGAGGTACCCTTCCACCCACGCCAAGCGCTGGCGCATATCAAACCACAGGGGAATAGTCGGAGCGTCTAGACGGTATCCTAAGCAGTGCAGGAGTTTAATAAGGACATTGGGAAATAACACCCGGATCTTTTGATAGTAAACGCTCCGCCTTGCCCCATTCTTGTGGCGGAGGCGCTGAATCTTCGAGATTTTAAAGGATAACCCGAGTTTTGCCCCTATGTGGCGGATCTTCTCCTCCTGATTGGCGTCGATATGCACCCCTTGCTGGTGGCGGTAGGCCGACCCCGCAATCAACCCCCAGAGGTACGCTAGGTCTGAATCGATCTGAAAGGGGTAGGGGAGCACGAGCACTTGCCGGGCATAGGTGCACCGAACCCTAATATAGTTTTGGTCATACTTAAGGTCATTCAGCACGCGGATGCACGTCCATTTGTCCTGGTTGGGATCAAAGTAGGAGAAATGGGCTGCGAGGTGCTGTCTAATAAGCTCATGTTCGGATATATCGCGTAAAGTTGATCGAGTAGCACCCCGATCACGGTCTACGGCGTCACTAATTTGCATTCTAACACCATCAGTAATTTTTTGGATTCGCTTAAACTCTTGATTAACTACTAGAAAAAGCGACTTTATATAGGGTCGAAAAATCCGCCCCCCACTAGGCAAAATGCTAGGTATTTTGGAGATCGAGCCAAAAAAAGTGCGACACTAGCATCAACTTCTTTTATAAAGAAATTGAAACTGAGCGATTCCGAGCGTTCGACCTACTTCTATCATTAATTCGAGGCGTTAGGGTTATGATGGGATACTAATGGGCGATTAATGGAGTAGTGGATGGGCGAGAGGAAAGTAATCTACATTGTTAGGGGGATGATGGTATCAAAGTAAACTTATCCCACCGTCCTTCCCGCCATTGCTCGCCTAAGCGAAAGAAACGCGTATCTTCTAGAAGCAAGTAGAGGTAGGGGGTACAAATCTCCTGGAGGAGGAGATATAAGTTCGTGTGGAGCCGGGAAAAATTCGGGTCGGGCAACTGAAATCGGTAAATGAGCGTGTTTTTTCCTTCATAGATCTCCACTAATGGAAAGAGATTGATCAATCCACCTGTAAAAGACGAGGGTTTATCCACCTTATTCAGGATTAAGATGTAATTTACCATCTCGGGTAGTTGGAGATTCAGGTAGGTCGTGAGGAATCCTGTATAATTTCGAATGAATTCAGCATATCGCTGGTGAATTCGCCCCAATCCGTCAATGAGGTAGATTTTCGAGAGTCGGTCGAGGAACTCTGAGGTGATTGGAATCGGACTTTTTGTCACTTCCTCGGGTGGAGGCAAAACGAGGTCCCCAACCCCCTGTTCGACCATAACCTCTTTTAAAGTCAGTAGCCACTCCTCAGTAAACGAAAGGGTGCGCGTTTCTTGATACAAGAGCTGAATACTGTTCTTGCAGTAAACGCGGGACACGGGATAGACCCTCTCGAACACCCGGGGCAGGTTATAGGGGTCGGGCGTGACATACTGGGTCAGGTAGCGGACCCGCTCCCCGACCATTTTAAACTGGCGGATGGCATAGGGGTGGTCTAGAGGTTTCCAGCTCAGGACAAAAAACGAGTGTAAACCGACCCGTTCCCAATCGGTAATTTGGACGCGCGCACCGCATTGGTAAGTGGCACAGAACTCATCTAGTCTTCGCCACACCGTTGTCTTACTGATCTCACCATTTGAACCCCGGGCTTTGCCTCGGGCTGATCTCGTCGTGATTAAGTTGGTAAATGCGGTGAAATCATCGTTAAGGTGGTCAATAAAGAATTGTAGGATGGCGCGATCCTCTTTCGGAATGGACATTAGATATATCTAAGGAGTTCTACTTATTTAAAACCATTCCCCTACCTCTATCTGTTTAAACTGATAAAGTGTATGTCCTTTATATCTAAGTATCTAAAAGGTCAAAACGCCGTGAGTTTAGCCTGCTTGAAAGGAAGCCCTTTGAACGAGGACCGCAGCCGGCTGATGCCCCGCTCAATCCGTTGCGAGTTAAACCCCTTCGTTTTCAAGTAGTAGGTCAACTGGTTCGTGTTGGGCGCCCGGAACTGCGGGGTGGTGTGCAGGGTCACGGGGTGGAGGAATAACGTCCGCAGGCGGTCAATATCGAAGGGGAAACTGAAATCGGGGATGTCCTCGATCTGCCCGTATTGTTGGATCAAATGCCACGCCTTCTTCGGCCCAATGCCTTTGATGCCCTCGTTGAAGTCGGTCCCCATGAGCAGGGCGAGGTCGACGAGTTGCCGCTGAGTCAATTGGAGGCGAGTTAATTGCACCGGGAGGTCATAATAAATGCACGTGTCCTCCTTGAAGTCGAGCTTTTTGAAGGTGCGCGGACACCCATAGAGGAGGCTGTCCTGATCGTTCGAAATCATCCCGTAGGCGTGCTTCTCGCGCACGAGCGCCGCCCCTTGCAATTCCCCCTCCGAGAGCCCGCGGATCACCGGGCACCCGAGCAGCCGGACGAACTCTTGGAGGTCGGCAATGATCTTATCGTATAAGAATAGGGGGTCGCGGAACAGGGCCTTATGCGGTTGTTCTTGTTTCGCGTACACCTGCCACAGGTTGATGAGCCGCTGGATTTTCAGGGGGGACTTGGGGCGTTTCTCCTCGGGCGGATAGCCGTCGAACACGAAAATGGGGCGGATCCGGCGCTCGAGCAGGTTGATGATGAAATAAAATATCCCGATCAAGTGCGAAACGGGTTCGCCTTGCGCATTATACAGAATCTCCTCTCCCTTGCGGATCGTAGTGATGTAGCGGAACAGCAAATTGCAACCATCCACCACGATCTTCTTGCCGGCGAGGTCGGACACCTTGATGACCGCGGGGGCGAGGAGCGGCGTGAGTTTGACACCCATTTTATTTCCACTTTCGTTTTTTGTGTTTAAAAGGGCTGGGTGAAAATATCCCTTTATAAAGATTCTGCCGCTAGTTTTGTTCTCAGTCCCTATTAGGAAAGAAATAGAGGGCAATACGATTCCGAAAGAGGATAAAAAAAAGAGGGGGGGTTAAAGGTTAGGCTAGACCGAGCCCTTGGGGGAGGCAACAGGTTACAATATCAGTCGCCACTTCGAAAATTTGCAGCATGATCCCTTCGCTCAACTGGTCGACATCGGTTTTCATGACCCGTGCTTCATGGGCGTAATCGTTTCGACATTGCCATAGCCAGAGCAAATGGTTGCGCGGGTAATGGAAATAGTTCTTATTACCCAAAGCAGAAATAGCCTCCGTCGTCGAAATAATTTTACCGAACTCTTTGAGAGAGGCATATCGAATCGCCTGTTCTATCGTGCTTCCCATGAGATTGAGGAATTTGTGCCGATTATTCTCAATGAAGGCGTCCATCGTCGTTTTCCAGTTCTTGAGGACTTCTTCCGGCTTTATGGCATTGGTCTGGGGAGGTATCGTCGGGGCAGGCTTTTTGATCGCCACATTTGGCCCCTTAACCGAGCTTGGACGCCCCTCGATTCCATAAAAATTTATCTTGACCACTTGATTGGTATTTTGATTCTGCTGACTGGGTTGCTTCGTCCCCGGAGTTTGCCCCAGCTTTCCTGATGGATTACCTCCTTTCTTCGGGGGATTAGTAGGAGCTGGACTTTGGTTCCTCACCTTGGGCCACTTGAAACCGCCCGTCATATAGCGGTACCCGATAATGGAGATGACTGGAATCGCAAGAAGTCCGACCAGGGGATGTACGAATACAAGCCCACAAAATAACGCAATTCCAGCGACTAATATCAGCGAGAGTTTTGCGAGATAATGCCCCAACTTCTTAGAGATCGATTCTTTCTGATGCTTTTTCTTTTTTGTCATCTATCTATCATTCCTATTAGGTGTTTTCGTCTATTATCGCTCCAACCTTATTACGAAGGTATGGATTTTGGTGGGATTTCCTTTTCCTAACGTAGAGCAGCGGGTCAAAATAGGGGTATATAAATCTTTTGAGAAGGATAATAGTAATTTCATACCATTCGTCCTATCTCCCACCTAATAGAGAAGCGGTCTTAATATTCCGAATACTCTGAGAAATCCAGATGGAGGGGGCGCTTGAAGAGGCGGAGCGCGACGGATTCGGGATCGACGGAGGCAAGGCATTTTCTGGCGATCAGCCCGACTTCTACCACCTTCTCGACGACGTCCCGTTTGAGGTGGGGGTAATCTTCGAGAATCTCATCAATCGTCCGACCGCCAGCGACCATTCCGAGGAGGATTTCCAGCGAGATGCGCGTCCCGTGGATCGCGGGCTTGCCCCCTATGACACCCTCATTCATCTCAATTAAGAGTACCATAACCTAATCTCCTTCAAACAACTACCAGTTGAATGAATATTATCGTTCATTGTATATAAGCTCTGTCTCCAAAAACGAGAACGACACAGATATCTTTATAAAGCCCCACAAAAACCTCCTACAAATTCGGTGGAAAAAATGGCACAAGACACGCATCTTTTCTTGGACTGGAATGAAGAGGAAGCGAACGTGATCGAGCAGCAGGACGGCCGCTCCTTCGAAGTGGGGCGGGTCACCTTGCGCACTTTAACCGGCATAATCGTGGGGTGCATTTACTACCACTACCTCCTCCCGATGGCCATCGTCCGGCAAGAGGGACGGGGCGCGGGAAGCGCCTACCAGCGCATCCTCCAGCACCTCCGAACGCTCCACATCATCTACCCTGAAATTGCGGCGGACCAACTGAGGCAGCGCAGTTCGAAATTCCTGGAGCTCGCCATCCCCATTCAGTTCCCCGTCCCGTTTCACCCGACCGACCCGTACGCGCAGACGGTGCTGGACCGCATCACCCCCTACATCCACAGTCTGGGAACGACTCACCTGTTCGAAATCTTGCGCATTCGGGAGTTCTAGCGGATGCGGAATTAATTATATCCTCCTATTTTGATAAAAAATTGTGGTAATCTACAGGGCTGCTAAGGGGTCATCATGCCTAATATTACGGACCTGAAACAGTTAACCCGGAACGTCCTGCCTAAAGTTTTTTAGGAAAAACGACAGAGGTTATGTGAAAAAAACCGTAAGATCTGAAAATTATCGAAATGAGATGATAGTGGAATGGACCCGAAAGCCAAAAAGTATAAGCAAATATCGCTCCCTATTCCCTTAATGGAGCGGGTTGACAAATATCTTGCTGAACATAAGACGGACGGGTTCGTTTCCCTCCCTGAATATATCCGACAAGCGATCCGGGAAAAGCTTGACCGAAATGAAAAGTAAAATTCTTTTACCTTTTATCCTATTCCCAAATTACAGAAAACACTAGTCCCTGGATTGAAAAGGGGTATAAATTGCCTTCCCAAAGAGGAGGACTAAATTTTTATAATTAATAGGTTGTTCAATTCTACTATGAGTATAAATGCTGCCAAACTTAACTCGCTCTTCCAACAAAAAAGTATGGTAAACTACTCAGTAACTAGATTCAAACACAAGTTGATGCAGGAGAAACCCCAATTACCCCCGCTCCCATAGAAGAAAGGTAAAGACATTATTTTTTCTATTTTTAGAAGAGACCACCCCTACTATACCCTACTAGAAAATACATTTTTGGGTCGAAGGGCGGAACGTTCCACTCACGAAAAGGGGTGATTCAAAAAGGATGCCCTGAATGGGAAAAATACTTTGATGAAATTAAGATATGGGAAAGTGTAAATTTAATAACGAACCATTTTGCGATAAATTTGATGTTTATAACTATAAGTATGAAGGTTCAGTTAGATGTCAATGTCGATGTGGCTGTAGAGCGACTTTTTGCCGCAATATTGATACTTGTGGAGAGTTGAAAAAACTTGGGGGAGGTGTTATTATCTATGATAAATCTGGGAATCCCTTACTGAAGGAAATAAGTAGCACAACTGAAATATTCCGTAGGAAGCACCAAAAGACTTCATAATCGCTATCCATAAACTGTACCCACGCCCACAAGAGCCAGAGGCACCTGACCAGGCAGCGGAGCATCAGTCCCATTCCATGTTTCACCTCCGTGCCGATATGAAAAAAAGAGAAGTTAGTGGGGTTGCGATTCATCGAGGAACTCTTGGTAAACCCGCTGCCCTTTGTCCTTGAGCTGGTAGCTCTGGTGGCGGTGTCCATGCCCGTCCTCCCATTCATTGGGCGCGATGTAGTTGAGGGAAACCAAGCGGTTCAGCAGGCGCTCGAGGGCGGGCATATCGAGGTCGATGCCGGGCGAACTTTGCAATGCCGAGAGGATGCCCTGAGTGCCGAGATCTGGGTATTCTGAGAGAAGAGAGAGAATTTTTTGAACAGCGGGCACGTCGCGGTGGAAGTCCCGATCCAGCGTGGTCTGGGCTTCGGGGGTGGGGGGCGCCCAATCTGGAAAGGTGGCATGCAACCGACTCTCCAACTCCTCCGCAGTCCACAGGTGCGTCGCCGCAAGGTTAGCGGGGGTAAGTTGGACGGGGAAGGCGTTCGGGATATCCGCCCGCTTGAGGAAAATCATACTGGGCGGGAGCCCTTTCAGGAATTCCACTTCGTAGTTATCGTGGCGGAGCTCTTTGGTATGGACCACTTGGTCGGGGAGGAACTGGAGCAAGTCCCGCACGAGCTTGATATCTTCATAGGCGGTGATGCGGTGGACGAGGAAGGTGCGGAAGAAATTAAGGAAAATGGCGGGGAAGCGCGAGGGGTTGTTGATGCTCAAATGCAATCCCACGTGGGATGCTCGGAAGCGGCGGAACCAATCCAACCCATAGTGCTCCATATCCCGCATCTTGCTGGTGTAACTATCGAGCGGAGCAAGGACATCCCCCGAATCAAGGAGGACGGTACAAGGCGCGTCGGGATGAGTGTGCTTGTGGGCGAGTAGCTTTGCCAAGAGGCAAAGAAGGAGGAATTGCACCTGTTGCTGCCCTTTCAAATCGATCTCCACGATGGTCACTCCTGAAAGCAATTTACGGAAGGGGATATTCGTCGGACCGAGGGTGGTGCTGATCTCGCCGTGCCCGATATTCTGGAGGAATTGGAGGACGGTGGCGAGTTCCCGCCCCGCGGGGTTGCGCTGTTCCGACACCTTATTGTCCAAATTCTGCACGAGCAAATCCAAATCGGGCTGTGACTCCCCGAGCAAGGTGATAAAACTCTCGAGCAACGCTTCTGTGCCGAGGCGGGAGAGGTAGAACGCCTGGGCGAACGCTTGGGCGAGGATACTGGCATATTCATTAGGATCCGTCCCTTCTGGATCGAGTGGATTGAGGGTAAAATCTTTCCCCAGCCGGATGAGGCACGCTTCGGGGAGCAGGTCTAAGAGGCGACTCCATTCAGGGTTGGTCGTCAGGATGAGGTAGTTCCCCTCGGCAATCGCCGTTTCATACGCGATTTTCAGATTGGTGCTAAACCGCTGATCCGGCGTGCCGCCCAAGGTGAGGAAGCCGTGGTAGAGGTCTTCCAAGCGGAGACCCACCGCGACCTCTTGGGTGGAGAACTCCGTCTCATACGCCCGTCCCAAGGGGCCAATATCGAACGGGACATTGGTCGGGACAATAAATTCCGCGGGGTAGTGGTAGTCCATGCTTTTCGTGATGATCTGCGGCACCTCAAGGAAGTGGTCGACTCCCTCGGTGCCACTCAAAAAAAAGCCGGAACCCCACCGCCGGTGATGGCGATGCTCAAGGCTTTGACCAGTTCTTTCCCTTGCAACAGTTCGAGGACCGTGTGCGGATAGGCGCTGAAGAAGGCGGTCTGGATTTTAATTAAGTCAGCAGACAATTGTTGATACAAAGTCATCCGTTTACCTTCGATGCCGTTAATGGCGGAGACCGTGCGTCGCGTGCCGAAAATCAGCCGAGCAACCCAGATCCCATTGCGCGATTCCACCCGAGATTCAAACTCCGAGGGCGGTTGGTCGGCGTAGTGCTCCTGCGCTTCTGCGGAGACCGCCGGTCCCGCGAGAATGGCGCCCTGATCGACGGGGGCTTGGACATAGCTCCACCAGATCGGGATTTGTTGCTGGTAGAGAGACCGAATGAACCGCTCGAAGTTACCCTTGATAACGAGAGGGACCGCTTTGAGTTTATACAGCCCGATGCCCGTCAAATCCTTTCCATTCTCGAGGAAGAGGATTTCTGTGTGGTTTTCAATAAAATAGTACTTCAAGTTAGCATACGCGGTAATCTCCGTGAGCCCCGTGTGGGATCGGTGGCGGGTGAGGAAGCCGACCACGGCTTGCCGAATATCGAGATTAGTGATCAGCACTAGAATGAAGATGATTCCTGCGAAAATGGCAGCGGTCATTAAAGAAAAGGAGTTGACCGCGATGAATCCCAGTAGACTGATCACTCCACAGGCGACCAAGGTAACAAAAATTTTGGTGGTTTGCCACGAGGCACTATCCGCTTGGTTCCAGAACCAGCGGGCGAACTTATACTCTTTCTCTAACTGTTCTTGTTCTTCTTTCTGCTTACGATACAATATTTTCACCTTTTAAAATAGCTAATTAACCCAATGATAATGTAGTAGGCGAAATAGCCCAGGAAGATGGCTTCATTCCCGTAATAGTAGAAATTCAGGATGAGTCGGATGATGAGGAAAGTAGAGGCAGCGCTCCAGAACAGCACCCAGCACAACGCAATGGTAAGGTAATTCTGATAATGGATTCGTTGGACCATTTGGTTACTGTCGGTCTTTTGGAGGGAAGGTTCGAGGTGGCGGTAGGTGGCGTACCAGTCCTTTTTCTCCTCATCGGCAGGGAGGGTTACGCGATCCTCCGCTATTTGGAGGATGCCCTGCCGAATCATCCCTTTCTGCAGTTTCTCGGGCGTGACTTTCGGGCGCATCCATTGGTGGATGAGGAGAAAGGTACTCATGATCGCCAAAAGGACGGGCCAGTACTCAATGAAAAAACGGAAGAACATATTATCCATGGGCAGCAGTGGGGGACCCTCCTGAGGTTTGCTTTTTCAATTGGATGATTTTATAGGTGGTGCGGGAGAGGATGTCGCTGGTGCGTCCGAAGAGGTGGATGTTGATTTGGTGCGCATTAATATCAGTATGCAAGTAGATCATAGCGCCATTCCCATAGAAACAGCCGTTGCCCGCACTCAAATAGGTCGTTTTGAGTAAGGCACCCAACTGGGTGAACTGGCTCTCCGCGCCGTGGTAAATGAGTTTTTTGCCGTAGCGAAACCGCTGGAGATAGGTCTCCCGCTGCTGTTTGGCGCTGGCGAGGGGTGGGTGGGCGTAGTAGCGATAGCCCGCAAGCCCGATGCCTCCAATAATCAGCAGGATAATCACCCAGAACATTGAACGTACCTCCTATTTCGCGAGCAGTTTCTCCCACTCGTATTGATTGTGCTTCAAGATACGGTAGCAAAGCGCACAGACGCGATGGCGCTTTACTCCATTGAAGAGGTAGGTCAATTCGGTACTCTGCTTGAATTTGCCACACTTCTGACACCGTTCTAATCGAACAAGGAACGCGATCTTCATTCACTTCCTAAAATTCCTTGAACTACCTATATTCTCGTTGGAATTTCGGATCGAAGCCTTTTTAAAGGGGCTTTTTCACCAAAGGAGGCTCGGTAAAATAGGTCCTTTAAAAAGCTATTGGTGCGCGAAAAAGGCGCGGTTGCGCAAACCGCCTCTTATTTCACGTGTTTAAATAGGATTTTTAGAAGGACTTGGTAGGAAGTGGAAATGTATGACTAATAGGATTCAGTTGGATTGGAATGCAGGGAAAGCCCATGTGTTTTATGCTGGCTCGCCCGACAGAAATGAGGAAGTTGGGATTCTGATCACCCAAAAGCTAGGGGCTGTTATTCGAGGGTATATTTACCACCATCACTTATTACCGCGTAAGGAATTGATACTATCTGAGACGATCCTCTCATTTCTCACATCAGAGGAGTTGGAGGAGCAGTTCCCCGGCCACCAATGCTATATTGATACCCCTGCCGACCCCCATTTCATCGACCTAGCGATTCCCCTCCCCGCTCCTACGGGGACTCAGCTTAGAGATGAGGTGCTAGCCGACCAGATTCAGGTCGTTATAGACCGCATCGCGGCAATATTGCTGAAAATACAGATCGCAAAGCCCGAAAGTGGGGTCATTGCCCCCTAAGAGAAAGGTGAGACCATGGTGGAATTTTCTGACAATCCGACGGAAACAGAACCGCCTATGACGGAGCTGGAACGCTTGCTCAAGAATTATGAGGCCCATGCGGATATCTACCCCCGCCTCAAAGCGATCGGCATTCACCACCTCACGACCGTGCAGTATTTCGCCGTGCTGTGGCAACTGTTTCAAGGGGCGAGCCTCCTCCTTTGTGCCGCCACCAGCGCCGGGAAGACCCTGGT
Source organism: uncultured archaeon (assembly GCA_964353755.1). Lineage (GTDB taxonomy): Archaea > Asgardarchaeota > Lokiarchaeia > Helarchaeales > HEL-GB-A > CAYGYC01. The sequence goes on along the minus strand of CAYGYC010000011.1, from coordinate 3,655 downwards.
GGGGGAGATGGCATGCGTGAATGCCATCCTCAATAAAAAGAAACGCTGCGTCTACCTTGTGCCCCTAAAATCGTTGGCGAATGAGAAGCAGAAGGATTTCCGCGAGCATTGGCAAGTCCTCGGCGTTAAGGTTGAGATGAGCACCGGGGACATGACTCTCCTCGACCGCGAGAAGGAGGAGGAAAAATTAAAAACTGTTGATTTACTGATTGCCACCTATGAGCGGTGCGATTCCATCCTGCGATCTAACCCAATGTGGTTCGATACCGTGCAAGTGGTGGTGATTGATGAAATCCACAACATCGGCGAGAAAGGGAGGGGTGCGCGGCTCGAGGGATTGATCTTACGCCTAAAACTTTATTATCCTTCTATTCAGTTCATCTGCCTTTCGGCCACGGTGGGCAACCCTGAGGAGCTGGCGGACTGGCTTGGGTGCACCTTGGTCAAGCACGAGCACCGCCCAGTGCCGTTAGACTATAAAATTGAGCTGACCCCCAACCGCAACGAGAAAGTCAAGGAGATCGTCAAGGGGGTCCTTCAAGAGAAAGGCTGTTCGCTGGTCTTTACACCCACGCGCTTCGAATCCGAGGAATTGTGCCGCGAGATTTCTAATTTCATCGCCGAGAATGAACTCTTGTATTTGATCAATTATCGGGAACTGAAAGGCGCAGTCAATGAGTTTCGCGACCAGATCCAATCCCGCTTCGATCAACGGCTCTTCTTCTCCATTCAGCGGGGAGTCGCCTTCCACCACGCGGGGTTGTCCTATGACTTGCGGGTCTTTGTCGAAACGCTGTTCCGAAAAGGATTGATTAAAGTGGTCGTCTGCACCCCCACCCTAAGTTCCGGCGTTAATATGCCCGCGAAAGTGGTGATCATTAAGGATGTGGGGCTCCTCAAATCCTACTTATTATTGAATAATAATATGCTCCACCAGATGTGCGGGCGGGCGGGACGCCCCGGGTTTGACACCAAGGGGACCGCCATCATCCTCACGACATTGGCAGGCGAGAAGACTGATATTGAGGTTATGTACTTCCAGCCACATTCCCTCTTGCCAAAGTATGCCCCCATTGAAAGCACTTTTATGGAAGAGGAGAACCTGCTCGAACAATACTTGGTTTGGATCGCTAGGATGGTCTCCTTGAAGGAAACGGTTTTGCGGGACATGACCCTGAAAACCTTCTGGTACAACGCGACGCGGCGCCACCACCCGGAGATGTCCATCGACCATCTGATCCAAGTGGGGCATTACTCCCTAGAGAATTTCCTCACCCGCCACTCCACCCCCCAAGCGGTGCGCGACGCGAAAGCGATCCTGGATACCGCCGTAACCGTCCGCCAAGCAACCTCCCAAAAGATCGAGGGGCTGATTCAAGATAAACTCTTGGTGAAATGCTATTATACCCGCGAGTACTTCGGGTGCGGCTGCGGGGCGATGCTAACACGGGATCGGACGAAAGTCACCCTGTGCCGCCACCTGATCAAGCTCGCCCAAGTGGTCTACCAAACGAATCCGTCGCTCACGAAAGATGTTATTCTTGCGGCGCTCCATGAGGAGCTACTGATCGATAAGCTGCTGCGGTATAAAATGGTCAAAATCCTGAATAACCGCCTGACAGTAACGGCGTTCGGGCAAGCCACTGTGGTGCTCTACTTCCAACCCGCCACGGCCTACTGGGTGCGGCAGCAACTCCCCCGGATTGATTCCTGGGAGAAATTCCTCCACGACTTGTTGTATGTTTACGACCAGGAACGGCAGAGCCGGATGAAAACTGAATTCCGCGACGCTTTGACGCGCCTCTTCGATGGCGAGAATCCCGATCTTGCCTACCAGATGCGGCAGATCGGCGATGACCTGAAAATCTACCCCGGCGATATGGAGGAGTTCGTGGAGACAATCCGCTGGCTGACATACGGCTTCCAAAAACTCGCCGAACTGGATAGAGTCGTGCAGGTCCAAGAGTTTGCCATCCGAGCCCTCGCCCGACTGGTCCCCCAAGCGAGCAACATCAATAACCCTACCCCGGAGGAAAAAATATGAACGCTAAATTACGGAAACGCTTTATCACGCTTACAGAAAAGGAGCAAGAGCGGGTGTGTTTAGATTTTATACGAGAACAGCGGAAAGAGAAGCGGAAAAACGGGCAGGATAACGAATCTAAGTAAATATTATTGGATTAAGAGATTCCGCTCGTAATTTCAGTCCTAACAATTACTTTTTTTTTGCTACCCCCGATCTCCCCTACCAGTCGACAAATTTTTGGGCAAAGCGGCAACACGGAATTTACTCATATAAATCCGAGAAGATGATTTTTTTAAGTTTCTGCAAAATACTTTCTCCAATTTTTATTATTCATAGAATATCGTAAATTTCATAGTAATCTAGGTCGCGCAAATCTGGAGATAATTCATATAAAATTTTCTCGACTTCATTAACACGTTCAATATGCTGGAAACTGATGCGAAGGCGCTTATAAGTGGTGTCATAAAACAATATTGAGCGAGTCTGCAGCTCATCTGAGTCCCAGAACTTCTTTACAATTTGAAAAGCAGCAATCTCACTCAATATTATCTCCTCAAATCGCTTTTTTGATTTTCTAACGAGTGTATTTGATCCGATAATGTAAAATGTCCTCTTCGCCCTTTGTATTTCGAAAACACCTTTTAGTAAAATAAATAGACCACTAAACGCTAAAAATAAGAGAAAAAGGAGAGGCTTAAGCTTTATAGAATCGGGGTCAAGTCCGAAAGAAACAACAGCTCCAATAACATATAACACTATAGTATTAAGAATCATTAATGAAATGGCAGAATAATGAAGAAATTTTCTTTTAAAATGCCAAGATAAGGTTTTCCAGCCCACATTTCCTTCTCATTTTTCTCGATCTTGTTCAATGGTAGGGAAGCATGTTTAGAGTAAATTTTCAGTGTTGGCAATAATTCATTCAATATTTGCCCTATTTTCTCTATCTGCTCGATATGACTAAATTGAATTGTTGGCATTTTATTTTTTGAACTATAAAAGAATAATGATCCAGTGTCTATTTCCGCAATGTCTAATATATCTTTTTTAATATCGCATTTAATTAGATCCTCAAATAACACTATCGCGCTTTTTTCCTTGAATTCACCTTCAATCTTCTTACTGGTGATTTTGTAAGTGATTTTTCTGTCCAATTTGTACTTTTCATACTTTCGATATAAATGCAAAAAAATATTTACCTCATATATCATCATACCTGAATAAAAAGCGGTTAAAAAGTGATTAAAGCGACCGTCGTAAATTTCCGGATAAAAAATAGGAAATAATAACACTGCAATTAAGAGAGGGATAAAAATCAACATCCATATAATAAAAAAGAACCTAATAAGTTGATTGATTTGCACAGTAATTGCCGTTTTACCAGTCCAGAAGGTTTGTTCATCATTCAATTATCGATCCCCCTCTCTTTATTAACTAATAAATCCATTGGAATAATAAGACTTAATAAAAATAATACCTGACCGAGTAAATAAGTCTTCATTTTTCTTTTTAATGAACCCAAGAATTCTACTGATTCCTTCATAATTTAATCCCCCACTTGAATTCTAAATAAATTATTAATTTCGTCCAGCTTCCTATTGAGCGCCTCGGTATATTTCTCATTCAATC
>CAYGYC010000010.1:0-31142 GCA_964353755.1 uncultured archaeon | reverse complement strand
CCGCCTCGGTCCTATACGGGTGCGATACACCACCACGCCCGTCCCCGTAGCGACCGCCCCTACCAGGACGATCCACCACCAATTCTTGCCCCATGGGTTCACCTCTTCCACCTGGAGCACGGCATACGTGGTCGACCCGCTATGGATATTATCTCCGCTGAATTCGAATCGGAGGGAATATTCCCCTTCAGGTAAATCGAGGATATACTCTAACTCACCAGTTGTAGAAGTTCCCAGCAGAATCCATATGCCGCCTTGAGACAGATACACCGCGACCTCCCCTGAAAAAGATCCTTGGAGATCTGTTAAGGACCAGTGTAGTCGGAGCGGGGTATCCCGCGTGCCACTAAAATCTCCCGCGCCCACCGTTGCACTCCAGGGGAGGACATTCATTTGGGTCTGGTTGACAGAGGTGACCTGCCCGTTCTGTCGAATCCCGACTTGGAGCCACTGCAGCCCCTTGTACAGCGCCGGGTGCTGGATGTCCGTCCAATTGTAGGTCGCTTGCGGGGCGGTGATCGGCATGGCGACCGTATTCACCCCATTCGCCCGGAGGACGGCACTCAGGTTCACGAGCCCGGTGATTTCGTACTCATCGAGTAGGATTTCTCCGGCAATTGCAAAAGATCCATTGTAGGAAATGGTAGTTAGGGAGGGATAGAGCGAGCATTTGGGGTAGGTATGTGCTATAAAGAGGCGCTGCTCCCTGCCCCCATATTGGACCCGCAGCACCGCTTGGGTGTGAAAGAGGGCGGTTTAGAACTTTTATCCAGCCCTCCCGTGACTCGCTTCACGGTCGCCTTCGTGTTCCACCTCCTGGATGCCCTGTTCTACATCCTGACTCCTCCGGACCTCCTCTTCGCGGATATCTGGAAGGTAGTCCCGTTCAAAGGGATGACGGCAGTCCACTCGTGCCTCATAGCGCTGGAAGTAGCCAAGGGGAAAAGTCAAGCGCAGGCAGCAATGGAAATTCAAAAACAAATACACCAAGGTCGCAAGGAATGAGGGGGGAAAGGTGCGCCTACAACGACGGCATAAAATGGTCTACGAGTCTATTTAAGAAATAATAAATTAATATGGGCTTTTCTGATGGATTTCTGAGCTGAATTTGCGCAAACCGAGTTAATAAGTGGTAAGATTTAAATGTGATCATTTCTTATTATTTCATAGGATAATAAAACAGAGAGTGTGATAATGGTCGGCGAGTGGTTGAAAAAAGGTAAGGAGTTAGAAGACCAAGGGAAGGGGGCGGAAGCCATCGCCTGTTATGGAACAATAAACCGGCTTCGACGCGCGCTACCGAGGAGAGGAACGTTGAAATGGGAATTTTGGAAGAGGCAGTTTTAGGATTTATATACAAATTATTTTAAATTAAAATTGGAATGATATGGTATGGAATGGTATTCGCGGTTGGAGAAAAATCAAAAGAATCCACTCATTATTTTTATTTCAGAATTGGAGAACGGTATAATTCTAGTTGTATCAGATAGAGGACCTCGATTAGGAACCATAGCTCTCGGGGTCCCAACATTATTACCCCATGATCGGATAAACATATCGTCAATGCCCATTGTTTTTGGAATTCGGAATGATTTACTCACGCGTGCGATAGCAGAGCGCGTTGCCAGTCTTTGTAAAAAAATTGTAATTGTGAGTACTCACTTATTAAATGAGACTATGGAACTCGCACAACGGGCCTTAAAATTTGCAGAAGCATCGATGTATGAATTCTTAGCTAAAGATCGCGAAGTATAATGAGAAATGGGAATTTAGGATGCACAAATTAAGTGAACTTGCGGTAGCTAGTAATAATACATGGATAAAAGAAATTACAGGAATATTTGAACCGCTCCTCCAATTGATAGCATTAGATGAGGAGTTCTTTCGTGTAAAACAGAGTGAGTTTCGCGAGATAGTACAGAATGAAAAACCATTTAATGTGCATCCATTTCATATATGGTTTCAGAATTTATTAAAAAATGTAATCATTCTCGAGAGCCAAACTACATATGATACAATTCGGGATCTCTTCCTCCATCGGTTTCCCTTACAAGCTCCCAATTGTTTACAATGTCCTGATGAACACGGCTGTTGCCATAGTACCTATTCGATTGAAAACATTGATTACAAACGTATTATTGCAAACCGACTGATCGATCCTTTACTGATTTCTCGATTTCTAAGCAAATACAAATTGAAATTAAACAAGGATAAAACTGGAAAACACTATTGTGGAGCGTTTGATGTTTCCACTAAAAAATGCATTATACATCAATTTAAACCTTCAACCTGCTGTAAATACCCTCTAATATCAAATATTCAAAACTGGTCAAGCGATCTAATGGCATGGACCGGAAATTGCGCGCATTGTGATACGATTTGGGCAACGCGTGTTCATCCTGCTATTATGAATATCTGCCGAGATTTGTGGGTCAAGGCACAACTTCTTTGGGAATCTGAACAAAATTTAATATATCGCATCAAAGAGCCGATAGATGTTGAAATTAAAGAGATAATCTCGCGGATTTTATCCATAAAACAGTGTAGTTGGCCCTATAAGATGATGATGATGAAAAAAATTCTTCTCGAAGATTATCCGGAAGCTGTTATTCAAAAAGCCTTTCAAATGTTTAAAAGTATTTGAAAGATATTCAAGCAAAAGTAAATTCTTTGAGTTTAAATAATATTTTGGTAATAAAATTACATGAGTGCTTTAATTTATCTAATACAAGATTTGAAGCAAACCCGACAAGTTTCTGTAGCAAACACGATTCTATCGCCTATCATGGAAGAGGGTCTCCTCATCGGGATAGCCATTGTAGCAATTTTAATAGTGCTTGGAATTGTTTTTGGCGTTTTTGATTGGATTGCGGAATCTTTTGGCTCTCTTTTTGACCAATTCTGAGTAATATTGCATCGATTCAATTTGGGCAAATCACTCCTCTTTCCACTCTTTCATTAATTTGTCAAATCGCTCATCTTCTACCGTGAGTTCCTCGTAATAATCGAGCTTTTCGGCTAGCACCTTTGCAAGTAAATGGTAACACATTTTTGCTGTTTTGCGGAGAACCACGCTCAAATAGAAATCTTCACAGGGGCAATAGAGATTAGAAAGAATCAGGTAGTCTTTTCTTTTCCCCACGACAATCCAAATAATGCGTTTGGTGGGAGTAAAAACATATTTTTTAACGCCTTTACTTAAAAAAGTTTGTAGCGCTTTCCAAAATCGATCATTAAATTCTTCTACTAAATATTTCAGGTGGTTTAGTGAGAATTTTTTATCCTGTTTGACTTCCTGGAAGATTTTTTCTAACTCATTATTCAATTTTGAAATCTCTCCTGTTATATCACTTAGAGGCGAATTTCTTGTATTTTGCCAAGTATTGTGCCATCTAGCAGGATGGCTTCTGCCTCATCAATATTCAAGCTCTTAGATTTTAACAGAGGTCCAATAAATTTAGAATCTCTTGTATTAAAAGGAATACCGCCTATCAAATCATTAAAGGCGGGCATAATGATGATTTGTGAATGGGCATTGATTACCATTTGAAATTTTTCCTGGAGCACTTTTAACGGATTTTTAGATTTTTTGACATTACGATATTTCAAATAAGCGGTCGCCAATTTTAATTGATCCCAATGAGCGCGTATCCAAACCGGCTCAGTAGATCTCACATTGAATTCGCTTCGAAATTCAATTGCCGGATGGTTATGGGCCATAATTACAACATCAGCATTGAAGAGATCCTTTGCCGGCCAGGTATGACCATGAAATAGGGCGACTTTCAGGGAAATACCATTTTTCTCTAAGCTCAACAAGCAGCCTTGCGCGTGATGGATAGTTATATTTCGCGTAGTTAAACCTTCAATTTGGGAGCCGGATTCATGATTTCCAAGAATAATATGGATGGGTAAACTTGTGAATGGCTCAAAAAAAACCGGAACCTCTTGCCATTCCATTGCAGAAATAACCGGAACTGAATGTTTTATATCGCCCAAAATAATTAGACTTACCGGTTGGACTTGCTTTAGAATTTCTTTCAGCTTATTTATTAGTCGATCTGTTTGTATTTGGGGGGGAATCTGAACCCCTTTCTTAATCAAGGTGTGTTCAATTCCCAAATGTAAATCTGCAATTACTAAAATTCTTTTATTAGAAGATTGTTCTATAATTAATGCAGGTTCATTTACTACCGGTTTGATTACATCCATCCAATTATCCCTAATATTTTAAATACTTTCGTCGATCCTATTTTAATACACACCGAAAATGAGTAGAGCGGGCAGGGTGGGAATTTCCCAAGATGAAATAATTCATCTTGCATTGAACCCACGGCCTCCAGCTATTTCGCAACTGTTTGAGTTGACCCGAGGCTGGAATCATACCAAGCTAGACTACCTGAGCCTGAAGGTAATTTACCTTCAGTCTGCCCTAGTTTAGGAGATCATCCCTTTCAATTTTTCCAGCCATTACTTTTGCTCTTGGACATCTCTACCATGGTACTTAAAATAATTGTTTGAAAACCTAAATAAAAAATTTAGCTCTAGTCTTAATATCTAAATAATGCAATGCTCAAAAGAGTTCTAGAGAATCATCCGAATGTGAAAAATATCGCTGGAAATAGCAAATGGTGTCTGTATATTTAAACATTTCGGAAAACGGGCTTATTATCAAGAGTATGCAATATCCGGACGACTTTTCTCCCTCTTTTGAGTCTACTAAATTATTTTTCACGCAAGATAGGCGAGTAGCGCCTGGAAATCTTCGAGGAACGCAAGGGCGACGATCCAACTACCTATGCAAGAAAGAAGTGCCTCTAGGACTTGGTAATCACCTCAAATACTTATTTTAAAGCGACGCTCCCACGATGTACAGAAACGAGAGTAGCATTTTGTGAGCGCATTCTGCTTTTGTGGGAACAGTGCCCATTCACGAACAGAATCGCGGTAAATGATTTGGAACAGGCTTTCCGCGGGGATATTTTCAAAGAGGTATAATTTATTCAGATCGAATCCATGACAAGAATTATAATATAGGGCACAGGTTAGAAGGATATGATACTTTAAGGAGGAATAAGGAAATTGGCGCGCTTCTGCATAAAGATTTAACAATTTGGAATTCAGAATGGCCTGATGCAATTTCATTTTATCAAGCTCCTGAAACAGATAAGTGATCTCCAGCCGATGCTGATTCGCTAAAGTGCGGGGATTATACAAATTCAAGGTTTGAAATACGAGGGACTTCCGGTACTGCATATTTTCGAATGGTTCTTTCAAGAAATTACGACTTATCCAAGCAGCGATATCATCGGCTTTTTGAGCCGTTTCAGAAGATAGGGCGGCTTTATACGCTAGCGCACCGGCGATGCGGATTTTGTGCAAATCATGCCGTAAGACCTGCAAAATATCTTCTCCAGAGAGCATTATATAAGAGCCTCCTGCTGAGTTTTATGCGTAAAATGCTCAATCCTGCGCTCTTTCAGCGAGTCCAGGAAGCCATTAAATGTACTCTCTATATTAGAAAGAAAAAAAAAGGGAGGGCAATTATTTTCAACTCCAAATGCAAAAAGAAGATACCGTTAATCATTATGATATTAGTTACCCTTCAGCAAAAGAGCAAAATGACATCAAATTACAGGACTTTAGTAACCTCCCCGAAACGATTGATCTTATTTTTCCACCTGATTTCAAGAGGATACTTCAGTTTTAGGTCTCTTTTTTGGCGAACCCACCCTCTTCCTAGGCTTCTTACTGTTGTGGTTTGACTCTCTCTGCGAAGGTCTGCGCTGCCTTCGAGGGTTGAGTTTTTGTCTTCCTCTTTATTGCTTTAGATTTCTTATATCTGTAAAAGATGGCCACTGCACTGACCGTACCAACAATGATAACTATGATCCAGATTATGGAATTGGGCCCATCACTTGAGGGCAACTTAATCCTAAACGATATGATATTTAAAACCATGTTTCCTTGCGTATCACTGGCCCAGATGTAAAGCGTGTAGTTTCCATTGCCCAGCTCTAGGGTTACCGCTTCCGTCCAAGTGGTATTTTCAATTATCCAAGTCGACCCATCAAAAATGCTATACCAGATCGTGTCCAAGTCCGGCGCATTGATAGTGATGTTTAGTATTGGTGAACTTGTATAGGTAGTTTCGTTAATTATGGAGATAGAAATAATTTCAGGTGGTGAATCAACTGTAAAATTGATATTTTTAGGCACACTAAGCACATTACCGAGTGTGTCGTTTGCCCAGACAAAAATACTATATAGTCCATCGGGGAGAATACACAGGAGAGGTGAACTCCATAGGACACCTGTGCTATCTACCCATGATTCTCCAAGTATATCATAGAGCTGGTACCAAATGGAATCCAAATCAGGGGCAGTGCTTGAGATATTAATTAGGATATTCGAGAGATGATATGTTGTATTGAGTGGAGTGATGATGGAAACTGCTGGGGCAGTAGTGTCAATTGTGAATGTGATATTTTGAGGATGTGAAATCAATCCTAAGGAATCATTTCCCCAAGCATAGAGTGTATATGACCCATCAGCAAGATTTTCATAGATCCCCATGTACCACGTGGTATTTCCGATGACCCAGCCAGTTTTGTTCGCAATACGATACCAAATAGAGTGGATATCAGTGGCAGTTGTCGTAAGTTCGATTGTAATGTTATTTGTGGTATAAGTTTGATTTTCGGGTGTAAGGATTTTCACCTGAGGAGGGGTATTAATTATGAAATTTACCGAGACGGTAGCAGTCTGGATATTTCCGGCGGTGTCATTCGCCCACGCGAAGAGCGAGTAGTTCCCCTCAGGAAAAGCCCGTAAAAGGTTTCCAGTCCAAGTGATATTTGAGCTATCGATCCATTGCATCCCTGTTCTATTGAAAGACCGGTACCAGTAGGAAGCAACGTCAGTATCTGTTGATGACAAATTGATGAATACTTCATTTGTTGAATACACACTCGCAAGGGGTGAATCAATAGCTGCTGTTGGAGGGACAGTGTCAACTGTAAATGTTACTTGTGAAGGAGGATTTTGGATATTTCCCTCCGTATCATTCGCCCATGCATATAGAGTGTAGGTCCCATCATTCAAATTGAGTTGTGCTCCAACGTTCCACGTGGTATTTACAATGATCCACCCAGTGGCATTTCTCACCCGGTACCACATCGTATCTAAATCCGGTGCTAAGCAGGAGAGATTTACATCAAGGAGTGGAGTATTGTAGGATCTATTCAATGGCGAATCAATTTTCGTGATTGGCGCAGAATAATCCGTTGTGATATTATATGAATAAGAACCGCCAATCCCATTTTCACTAACGAATACGATGGTGAAATTATCGGTGGTTGATAGCTGAAAAAGGGTCGTCTCCATCACACCAGCCCCTATAGTTCTGGAGTTCGCAATGGCATCATCTCTTGTACCTGTCGAGTTGAAAATATACACGTCAATATCCATGCTAGGGGCCATATTTACCGTTAAATTATAGGTACGACCCGCCTCATGACCACCAAATTTCCATACATCAAGAATTTCGTTCGGATTGAACGAGCCAGTAAAGTATTCATCGGCTACATCAAGAACAGCCGGTAAGGTGGGATTGCTCCCCGTTTCTATTCGATAGCTTCCACTCCCTTCTTGGATATACGCTCGAATATAGTATTTATTATAGGAATCGCTTGAGGAATTATAAATGAGGAGATTAGTCCGATTATCTGAGGCGGGGGAAGCTAACAGGAAGGTGGAGAAGTTCCAATACAGTTCAAGATCCACATGTATATCACTCTCTGGGCGGAGTGCTACACATAACCACTTCTCTTCTTCGTTTGTAGTATAGTATCGCTTATAACTATCTGAGGGGTCAGTCTCATTATCAAGTGAACCGCTGTAAGGTGTCCCTCCCATCATGCTATATAACCACGTGTAAGGTCCTGCTAAGGCTCCTGCTGAGGGGTAGCCTGTTTGATAAAGCCCATCTGAGGCATTGAAATAGTAGGCATACACACCATCCATAGCTAGTGAAGTTGTATAAGAGTAAACGGCTCCATCCGCGTAGGTCATATCAGCCGGGTCCAGTGGGTTCATGGCGAATGAGGTGCCATTAATGATGACGTTGATATAGGACGGGGGCTGGTTCTCTGGGTCAAGATATGTTACATTGAAGCTGAATATTTCTGAGTTTCTACCATCAAATGGTGTAACAAACCCATTTTCCAGTGTAAGCGGTTGAACATTGATCAAATTTACAGTCGGGCCCGTGTAATTGCTGACCACCGGATTCCGGGTTGAATAATTCCCGTCCGAGGCCGTGAAATAATAAGAATGAGTGGCATTCGATAAGTAGATGCTATAATTGTAGAGACAACCATTGGTGAAATTAAAATCTGCTAAATCATATTTGTTCATCGAATAGGGAACCTCGTCGATGATTACATTTATGGAGGTTGGGGGATTATTATCCGCATCGGTGTAATTCACCCAATAGGTAAATAAGGTTGAAGTATTTCCTATAGGCGGTGTCACATTAGTATCAGTTAGCGTCGGAGCATTGAAGTTCCCTTGTACTTCCAGTTCTATGTCATCAATATACCATCCCGAATCGATAGAAACAGGATCACTCTCAAACCGAAACCGAATATAGATATATTTTCCTGCATAGACGGAGATATCTGATTGGTTTTTAATCCAGCTCGTTTGATATCCAGTAAAGGAGAAGACTGGTGTCCATGAAGATGTTCCATTTATATTAATTTCAACATACCCATAATCAAAGTAACTATCAATTCTATATCTATGCCAAAAAGAAAAATTAACGTAGTAAGCTGTAGTTAGATCAAAAAGAGGACTGATTAGACTAAGATTCCAATTATTTCCCGTCAAATTTGAAATATCATTCCCACACCACCAAGCATGAGTGGGACTAAGAGAATTCCAAGAGACAATATGCCACCCAAAGGTATTATTACTAGCAGGAACTCCGCTAGTTGTCCACCCATTCGTCCCATTTTCCACATTATCAAAAAAACCAGTTGAATTCTCAACATAAATTATATCATCATTGCTTACAACTGTATAAGGATCTAACTGCTGATAAAAAATTGGTAGAATAAATAGAAGACAGACTCCAAGAACCACCACTCGCCTCATACTCTTCCTGAGAGCAAAGTATTTTCTCATTTTCATCCCCCACCTAGTTTTTACACTTTTTATTTCATTAATCTTAATTATTAATAAACTCTTCGTGTAACCAATTAACGAACTTCCCAAAAATCTTTAGAATACTTTTAATTTATCTTTTAATTTTTTGCGAATTCAATTAAGAAATTCTAATTCATACTTACATAAGCTTTAAATATTTATCTTTTATTAAGACTTTTTCAACTCTAATACCTAAAAAGGAAACCTTGAGGAGTTTATAAGACATTTTTAATACCAATGTTGGAATAGAGGGATTGATCTTGAATAAGAATATTATTAAAATTAGCGCGGTTATCTTTATTGTACTCATGATAAATAACGCTATACCGATTTCTGCATATTATAGTGATATAATTCCTAGAGGGACACTGTCTATCATGAATTCTTCCGTTGATGTTTATGAACCCGTAATTTTTTCGATTGAGCAGCCGAAAAATATTGGGTATCTTGTTTGGGTCTTCCATGATGGGTCTGAACCCGTTGTTACCCAAGATTTATCGGTAATACATCGATTCTCTTACGAAGGAAGGTATTTAGTAACCGTCCAAATGTTTGGAACGGGAGGTATCATGTCGCAGTCTGCTGTTAACGTGACGGTAGAGAATTTAGCTCCCAATGCTGAAATTGCCCTTCCTCTCACTGCCTATGAGGACGAACTTATCACGATCTCCGTAGGAGCGTGGAATGATAGTCTTTATGATAATAAGACGTTATCTTTTCAGTGGATGTTGGGTGATGGATCAACTAAGAATGGTACTGAAATTCAACATTCTTGGGCTTATGCGGGAATATATCCTGTGACACTTTTCGTGTTAGATGATCAATTTGCTGTGGGGTATGATCACAAATTCATTCAAATACTCAATAAGCCTCCTGAGGCGGTAATTGGGAGTGATCCCCTCCCATCTCTTCAGGATGAAATTTATGTAACAGAGGACGAGATCATCAACTTCTCGGCTTATAAGAGCTTCGATACACCCTCTGATTTCGCCAAAGAGTTATACTATTTCTGGGATTTTGGGAATGGGGAAGTGGCGAGGGGAATAGAAGTTCCTTATAGTTATCGTGAAACTGGCATATATTTGGTTACATTGACTGTAATTGATAATGATGGGGTTAAGGATTCGGATAATCTAAAAGTTATTGTGGAAAATGCTCCCCCTACTATTAGTTTGGATAAGGAAAACATTGTATTGAATGAGGGCGATTCATACCTCTTTACAGCGTCTGCCAATGACACCCCGACCGACTTTAATAGGCTTGATTATGATTGGAGTTTTGGGAAACAGGGGTGGCATGCAACCAATACCTATAGGGACAATTACATTGGAACCGAATTTATAACTGTTAGCGATCCTGAGGGGGAAACCGCAATGGCCTCTATTAATGTAAATGTAACAAATTCACCACCTAGCGTTGCCCTCACAACTGCCTATATTATAACCAATATTACATTACGCGTCGCAGGAACCCCGGGTAATTCCTTGTATTTAACTCTTTACGAAAACGGCATACCAATTATCAATACTACGACAATAAGGACGCCAGGGAACCCCAATGAGCAATCAGTTAAGATCCCAGTTATTTTTGACCTCTCTAAAATTTATAACATTGAAGTAACGTGGATTGAACCTCATTATGGGGACAATCCTTGCTGGCTTATGTTCGATTTTATGGGAAACTACCCAGATATTGCTAACTTTCACAACTTTAATGGAAACCATCCCGAAACCTATGTATGGGATTTAAATCCCGAGCAATTCATGTTTAACATGCCGATTACGTTTGAAGGGTACGTCTTTGATCCAGGTGCAGATGAATTGCAGCTGGAAATATCTTTTGATTCGAGTCCCATCCCTGTTTCATCCCAAGTTGAAAATACGTGGCCCTCGGTGCTAAGTTACTCTATAACACAAGTTCCATCATATGGGTCGCATCAACTAACTCTTGTGGCACGAGATGATGAGGGGGCTTCAGATAGTATCTCGATATCTATTGGCGAATCGTTAGGTGAGCTGAAGATCGAAGATCTTTCTCCAGTGGTATCCCTTCTCGAAGATTATTCTACTTATGAGGAATATCCTATCGATTTCTACGCGAATATGTCGGATTATGGCCCTAATCCTATTCAATCTGTAGAGTGGCGCTTTGGCGATGGTACTACAGCGTTTGGTGAGGAAGCGTCCCATACTTATCCTAATGCGGGAACGTTTTTAGTGCAATGTATTGTTTCTGATGGTGTTTTCACAAGCATTAAGAGTATGAAAGTTACTATTCAGAATATCGTTCCATTACCTGATATCGATGGAACGCCATGGGCGGAGGAAGATTTAAAGATCACATTTAGTCTGTCGGAGGAGTTTGTAGATACTCCCGCGGATCAATCTGAACTCCACTTACTCTGGGATTTCGGAGATGGGTTGGTTGGGACTGGGCCCATTGTAGAGCATGCCTATCCCAAAAGTGGAAATTACACCCTAACTCTATTTACAACGGATGATAATAGTGCTCTCGGCACGGTAACATATGACATCACAATCGCCGAGCTGCCCCCTGTAATAAATGGACCGTTTGTCTTTGAAACGGTTGAAGGGAATACGATTACCGCAGAAGTATTTGTAGATGACAGTATTCTCGATTTACAGAACCACGAGTTTCAATGGTACTTAGAAGATTCTGAAGATCCTGTAAACATCCGTATATTCACACAGTGGAACTCGGCTGCAAATTTATCAGCCCTGTTGGTTGTTACGGATACATTAAGTAATGTTAGCTCGCAGGCGTATATTTCTTTAGGTTTTTTGAATGTCGCACCTACTTTAGTGGTTTCGAACAAAATCATCTATGGTGCACCGCAACCCATAACCTTACGCGCCTATGCCTTGGATTCCTTTTTAGACATTGATAATCTCGAATTCACGTGGTACCTTGAGGAAAATTCACATGTGATACCCGGAGGAGTAGGCCGATCATCTGAATTAATCAGAGTATTTGATAAAACAGGCATGTACACAGGTTTTGTTGAAGCATCGGATGGGGAATCTACATTTTCACTCGGTTTCTCGGTGGTGGTTACACTAGACTCGGACGGGGACAACATAATTGACGAGATTGAAATACAGGAGGGGACAGCAACTGATTCTGCAGATACAGATGGTGATTTTATTCTAGATTTCTATGAGTGGGAAATATATGGGACTAGTCCGATCTCCCCTGACACTGATTTTGATGGACTCTATGATGGATTGGATCCCCGGACCGGAAAAGGAGAGCTATTCTTAGGGACTGATCCACTTAACAATGATACAGACCATGATAATCTTACGGACGGATTTGAAGTCTTTGGATGGGAGATTAGCGTCGGAAAATGCTTCTCCAATGGAACGCAGTGGGTTCATACGTATAATGCCACCTCCAATCCATTGCTCATCGATTCGGATAACGATAACTTAACCGATTATGAAGAATGGTACTATACTGAGATTGAATTTAACGCAACTAGAGGAGCGTTCGACCCGCTCAAAGTAGATACCGATGAGGATGGGGATACCGATTGGGAAGAATTTATCCAGGGCACATCGCCTGGCTTGTTTGATATGGATAATGATGGGGTCTCAGATGCTGATGAGATTGAAGGATATTACGTGACCTTATGGAATGGGACAAGTTATCTAGTCGTCACAAACGCCTCTAAAGCGGATACGGACGATGATGGGTTTGATGATTTAGAAGAACGAATGTCTGGAACTGATAAAAGGATTACTGACGCCACGCGTCCTGATACCGATTATGATGGACTAACTGATTCTGCCGAAACAGTTTCTGTCGAACGTGGCTATTATATGCGTGAAAATATTATTTATGATATGTGGACCTATTTAGAAGGGACTACCTTTGAATTTTCAACGCAGCTTGGGAATCATGCAACTAATGCGTCACTTCTAATTGGCATCTCTACTGATTCCGAAGACTATTTAAGTTGTAATCTCAAGGCCTATAAAGTGGGTAAATCCCCTGCGTTCTATTACAAGAATATTGAGGTTAATTCTACTAGCTTCTTCTTTAACGTAACAGATATAACTGATTATACGCCCAACTATTATGGGACTTGGCGGCTGGAAATCACAATCAATTCTTATGTTTCTATATGGGAAGATCTAAAACCAGCCATTATGCTTGAATATTTCAAATTACAAGTCACGTTCCCGCTAGATCCAATTAATCCCGATGTAGATAATGATGGACTCACCGATGGGCAGGAATTGAATCCTAGCGCACCCGGGGCTACTGGCTGGATCACCAACCCAAAAATGCGGGATACGGATAGCGATGGCTGGTGGGATAACGTAGAAACCCTCATTCACAATACTAATCCTCTATCCAAAGATACTGATAACGATGGCACAAATGATCCTGCAGATCGCGAACCACTTCACAACCTTATAATTGAAGTTTTCGTTAGCAAGGCACACCTTGACACTTGGATCTTTTCCCCTCTGCTTGCCGTTGTCGTGGGGGTCGGCGAAAATACCGTCGTCACTGAATACCGGCTAGCCTCGCTAGATCCGGATGGGGGGCACTACGAAACCGCAATTTTTGACATGACTTACTATATTGATGTTTCTGATAAAGAATCCTCGGTTCTGGTTCACCTTGCGCTCTGGAAAATTTGGTTTTCGAATGCTGGCACGCAGGTGTTCGCTCAAGATAAGAGTTACCAAGTAGGTACCACCACTTGGCAGAATCAACAGTCGTTTATTTATAGCTCAGGTCCAAATTGGGCGAGGATCCGCGTAAAAACCCTATGGTTGGAACATACGAATACAATTGCGATTCATTCAGAAGGCAATTTACATAATGGTCACTATTCCTCCCTTGAGCGTGTAAATATCATCATCCTCGATGTGGAAGAAGCAGGAGGGTTGTTTAGTGCTGGCAAGAATGTGATTATTATTCCCACAAGCCTTTACACGCATACAGAATTACACGCTACCATTGAAAGAAGTGTAAATGCCGCAGGAGTAATTGATATGGATGAATTACCAGATTGCCTTAAAGGGGATCCAGACTCTGGTTATCCTGGCGCTAATTTCGTAGGAGTTAATCGTGAGGAAGGAAGTGTTACGGAGAATGTAGATTCCCTTATTATACGTGAAAAGGTTCCCCTTGCCGATGCGCAAGCCATCCTTGACCTTCTACTCCAAAATGAGACTGGATATGTTGTAAATATTGCAACCAAGACTCGTGCGGAGACCTTAGGGATCGCTGATGACGTACTTGATCTTATCCCTTGGGATAGTAAAACTTATGAAAATTCGGCTCAAGGAAAAATGCCAAAAGGGTTCTTTGGCTGGCTCTGGCAGGTGGTCTCAGGATTCTTTAAGGCAATTTGGGACTTTTTCGTGTGGATCTTTGAAATAATAGTAGAATTCGGTCTCTGGCTCATTGGGTTATTCGCCAGTGCGGTCATGGCAGCAATCGAGGCAGCAATTAAATTGATAATTTTAGTTTTTGTTTTTATTATAATAATAATGACGATATTACTTTTCTTAATAGGTTTATTATTGATCTATGTAATTTGGTTAATTTTTGCAAAAACTACAGGAGGGGCGGTAGATTTCGGGCTTTTATTCATAGAATATCGACATCAAAGCTTTAAACTCCGAATACAAATAGAAATTGATTGGTATTATAATATTGTGTTAGATATGGATTTGCCAACTTTAAATTTGAAAGGTTATAGAGATGAAATTCAAAATATGGATTTATCTATGGATTTATTATTTCCTACAATGAAATTAAATCCGGCATATTTACCTAATTCAAATAATTTCGATAATTCTAATAATGGAAATCTAGATGAAACTATTTCTACATTGGATTCTAATTCTCCAAATGGTTATTGGGGGACGACATGGAATACTGCCATCAG
Source organism: uncultured archaeon (assembly GCA_964353755.1). Lineage (GTDB taxonomy): Archaea > Asgardarchaeota > Lokiarchaeia > Helarchaeales > HEL-GB-A > CAYGYC01. Next base: position 16,000 of record CAYGYC010000010.1, on the reverse strand, counting down.
CGCTGTCTTAATTTTAATGTTGATTGCTATAGGCTCAATAATGGCTAATTGGAAGGTAGCATTAGTACTTGCAATTATCTGTTTTATAATACTCGTTATTTTGGCAGGTATTCACTACAATGACTACTGGTTTATTGGAGGTTTGGCTTTAGGTTGCTTTATTGCATTTTTAACTATAGCATTTACCATGCCGCTAAGTTGGGCACCTCCGACTTGGATCGCAGCAGCTGAAGAGCTAATCGCGATTGGGATTGCTGTAGATATTTTTTCAGGCTTTATTCTACCCGAGTTTGGATGGGATGAAGGAACGATTCCTTATATTGTATCTTATTATATTGGTCTCTTTATAACTTGCTGTGGTGCTTGGTTAGCCTCTCATTATACAAAAACCATTCCAGATTGTACGGGATTCGTTGGTCCGCGTGACAAGGTAATGTTTTTTATAATGTTCGTATTGTTGGGGTTTAGCTTCTTATTTGGTATTTGGGCATCTTTTTTAGGAGAGCCTTCCTAAAATTTAGAATTTAAGTGTGAGATTAAAAAATGTCTGAAAGAAAATATATTCTGTTCTCATTTCTACTCTATCCCATTATCTATTCGATTTTCTTAAGCATTTATTTTATTGTATTATATTTAAATTTTAATCTATTTCCTCCAGAAATATTTATTATAATAGGAATATTAGTGATATTGATTCTACACCCGAAAATAATTAATAAAATCGTCCATCTATCGCCTGAATTTATGGAAAATCTTTTAAAAGTTAGAAAGTTTCTTTTAATTTATGTAAATCTATTCGTCCTGTTCATTTATTTTCTAGTATTTGCATTCACGTTATAGGAAAAATCAAAAAAGGTGTGCATATTCGAACCCATCTACAACGGGGAATAGGTCTTTTGCGGTGGGGAGCAATGGATCCCTCCTTTGCACATTCCAAGGTGGAGGGGGTCGAGGTGTTATTTCTCAGCCAGCTAGCATAGGACATATAGATCATGAACTTTACAGATTTTATTGGATGGTTTTTAACGCGGGTGTGTTGGAAGAAAAACACATGATTAGAGTGTATAACATCATTTCTCAGGTCTCTGATATTCCATCAGGACGTTTTTCTCAAATGAAAATATACAGTAAACGGAAATCATTAATCAATATGGTACAAAGTGAGAATCTCAAAGTAGCTCGAATGGCAGCTGCCTTATTATTACTGTTTAGACAGAGGACATTTGATTCCCCATTTGAAGTTCAAAAGATTGAAGAAATAGAGGTTGCTGAAAAATATTGGGAGTTTGCTAAAAATAAGGTAGATAATTGGGGTCCACGATATATAGAAGGTTTGGCCCTATATAAATTAAAGTGGGCAGAAATGCATCAGGAATGGCTTGATGAGATTAAACATGCAAATACTGAGGAACTACAAAATGCATGGTGCAAAGTAATTATAGAAGGGGGTTATTATAACGATGATGATAGGAATTCTCTTTATAAATTTCTACTTAATATCTTAGAAGCAAGAGATATGTTTCTAAAAAATATTCAATCTGCAGTATTACAACGATTAGAAAAAATAGCCATCGAAATAGAACCTTTAGAATTTGATGAAAATATTCTTAATTTGCCATTATCTCATTTATAGAAAGACCCTGTAAAATGTATTAAAAGCCGATTACACCGACTTTGAAGTAATGAAAAAATAGGATATAAAGAACAAGGAAGGTAAAAATCTAGAAAATAAGCAGAATATAACTTATTTTGATAGCGATTAATTGAGGGGTAAGGAGGGGTAATAATCAGTACTGATTTTGCACCCGTAAAATTTTTTCGATATCACGGACCAGTTTTAGCAAATAGGTAAATATAAAGACAAATGAAAGGAATTTGGGTTTGAAATGTTAATAACTAGATTAAACAATGAAAAATAAGAGGGAACTTAAATTTCGCAATGATAATTGCGATTATATGCCTTTATTGTAATATCCTACTCCGCTGAGAGGGAATCCCCCCGTTAATCAAAAGACAGATTAGACCTATCGGATTGGAATCGTTCTCAGCTTGAGTATTTCGCCCCCCGCGTATTAAAATAGGCTTTATTTCATTTTTTTTATTTTGAGTACCCTCCTCCTTTTGGGGGGAATTATCCATAATGACTAAAAACCCAATATCTTTTTCCCTATCGATAGTTAATTGTTTTATTTGAGCTTTATATTCGTCGATCTTTTCATTAAAATCGATCTTTTTATTAAAAAGTTTGAGCTCGACCAAGTGGTTTTTTACAAGTAAATCCGATTCGCCCTTAGTTACCACATCATGCTGAAAGGTAGAATTGGGGTAATTGCCTTCTCGAATAAAGTAGGCAAATAAATCTTTTTGGAATTCTTTCTCTTTTTTAAATCTCGAAGTCATTTGCCAATGTTCTGCTTTTTCAGTCGTTCGCTTATAATCCATTAGGATTTTAAGGATTTTGCATATATGCGGGTCTAATTTCAAATTTTGGTAAGGCTGATACATATTTTTTACTTCAGTCCAGCTCTCCTTCAATAAATCTGAGTACTCAGGAATAATGTTATTATCGCTTGTAGGAGCCTTTGGTGATAATTTATTCAAAAAGAGGGGATGTTCATAGACGCCAGTAAGGGTAGAGGGGGCTTCAACTTGGGTCATTGTAGAGGGTTGTGGTTTCCTTTCATAATCGCCCGCACTCGATTGTCCAGGGGTTATATTCCTTTCTGAACTGAATATTTCCATTATGTCGGTCACAGGTGGTGACGTCATTTTCACTTCGATAGAATTGTTTCCTGGATCCCGGAGCATCTCGAGCCATATCTCGCCGCTCGGTCCCTCTGAGGTGACTTTGATATAGAAATAATAATGATCAAAAAATAATGGTTGCAAAGTTTGGACATAAAGCCGGGGGGTCTCCTCTTTCTCATATTTTATTAAAAAATCTAAATCAAATGACTCACCAGGATTAATTATAATAGGTCTATAATTATAATGCTCAGGAACCTCCGCCCAGTGTAGGATTATATTGCTAGCTTTATGATTACGTTCAAAATTAAAATAGGTTATATGTCCTATGCAATTTCTAATGATTTCTTTCCGGGTTATTGGGATGCGAAAAAAAAAGCCTTCTCGGCCAAACTGATCTCTTCTCCAAACCCGGTATGGTTCCTTATTTTCGTAGTTTAAGATGATTCGGTCCTCAGACGGGTGGGATCTGATAATTCCAGTAATATAGGATCGAATTTCCTCATATCGAGAAGATTTTTCAATAGATTTTACGCAATGTAGTTTTAATCGGTCAAGGGAGTCTTTCAGTTCATATAAATGTAAAGATTTGTACAATTCACCAAACCCCCCTTCTACAAAATTCTTTAAACCGCTGAAATATTCATCACAGGCATGTTCTACGATATAATCAAGTAATTCTATCGTCTTCTTATAATCGAACCCGTGGCTCCATTGAATCAAGGTTAAAAAGTTTTGCAAAAGTCCATAAAAAGGTATGGATTTACGATTAGATGCAAATTGCGTAATTGAGCTTTTAACGTTAATCTCTATATCATGAAGTCCATTATGATGGATTAATCGCATGCACTCTGCTTTCAGGTCATACTTACAACTTACAAACCGAGAACTAAGGATAGAAATTAATTTCTCTTGGAGCTCATCACTTTTTTCGCTCAATTCCTTATAGAGATTTGATAAAGAAAGGAACTTTTCCTTCATCTGAAGGCGATTATCCTCTTTATTTTTTAATTTATCGAGGATTTCACTAATTTCATCTAAAGCGGCTAACTTTTCTCCCACGGATTTAAGGGGATCTGCTAAAATAACGAGATAATTCTCGATCATATTATCCAAACCATGGTCCCTCTGTCGTTAATCTTTACTAAATAAAAAGGATTTGTAATATCATTATGATTTATTATTTTTATTATATAGATCTTAACTTGAGTTCGACACCTTAAAGTAAGTGATGCGTATTTTTAAAAATTTGTCTTTGAAGCGGATGATATTCTCCCAAGAATATGCCACTATAAATTATAGGGCGAACTGGATATAAATTCATGATCTATTTGGAAAATAACGAATTACTCGCGAAATTTCTCGACTATCTCGGGCTTCCTTTGCAAGAGGATTTGCAATGGTCCTTTCTCGATTATCTCACAGGCTTGATTCTGGAGGATCAGCCATCCATTAACAAAATTGCCAAAAATACCATTGGAGGTATGAATGAGCGGCGTTTAAACAGGACCTTACGCAAATTGCGAACGGTGGTGAATACTATCTTTCAAGAACTCCTCTTAAAGTTCCAACAAGTCCCCCAACTGGCGATTAAACCGACCGGCGTGGTAGCCCTGGATGAACATATCATTCCGAAAACGGGGGACCAGATCGAAGGCGTCGACTATTTCTATGCGCCTGCGGAGAGAAAGACGGTATTAGGGTTGTCTTTAATTAGCACGCATTATTTCGGTGGGAAGATCGAGTACCCCCTGGATCGAAACTTGTTTCGGCGGGAGCAAGAACTCCAAAAGTGGGGGATGCCTGCGGACTATCTGCCCAAAAATGAAATAGCTCGGATACTCATTCGTCGCTTCAGTGCCCTCAACTTACCCTGTAAAACGTGGGTGATGGACTGTTATTTTCTGACCAAAGAGAACGTCAAAGAACTTCACGCCCACGAAATGTCCTATGTCGCCAAAATCAAGCGCAATTGGAAATGTACCTACCAAAAACGGCATTGGACTATTCGGGATCTCCAGGCCAGTATTCCCGATGCCGAGTATCAGCAGATCGAAGTGCTGAGTGCCAAAACTGGCGCCAAACGATACTTTCGGGTAGCGAGCCGCGATGTATTTATTAAAAGTATTGGAAATCAACTCTTGGTCTATGCAAAAGAGGGTGAATGGAATGACGCCAAGGAATGGGTCGAGAAATACCCGGGGCAATGGATCTGCGTGGTCTCGGACATGTGCGAGAAGTCTGCTAAAGCAATTATCGAGCTCTATACCCAACGGTGGGCCATCGAAACGAGTTATCGGGACGAAAACCAGCATTTAAAGCTCCACGGCTGCATGTGGCGGGATATTGAAGGGCAATATTGTTTTATTACGCTTGTATTTATCGTTTACATGTTCCTGTGCTGGGCAAAAAATGAAGGGGATTTGGCAAGCTATAACTCGGATTTGACCACCTTGGGCGCGAAGTGTGAGGCGTTTAAACGCTATTGCAATGAACACTTTGCTGAATGGCTTGTCGAGTTGAAGCACCAATGTCCACAGTGGGAGATGGCACGCTTCATCTATGAACTCATTTATAAAGGTGATCATCCCATAAATTTAAGTAGATTGAAAAAAAGAAGTTAAAAAAAGCCTAATTGTCGAACTTAAAATCTTAACTTAAATAATTTAACAATAAAGGTACGCTCTAAGCATTTATTTTTCAAAGACTTGTTTTCAGTTTTACGGTGTCCTCTATAAGTAGAAGTATATAAGACAAAATCACTAAGGTATCCAACGGTTCTGAATAAATAGAAACTTTAATAGCAGGTATTTTATAAATTCTTTCAGAAAAGTCACTATGTGGAAAACCACCAATTAAGATAGCAACTTTTAATTTTTCTGAAAGCAGATTTTGGATAGTTTCCTTATTGATAATGGGCGCAGTTTCGGTGAAAAGTAGTATTAAATCTGGTTCTAAGTGATGAAGTAAGTCCTCTAGGGTTTGCGAGGTTAAGGCAAGGAGGGGCCTTTCGGTAGGAGGGGGAATCGTCTTAACTTCGAATAATTGCTCCATCAACCCTACAAATCGATTATAATTGCGAGGGATTCGAACTTCCGGATTAATTGTAATAATTTCGTCGTTTCTGGTATGAACATAAATCTGTAAATATCCTTGCTTATTTAATCGGGTCCCCAAGGCCAATAAAAGCGCGGTGTGAATAATATCGGGCCGCCCTCGTTTATTTTTTTCAGGTAAATTATTCATGAGGTGATTATGAATCGAAACATCTAACAGCGTCTTCTTTAACGGCTTCTTCCTTTGGTGCTGAAGCTTTAGAGAGCCCCTTTGGTGTTTGGGTAGAAAAGTAATACATTCTAAGGCGGATTCGACAAAAATAATAGAAAAAATTGGATCCTTCTTTTTATTCATCGAATTGCCTCATTTCGCCCCTTTACACAATCGTAGTGCTGGAAAAATTGTCATGAACTGATGACATTACAGCAGTTCATACAACTTTTTCAATATTTGCCCGTGCATAACCATACCCACTAATTTCTCATCTTTAATCACGGGTAACCGTTCCACATTTTTAGTAAGCATGATATTTAAGATCTCCTCTAATGAGGTATCAGGAGAAATTGAAATGGGATTATGGGTCATTAAATCTTCAACTTGTAACCCTCCGACTGAAATAGAAAATCGCGATAACATAATATCGCGCTGAGTTAAAATACCGACTAACTTCTCATTGTCAATGACCGGAAGCCCGCCTATACTATTCCTGACCATAAGTAAGTCCGCAGCTGCCACCTTCTCAGTAGGGTTTATCGTTAATAATTCTGTTACCATAATATCTCTTGCCTTTACACCCTTCATTGTGTGATTATTTTTTTCCTTCAATGACATATCTCGCGCCTTCACATCCTTAATTACAATGTAATTGTGTAGCCTTCACAAAATATCTGTTGGATGAATATACCTATTATTTATTATTTATACTTATCATTTAACCTCTACCAGTTTTAGCCTTTTTTCTTTGCTACAAGTAGAGGGGAGATTTCCTAGGATTTTTAGAATTTTAAATTTATCTGCGGGTTTAATTCCCAGCGGCTTACAGTAAGAATAATTATAACAAGAAGTTTCATTACAATCCGGAATATTACATGAAATCGTGGCGCCTTCGTATGCAGTTTTAATATCAATGGCGATTGTTATGGGAGCCTTTTCAACTTCGATGATGGTAACCCCACCTTCAAAAACGGGGCAAGGATGAATAACTTTTCGGATTTCAAGAATTTTATACACTCGATCTTTTTCTAGATTTTCAATACAGACAGATTTTAAGGAGGAATTACAGTTTTCACACTCCTTGACTGCACCTGCGAAAAGAAAGTTTCGGTTTTTTTTGGCTAATTTAATACCAATTAAAGTAATAATCTTACTCATATTTGTATGCTCGAAATTTAGAAGTTCTTAAAAAAGTTTATAAATTATTATTCTAAAAACAAATTAATTTAAATAGATTAGTTTTTAAAAATAAATTGAATAGATTAGTTTTAAATTGTATTTTAAGTAAATAACAATAGATTACTTTTATCAACCAATGTTACTTTTATCAACCACTATTCATAAAAGTACTCAAGTTAGTGAGTAATTGAGGATAATGGAATAGGGTTGGTAAAAAAAAGAGAAAAAGCGATGAAAAGGACAGGAAAGAAATGATGTATCCAAGAAATTCGAATCAAGAGGAACAAATTCTTCATACGGGTACGACAACTATAGGAATTAAATGTGCAGATGGAGTAGTTTTTGCAAGTGATCACAGAGCTACTGCAGGGTATTATGTAGCCCATAAGCATACCAAAAAGATTTATAAACTTGCAGATCACATTGCAACGACTACAGCGGGCGTGGTTGCGGATGCGCAAAAATTAATTGACTATATGATTGCCGAATATAATTTATACAAATTATTTAATATGAAACCTATTCCCGTAAGTGCGGCGGCTAATTTATTTGCCTACTATCTATTTGGTAGGAGAATTTTTCCCTATTTAACGCAGACAATCATTGGCGGCTACGATGATTCAGGGGCTCATATTTATACGTTAGATGCGATTGGTTCATTAATTGAAGAAAAGACCATTTGTGCGACGGGGTCAGGAACTCCGATGGCCTATGGTGTGCTGGAGGATGCCTACTTTGAAAAAATAACTATTAAAGAAGCAATCCCTCTTGCAATACATGCTGTACGATCCGCCATTGCGCGAGACATAGGTTCTGGGAATGGAATTGATGTCGTGTATATCGATAAGGGAAAGGGATATACTGGAATAAGTGATCAGGTAATTACCACCGAATTAAAGAAAATCGGAAAAGAATTGTGAAAGTAGAGTAAATTTTACAGACTCTATTTTCTAGAGAGCGATCTTTTCTTTACGAATTACTAGATAGGTTGAGATGTAACTATGTTAATTGAAAGTATACTAGAAGAACTTAAAGATCTGATAATCAAAAATCTGCCTGAAAATGTTCACATAACAGCCATTGAATTTGAAGGCCCGGAGATTGCGTTGTATTCTAAAAACCCAAAAATTTTGTTGGAATCACGGGAGATTGTAAAGGATATTGCCAAAAAAATCCGAAAAAGATTAGTGATCCGATCAGATCCCTCCGTTCGACTTCCTCAAGAAGAGGCAAAACAAAAAATCATGGAATTATGTCCCGAAGAAGCGGGAATCACCGCGATTTCCTTTGATCCTAATGTGGGAGAAGTGATTATTGAGGCAAAAAAGCCGGGATTAGTCATTGGACGCGGCGGATTAACCTTAAAACAAATTACCGAAACCGTGTTATGGCGACCCTCTGTTGTTCGTACGCCCCCTTTAACCTCCAATTTAGTGTTGAAATTAAGACATGCGATGAAACAAGAAAGTGAGATGCGTAAAAAGTTATTGAGAAAAATTGGGATGCGAATTCATCGACCGATTTTTCTAAAAGATGATTACGTACGATTAATGACATTAGGGGGGTTTAGAGAAGTCGGGCGCTCGTGTATTTTAATTCAAACCACAAAAAGTAATATAATTATGGATTGTGGAATTAATGTAGGCACTAATTCAAGTTCTGAACTTTACCCTTATTTAAATATAAATGATTTTAATATTGAAGATCTAGATGCGGTCATTATTTCCCATGCCCACTTAGACCATCATGGATTTGCTCCCTTTTTGTACAAATACGGTTATGATGGGCCAATATATTGCACCAGACCGACCAGAAACTTAATGACCTTGCTGCAATTAGATTATCTGGATGTAACTGAACGGGAGGGGAAATTTGCACCGTACAGTCAAAAAGATATAAAAAGTATGGTTCTACACACGATTCCTTTAGAATACGGGGAGGTAACAGATATTGCTCCAGATGTGCGATTAACTTTACATAATGCGGGGCACGTTCTTGGGTCATCAATTGTTCATTTGCATATAGGTGATGGATTATATAATTTGGCATACACCGGCGACTTCAAATATGCCAAAACTCGCCTATTAGAACCAGCAACTACAGATTTTCCACGATTAGAGACGCTGATTATCGAAGGCACTTATGGTGGTGCGAAAGATATGATGCCTGCCCGCCGAGATTCTGAAAAATTATTGACCACGATTATAAATGAAACCATTAGAGCAAATGGGAAAGTTCTCATTCCCGTTCTGGCCGTCGGTCGAGCGCAAGAATTATTGATTGTGATCGAAGAATCTATACGGAGAGGCTTAATTGACGAAGTCCCGGTTTATATCGATGGATTAATCTCAGAAGCTACGGCTATTCATACCACACACCCTGAATATCTTTCACGAGATTTGCGTGAAATGATATTTCACCAAGGAATGAATCCCTTTCTCTCTGAATATTTCATTCAAGTAGATAGCCATTCAATCCGCACAGATATCATCGAAGGAGACCCCTGCATCATTATGGCAACCTCTGGGATGCTTACTGGAGGTCCTTCGGTCGAATATTTTCGCCAATTAGCTAATAATCCATTGAATACACTCATTTTCGTATCATACCAAGTGGAAGGGACCCTCGGAAGACAAATTCAGAAAGGATGGCGCGATATTCCAATGAAAGTAGATCAGGATCGAACGGCGTCTGTTCATGTTCAAATGAAGATTGTATCGAATGAAGGGTTTTCTGGGCATTCCTCGCGTCAGCAAATCATCAATTTCATCCGAAAGGTTGAACCAAAACCAGAACGAATCATTGTTTGCCATGGTGAAAATTCCAAATGTACAGGATTGGCAAGTTCCATTCATAAATTATTACGAATCGAAACGCGCGCCCCTCAAAATTTAGAAACCATTCGGTTAAAATAGAGTTGCCTTCGATGTTTGAACGTTTGAAAATAAAGAATCGACACTTTATAAAATCCGGAGATATTAAGAAATTTCAGCAACGAATCCAAACCATTTTTCCAAAATCTTCCAATCTCTTCGAAAAAAATGATACTATAGAAACAGGGATTCTGGAAGATGGCACCACGCTTTATCTTATCAATGGTGAGTTATATTTCTTTGAAATGGAAGGTTATACTATTCCATTCTTGCGTGTGCTATTAAAAAATTTGATTCAACTCCCAAAAGTGGTCATAGACCAAGGCGCAGTGAGTTTCATTGCTCGCGGCGCCGATGTAATGAATCCTGGAATAGTCGCTACCGATGAAAATATCAAAGTTGGCGATTATGTAGTTGTTGTGGATGAAAAACATGGAAAACCCTTAGCTATTGGGGTTGTTTTAATTGAAAGAAGTGAAATCACTCGAGAAAAAAAGGGAAAAGCTGTCAAAAATTTGCATTACGTCGGCGATCCAATGTGGGAGTTTGGGAAAAATTTGGAAGGGAAATAAATTCTGGCTTCCATCAATTCAACATCATTCCACAGAAAATTTTAAGAATTAGGTTCGATCACGAATACTAAATAAATATAAAATTAATAAATAATTTGAAAATTTAATGGTGAAAAAATATGGCAATCCAAATGAATAAACCGCTGGAGCTACTTTCAAAATCACTCGATATGCGCGTACTGATCAAATTAAAAGGTGGAAGAGAATTACGCGGTAAACTACGTGGATTTGACCAACATATGAACCTGGTTTTAGAGGATGCCGAAGAAGTTCATATGAATGATGAAGGGAATGAAGAAATCTTAAAGGTCGGAACTATTATAGTTCGGGGCGATAATGTCATTATTATCAGTCCACCTCGCACTCATATCGAGCGTTCAAAAGAATAAACTAGTTGATTATAATACTTTTAAACAGGATTAAGACGTTTCAGGTGAAACCATGGTAAAAGGAACCCCTTCTGCTGGAAAGCATAACACCAAAAAGACCCACATGCACTGCCGCCGTTGTGGTCGCCATTCCTATCATCTGCGTCATAAGTGTTGTGCTGCTTGTGGTTTTGGTCGTAGCAAACGAATTAGGCGCTATACTTGGCAAAATAAGAAACTAAATAAAGTTCGCTTAGTGTAACTAACTTATTATTAGAATTGAACTCATGGGCCGGTAGATCAGCTGGAAGATCGCCACGCTATGATTACTTTTCGTAGCGCGATACACGTTGGCATCGTGGAGTTTATGCCACCATTGACATAACCATACGCCCCGGGTTCAAATCCCGGCCGGTCCATCCATATCAAATCGTTTAATAATGGCCGAGATGGGGTAGTGGTAGTGTTCATCATAGCAGATTTGGTGAAACCCCAAGTCCTAAGGGACTGTGGATCCTTTGACCCGTTTGCAGCGAACGAGTCGGAGAGTGGCCCGGGTTCGAATCCCGGTCTCGGCCCTTCTTTTATTTCAAATTCGCGGAGGTATCCGAGCATGGCTAAAGGAGCAGGGCTTAGGACCCTGTAGCGTAGAAAATTTATCGTCCGATAAAGATGCGCAAGCTTTCGTGGGTTCAAAACAAGATGATGGATTTCATCTTGGGAAACTCCCACCCTCCGCATTTTTTTACGATGAAAGGATTAACCCGGAAAATTTTATATAGGGAAACTTGTAGTTACTCTCAATTATTCGCTCTTTTGAAACTCCTTCTATTGCCCTAATCATTTCAAATGTATTGCCGCTCAGATTGCCACCTTTTATGGCGCAGGTCTTCTTTCCATTCTCAATGAGATAGCCATTTCGAATCTCTGACCCAAAAAATCCGGTCTCTTCGGTGGGATTTAACCAGGAGAACTCTTCGATACATACGCCGTATTTAGTAGATGCTATTAATTCTTCGAGTGATTCGGAGCCAGGTTCAATCTCTAAATTGGTGACTGAATTCAAAATAGTCCCATTGGTATTTCGGAGCCCGTTTCCCGTCGATTTATTCTTCTCAAGGGCGGCATATTTCTGGTCATATAAGAAATTTTGAAAAACTCCATTTTTGATGAGGGGCGTGTGTCGTTGGGGGTTCCCTTCCCCATCCCAATTTCCCACAAAAATCCCATCTTCCATTAATCCATTGTCTGTGAGCGAAAATTTGTCTGATGCAACCGTAGCACCTTTCTGAAATTTTGAAACCCCATCATAAATCGCTGCTCCTGTGGAATGATACCCAACGGTATTAGATAACGCATCACAGACTAACTTTGGATGAAAAATTACGGTCATCGATTTTGCCATCTTTGGCGTTTTGGCATGCAGAGAATCCACGGTAATTTCCGCCCACCTTGACAATCGATTTTGCAAATCTAGTTGAGCGGAATTTTTAAAATATCGCAGGCCCCAATATTCTGCTAATTTGCCGGCTTCTTCTGCTTTAAGAGGATATTCTAGAAAGAAAGAGGATTTACGATCATTTAAGGCAATCCCTTCATTATTTCTTAAAGCCATTGAAGAAATATAGATTCTTAATTTTCCAAAAGTGGGTTTTACCTGCTTTAAATCTTGAACTATACTTCTAATTTTTTCTGATGTATCCGATAGAACACCTTCCGGATTAGCAACAACTTTCTCTTCAGCCAATTTCAGGTGAGGGTATGTCTGTCCGGGTTGGGGCAGGTCATATTTGGAAGATTTATTTAATTTCGCTAACTCTTGTGATTTTTTCAGGTAAGTATCAATATGCGCGGGCTTCACAGAATTCGCTTTTATAACGCCTACCCCAAATTGTTCCCCTTTCCTATAAAAGGTCCGAAGGATGTAATAGAAATTCACCGCCTGCCGGGTAATTTCAATGTCATACTGCCGGAATTGATTCTCATAAGTATCTGTGGAAATACAATAGACGTCCCACACCGCGATGCGCATTGCTTTTATGCGATTCACAATAATATCCATTACGCCATTCAAATCGGTCATGCTGGACCCACCACCGCTTTTTGTGCTCTAAAATGGGGCCCTCCCGTGGTTACTGGCACATAATCCTCATGGCCTTTGCCACACGTCCCGCCTCGGAACTGTAATGGCCCCTTACCAACCGCATCAATCGATTTCAATACATCCAATACATAGCCGCTTAAGGTAATCGATCCCAAAAGCTTCGTTATTTCGCCTTTCTCAATCAGATAGCCTTTTTTCGAAGTCACTTGCATACCACCGGCTAAGGGATCTTCCATGCCATAGAACCCGCGAATCAACATCACGCCGTATTTAATCCCTTCCATTAATTCGTCTAATTCAAAATCCCCCGCTTCAAAGAAGGTATTGGTCATCCGCACATGGAGTTTATTTGCATATGATTCCCGTCGTCCATTGCCACCCGGGGGGAGATTCATGGCTGAAGCCGTGTAGCGATCATGTAATACATTTTTTAGAATGCCCTTCTCGACCAACGCGGTCTTTTTCGCCCGGATCCCTTCATCATCAAAAAAGAAGGACCCAATGTTTCCTTTCACCAGAGGGGAATCACCTAGATTACAAATCTGCGAGGCGACCGGTTTATGGAGAAATTTTTTTAAGTAGGACCGATCCCGCAGAATTTGATCAGCTTCTAAACCATGCCCGAAACTCTCATGGGCAATTAACCCCGCCATATCGGGATCCACAATCACCGGAAACGTTCCCGAGGGACTTTTCTCCGCTTTTAATAATTCTAGTGAATTATTCACAATTTGCTGGAGATCTTCCCTCCTTATTGAGTGAATTAACTCGAAGCCTCTCTCCCCACTCTCTGAAAAATAATCAAACTCCACCCGATTGCCTTCTTTGACGATTGGTTGCATATAGAGACGCGTTCGCGGAAGCTTCTGCCGCAATACACACCCCTCATTATTTACAAAAATCCGTTCCATCGTAGAATCGGAATAGACTACACGCAGATTAATTACCCGCTCATCCATCTTCTTTAATTCATCATAAATCCCCCTCACTTGCTCAACTTTTTCATCAATGGAAATACTTTCTGGCGGGATCTCGCCTTTAATTTCTTTATTGACCGTCCAGGCCTCGAATTCCCGCAACGACACTGGATTCTTCACCGAAGAATTCATTTTCTTCAATTTTCCGATGACTTCCTCCAACTGCTCGAGATCTTGCAGCCCAAATTCCCGCCATGTCCCCCCCTTATATCCACGCACGACAAATCCCTCCATTAACGGATAGACGACTAATTCCTCATCCGTGCGATCCTTATAAATCTGGGTTAAGGAGGAAGAATCATACAAAAGGTCCATATACATCTCTCTTCGCGAAACTTTTTCAACGGCCTCTTTACATTTCTCCATAATCTCCTCATACGCAGGATTTGCCATAATCGTCACTTCCACTTATTTCTAACCAGCTCTTGCACTGGCTCTGGTTACCATATACTCACTTGAAGAATATACTACTTATTTCAACTAAGGTTTTTAAATACCATCTTGTAGATAATTCTATTGGTTGATGTATAAAAAAACAGAACCATCTTAATCAAAAATCACTATCACGAAATGTACTCGTGGATGTTGCGATATCCCAAGGGTGAAAGGTACATCCCCCATCTGTTTTTTAACCCCAACCCCCTCCTCCCTACATTTCCTTTTTGTTGGGGGACCGTACCCACCAAATTCATTTCCCTCGGCAACCCACCTGCTTAGGGTGCTGATGTCTTTCGTATTACTTCCCGGTGCTTTGTATCTGTTGTATTACTTTTTATGCAAATTAGACTCTGCGTTCCCTTTGAACCAAGTCCATCCTTCTCCCATGTAGCAAATAAAATGAAATCCTGCCAATTTTCCCCATCTCTTCAAAAGCATCTCGCCTCCTATTTGGAGTTCTCCACCTTTCCGTTCCGATTTCTTTCGATCATGCTACCCTGTGATCGATTCTATTTATATTTTACACCCCTATGTTTAAAATCCACCCTTCACCCCCCGTCTTTAGACCCATGTAAACCAACATCTTTATAGGATCACCCTTCCTTCATACATTGCCGAAATCTATAATTAATCGGATTGTATATCAATGTGTGAGATGCAACTCCGAAGTTTGTTTCACTTCGGAGCCAAGGGCACAGTTGAAAATCCGATACTGGATCATCTAGCGTTGAAAGGATATGAAAGGACGGCAGTAAGTCGTATCGGGTTTTTGATGATGAGTGCCACGCAGACGCTTAATGATATGATCGCTATACAGATTGACCCCTTTTTTTATTCCCTGTGATTCCGAGTCTATCTTAATGGAATTCAGGCGTCGACCCTGATGTAGGAATTTCCTGAGATGATGGGTTGTCTTCCTTCCATTTCTAGACGTCGGAACGCCAATCCTTCCTTGATTAGACCGTATCTTATAACTAGTTGATCCTGCTAGACCGGATTGCTATTGGGATGGGACTAAGCCATGCAAGTCTAAATGATATTTCATGCCTGTATCATTGGCGAACCGCTCAGTAACACGTAGTTAATCTACCCTATGGAGGGGTATACCCACGGGAAACTGTGGCTAATTCCCCATAGGCCACGCGGACTGGAATGTTGCGTGACTGAAAGGAACTCTCTAGGCCATGAGCGAGAGCTTGCCGTAGGATGAGACTGCGGCGGATTATGGTTGTTGGTGGGGTAACGGCCCACCAAGCCTGTGATCCGTACGGGCCGTGAGAGCGGGAGCCCGGAGATGGGAACTGAGATAGTGTCCCAAGCCCTACGGGGTGCAGCAGGCGCGAAATCTCCGCAATGCACGAAAGTGCGACGGGGCCATCCCAAGTGCCTTCGGGCTTTTCTTCAGTATAAGTAGCTGAAGGAATAAGGGGAGGGCAAGGCTGGTGCCAGCAGCCGCGGTAAAACCAGCTCCTCA
>CAYGYC010000009.1:0-31305 GCA_964353755.1 uncultured archaeon | reverse complement strand
GGGCGCGAATCCATGACTTCTTCCAGCACAGCGGGATAACGTCCTTCAGACCTTCAGAAGTAATGCGAACAGCATTATTAGTGAAGAATGGACTGAATTCGGTGACGAACACACAGCCTGAGAACCTTAGGGCTGGTCTATCCCCTACGGGACAGATTGAAGATTACCATAAATTTTGGAATTTTGTAGAAAATTACCAATTTTTATAAGTAATTAGAAGGTTAACGATGCAAAGCAATACTATCTCTTGGTTTCTTATTAATATCGTTAATAAGCTCTCTGGAGAATTGACGAAGCATGACAGTTTTCATAGTTGGTCATGTGTGCATTGATGAGGTAATTATTGATCAGAAACGCCGTCCTCTTTCCATGGGCGGGACAGCCAACTTTTCTTCAGTTGTCTGTGCACGCTTGACAACGGCAGAGCCCGTTGCAGTGGTTTCTAAAATAGGTCCAGACTATCCCGACGCTTTTCTATCGCTACTAAAAAATAATGCGGTGGATATCCAGTATGTATACCGGGTGAAACGGCGTTCCACCCGCTATAGACTAGAATATGTGGGTGATGAACGCCAACTCACGCTGAAATCGGTATGTGACCCAATTACAATAGAGGATTTCCCCAAAGAAATGTTTGAGGCGAGCTTGATATATTTTGGGCCAATTGCCAATGAAATCCCATTAGAGACAATAATTAGCACTAAACAGAAGTCAAGCTCCTTGGTTGCTTTGGATATACAGGGGCTGATTCGCCATCGCAATACCGATGGCACTTTGGCTTTCAGGTCGAGCCCAAAGCTCGATGAAACCTTATCTTATATTGATATTTTAAAATTAGATTTAGGCGAAGCACGAGTGATCACAGGCGCCTCCCGAATGAGAGACATTTGCTCTTATTTATCAAATATCGGAGTTAAAACCTTTATTATCACTAAAAGTCGAAAGGGATCCGTTCTGTATTATGATGGGAAACTGGTAAAGCTCCCAGCGATCTTATTAAACCAGATATATAATACAACTGGGGCGGGTGATTGCTTTTTCGGGAGTTTTTTGATGGAATACCTTAAATGTAAAGACCCCCTTCAAGCCATCCAGTTCGCTATAAAAGCCGTTTCCTACCTCATCGGATCTCCGGAGGGACTTAAGAGTTTTCTCGTACAAGGAGATATCTACACCCGAATTGAGAATTTTATTCAACAAAATCAGATGAAATAATTAGAATTTTAACTCTTTTGCCACGGTTGCCGCTTCAGAAGTGATTTTGGTAACCGCTTCGCGCAATTTATTGATTATTTGTTGAAAATTCGGCTGCGCGGCAGTTATATCTGTTATCACTTCGGCTACTAAATTATTCGCTTCCACAAGGTACTTACTCTGCGTTATGCTCGCCACTTGATTGATATCAGTGAAGAGAAAATTCAGCACCCAAGAAAGGAGGGTTTGCCAATCCGGCTCTTCCTTTTTATGCTCCACATAATCTTGAAAGCGGAGAATCATTTGCATCATCTTCAAGGTGGCTGATTTAATTCCTTCCACTTGACAAAATCGCGTGACTAATTTTCTTTCTGATTCATTCAAAGGCATCACTAATCAATTTAAAACATGCAAAATCGCATTTAAGATAAAAGCGTGATGAAATCGAAAATTGGAGAATTCTCAGAAGGATCGCTTGGAAAATTAGTCCACTTTTCTTTTGCGCTCATCCCTTGACCTAACTGTGACAATATGTTGATGGACACTACACGAGATACAATAGAAATTGAGCACTTGTTGTCTCGGAACATAGGTGCCTTGCTGTCTTAATTCTTTACTCATCTGATAATCTACGAGCGAAACATACCTAGTGACTCTTTTGGCCTTATCTCGTGGAACACGCTTTCCACATTTAGAGCACTGAATGAAGCCTACATTGCCGGAATTACCTTTATTTCTACCACGGTTTTTCCTTTTTTTGGGAATCTCTTTTCGCTCCTTTCAAATTATTTTTTTCTGGAGGTATTAATGTTGTTAAGATTAACAATATGAGTGAAAATTAAAACTCATCGGTCTTTATTTTTAAACTTAAAGTTAAAATTAAAACGCATCGGTCTTTATTTTTTAGAAAAGAGGTATAAATTACCCTTTTACCCTTAAAATAAATGATGTTACATTCTATAACGCGCAAGCCAAATATTTATTCCACCCGAGGTTTCACTTACATAGCCTGAGACATAGAAATCTTGTCCAAGACCCTTGATAATCCCATAACCGGTATCGTAACTATTCATTGAGCCATTAACGGTAGTATAGGTTTGAAGATTTAAATTTATATCATAGCGCGCAATCCAAATGTTGGCGCCCCCGAGTGCAAAAGTCTCACTATAAACCCCCGTTTGATAGATCGTTCCAGCATCTAAGAAGATGGAATAGGCGACATCTTCGCCATTAACGGGGCCATTCAGTGTGATATTTTGTAGATGATTAAGATTGGTATCATATTTAGCGAGGGAGATATTAAAGCCTTGAATAGAATTATTTATTGTGCCGGTCACATAAAGAGTTCCCTCTCCATCGAGAGTGATCCCATAGCCTTTATCCTCCCCAACAGTTGGACTAGCAATAATTTTCTGACACACTATATTAAGGTTCGTATCGAATTTCCCTAACCAAAAATCATAGCCGGTCCCTGCTTGTGAAGCAGATCCACTAACAAAAAGGTTTCCCTCTTCACTAAGTGCTAAGAAACGCCCCTTATCGGAGCGGTTTGCTGGGCCATTTATAGTAATATTTTTTTGAAGATTTAACTCTGTATCAAATTTACCAATATAAATGTTATACCCTTCACTCGGTTCGGTGACGGTTCCGGTGATGTACAAATCCCCGCTTTCATTGAGAAGAATGCCATATCCCTCATCGACGCTATTAGCGCCACCATTAATAGTAATATTTTTTAGTAATCCGAGGGTGCTTGCATTAAATTTAGCGAGAAATATATTGGGTCCTTCCCCAACCTCTCCGATATACCCAACTAGATAAAGATATCCATTACTATCCAATTCAAGCATGTACCCCATATCATTAATGTGTGCAGATCCATCAATTGTTATGTTTAGTAGAAGCGAAAGATTAGAATCAAACTTAGCAAGCCAGATATCGGTACCTCTCCCGGGAATTGTAACAAATCCTGTAGCGTATAAATTACCTTGATCATCTATTACCATCCCAAGGGCCGCATCGGTCCCATTGGCGCCATCAAGGGTAATGGATCTCATTAAGGCGAAAGAGGAGGAGGAGGGTTTCAAATTAATGAGGAGAATGAACCCTGTTACGATTAAAAGACTGCAGATAATTAATATCCATACAGATCTATGACGGAATTTCATTTTGCTTCAATAATAGATTGGTGTAAGACTTAAAAAATCTTGTGAAAATGTAGGGATCATTCCTGAAAAAAATTAAAATAAACGTGAGGACCAGAATTTTATAGAAAATAAAAATGAGATAAATGAAATATAGGTGTGGGAATATGGACGTAACGAATGTGTGGGAAGCGTTAAATGAATTTAAAAAGGTAGTGAATAATTCAACCTCCATCCAGAATGAATTAAAGAAGTGGGGGAACCGCATAATTCAATTCATTGTGAAAGCTGGAGAGGATTGTTGCATAATCATACGAGAGGGAAAACTAGCTATAGAAAAAGGGAAGAATCCCAATCCGGACCTGACCTTTACCGCTTTGGATGGGCATTTTTTAAATTGGATTACGGGGCAGACGGATTATACGTCATTGGATATTATAGGCGATATTGAATTTAAGGGGAAAGGACCAGATAAAAACAAGTTCATTTCCATTATTGGATTATTCGTGGGGGCGCTTCTTGGCGAATCGGATGAATTGGAAGAATTGGAAGAATAAGTAGGTAGCGAGGGCTAATTCATTCCATCCCTTCATTTTTTAGTGAAATCCACTCATGGGGTAACCACTAACAAATTTTTAATAAAAGATCTCCCGGGCACGTCAGGGCGATTAGATGTCATTTTCCGGTGCATATTAGCCACGTTCTCCTTCGGATTTCGCAATAGGGTTTTTCATACGGTATTAAATGGCCCCCCCGATCCGCCAAAATCAGTTGAATTTAACGGAAATCGCCTGAAGGAATTGCCCCAAGATGAAATTGGGATGGCTCTGTTATTCCAAACACTCCTCGATCCTCTAAATAAGAGAACCGTCGAGGGGATTCACCTGGCAAAGAACTCTTTCCTCCAAATAGCTACTGAATTATTGCAAGAAGGAGAGGTTTTCCTGTTGCAGGAAAAATCGATGCCGTTTCACAAGTATCTTAACGAATTGAAAAAGAACCAGAGAAATGTGAATTCTCTATCCTTTGTTCTGAGTGACTATCTAGATTTGAATCAGCAGGAAGAAGAAGATTTAAATCAATTAGGGGTGAAACGGATTAGCTTGGGCTCACAAAGCTATCTTGCCAGCCATTGCATCGTCTTTGTGCTTTTTGAGTTGAAAAAATTAGGATTTCTGGACGCGATTTAAAAGAAAAAAGGTAAAAAAGCAATTTTTAAAATTTACTATCTGCTCTATCAAAAACGGTCGCTAAGAGCACTTCTAAATATTTTTTAGCGCGATTCATGGCACTCTTTGCAGTATCGGTTAAGGTGTAGTATTTTCTGTTCGGCTTTCCCTCTTCGTCACTCGTTTTCCATTCCACTTGAACTAGTCCATCTCGCTTCATTTTATAGAGAATGACATAGCCCGATACGATGGCAGGGGTAAATCCAAATTTATCTTCAATTTTTTGCTTGATTTCATAGCCATATAGGGGTGCATCCTCTAACAGGCGAAGAATATACATCCAGAGATTCGCCTTAGTGAGCTTTAACGCCAATCTTCCCATTGCTTTGGTGACATTATGTTCTTTCAGATGCTCTTTATCAAGCAAAATTTCATTTAACTCTTGTAGGGTCTTCGGTTCCTTTTTTTGGACCATTTTATTGGATCTCCCATGATTTTATTTTTTTTTTACTCTTGTAAAATTATCTTTAATTTTGTTGTAAAATTAATTATCGTTATTCTAAATTTTATCACACAATTTAATAATTCATGTTTTACTAAATCAGTTAAACTAAGGCTTTTTCGCGTTTTCTTGCTCCGCCGTTTGTCATCGTTACCATCTCGGCTGGCTGGTTTGAAATTCCTTCTGTAGAAGGAGAAATCTCTGTCACTGGGGCCACATTTTCCGTTGGTTGAGTTTCCTGTTCAGTTTCGGGCAGGACACGGCGCGCATGAAGAATCCGTTGGATAACTGTTACATGGGTTAAAACCGCCAAAATAATCATCCCAATTCCGGTGTAATTAAAAAGAGGATTAGTAGTATACGATAATTGGGGGAATCCCTGTAAGACAAGCACGATCATTATTAAAATCATTCGTTCGCCTCGTTCCAGTAATCCCACTGACATTTTTTTCGCACCGGCTGCTTCAGCCCGTGCTCGAGTATAACTTACGAGGAGTGATCCGACCAAGGCTATAAGTCCAATGACTGGAACACACAGAACTGAATACGGAAATCCAACTAAGATAATACATCCAATCATAAATGCATCAGAATATCGATCTAATACAGAATCAAGAAAACCACCAAACGCAGTGATTCGATGAGAATTGCGGGCTATTGCACCATCAAGTGCATCAAAATATCCCGCCAATAAAATTAACCCGGCACTAAAAATAAGAATGTAATTCCAATAAGGATATACAAAAATTATACCTGCTGCTACTATTGAAACTAGAAATCCTAATAGAGTAGCCTTATTAGGAGTTAAACCTATCTTTATCGCAAATTCAGCTGCTGGTTTAATAACCTTATCTGAAACTTTGCGGAATCTGCTCAAAACCATTTTAATCACTTATAATTTTGTTTTTTTTTTGTTTTTTTCTTATATTGTTTTGTTTTTTGTAAAATTTAAACTTATTCCAATAAACTGTTCAGTGCTAATTTTACTAATTGATTAAGAAATTCTTGCTTTAAATCTGTTTATAGACAGTTATTTGTTAAAAAATTTATTGTAAAATTTTAAAATTCAAATGTTTGGTTATATTGATGATCTATCGATTATAATTCCTTTTAAAGGTTTTGCAGATTGTTAGAGAGGCATTCGTTAATTTGTTTAAGAAATTCATTTTTCTTAATTAATAAGAATAAATTAGATTAGTTAAGACCATTATGAAATATTCTTTAGGGAGTTAAGACTATAATATAATAATTTTTAGGTAGATTATATTAATAGTTTTTTAATTATTTTTAGGAACAGGTTCTTTTCAATAGAATAAATTTCTTGTTTCATGGTTTTTCCGCCCCATCAAGCCATTCAAAGTTGTGGAGGAAGGCTGCCAATATTTTCTTAAAGTAACTTAGGATGTAATAGAAATGAATGTTAAGGCGGATGGGAAAGTTATAGATATTAAGATGAGATCATCTATTTTCGTTTCAGATTCTGGTTGGTTTGGTAAAAAACTAAAAATTTAAATTCTTTTTGGGGTTAATAAAATCCATGTCGAATGTCGAAATGATATTAAACCGACTAACCAAATTGAAAGGGCTAATCGATAAAAAGAGTGATCCATTCGCGAAAAAACAGTTTAAAATTACGCATTTAATTTCCGACATTCTGAATAAGTATCAAAAGTTAGCCCCGCATGAGCATACAGGCGAAATGGCGTCCTTAGCAGGGCGCGTTATGGCCATTCGGGATGCAGGAAAATTAATTTTTCTAGACATCATTGATATTTCAGAAAAAATTCAAGCGGTAATCGATCTGCGGGAATGTGGGAAATTTGAGCTTTTCAAGGAATATTTAGATCTAGGGGATATTTTAGGCATTCAAGGAGAGATTTTCAAAACGAAGAAAGGGGAATTAAGTATATTAGTAAAGGAAGGAGAAATTTTATCAAAAGCGCTGCGTCCATTTCCGAAACTGTGGACGGGATTGAAAGATAACGAAACTCGATATAGACAACGGTATTTGGATTTTATCATGAATAAAGAAGTGCGTGATAATTTTATCAGTATTTTCAAATGTCAGCAACTGATTAGGAATTATTTAAATGAACGCGGCTTTATTGAAATAAATACTCCCGTGCTTCAACCGCTCTATGGAGGAGCCTTTGCCAATCCGTTTACAACATTCCACAAGGAATTGAATGAAACCATGTATTTGCGAATCGCGCCTGAATTGTATCTAAAGCGGCTAATCGTGGGTGGCTTTCCCAAGGTGTATGAATTTGCCTCCTGTTTTCGGAATGAGAGCATTGATACGACACATAATCCAGAATTTATACAAATTGAAATTTATGCAGCGTATGCAGATGCCCGAGATATGATGGAACTCACTGAAAATACGTTTTATTATGCGATCAAGAATCTAACTGGGCGCGATACGCTTGAATATCGAGGCAATACGATAAATTTAGCGATCCCTTGGAAAAGAATGTCAATGTATGAATCGATCAAGAATTTTGGAGGACCGGCGCTCGAACAGATGACCAATGAGGAAATAATTCACCATGCCCAAGAGGTCACACCTAAAAAGAAAGATTTTAATGTAGTAGGAGATGCGATCGAATCTTTATTCGATTTTTATGCGAAACCAAAGTTAATCCAGCCAACTTTCATCACAGATTTTCCGGCGGACATTTCACCGCTCGCAAAATTGGTATCGCCAGGGTCAAACTTCGCAGATCGCTTCGAGGTGTATATTGGGGCAATGGAATGTGGAAATGGATTTTCGGAATTGAACAATCCAATTCAACAATACAAACGGTTTGCAGAACAGGAACAAACACGAAAAGAAATTGGAAAAGAAGAATTGGAATACCAGCCAATGGATCGGGATTATGTTCGTGCACTCGAATTTGGCATGCCGCCTGCGGGTGGAGTTGGCTGGGGGTTAGGACGCCTGTTTATGCTGTTGACTAATAACGAAAGTTTTCGAGAAATCATTGCCTTTCCCGTTTTACGAAAAGAAGAGGAAGGGCAAATAAAAACGGTGGCAGAAATAGATCCGGGATGTTTAGAGTGGTATAAATAACGAGATCTGAGAAGAAATAAGGCTGGATTTATATAGCAATGGTTACAAGTGGCATTGATTTGGGTTTCAAAAATGAAGACATTATTACGATTTCTTGGCGGATTTAAAGGGAGAAAATAAACTAGGGGAATAGAGGGAGGGCATCTTGAAAGAAGGCATATTTAAAGTGGAACCACTAGCGGCGGGTCTAACTGTAGTCTTTGCTTCATATCCGTTGACAACGACTTTTAAGGACCCATTCGCGACATCAAACAGTAGACCATGGATGAGGATATGGGCTGGGATGGTCAGATTTGCCCGAAGAGTATCAGCCTGCGTTCGCACGTTGGTTTCTTCATTCGCCGAGGCACCAAGCGTTTCTAGTACCCCTTTTAAGAGGGTGGAATCCCGTGAAATCCCGAGATCCTGCATAATTTTAGCGAGGGTGGAGCGCGCCGCAACACAATCCGTATGACCGAGGATAACAATTTCAGTGATTCCCTTCGCAAGGGCCACGATCAGCGATCGAATCACATCAGCGGTTACCATGTTGCCCGCATTTCTAAGAATTAAAGTGTCGCCGATGTTCATGTGAAAAATTCGTATGGGGTTGAGCCGCGTATCCATACACGTAATAATGGCTAATTTTTTTTGTGGAATGGAGGATAGCTTATCCGCAAATTTCACATAGGTTTCTCGAAATCGCTCATTTCCGGCGAGTATTTCTTCTAAAATTGTCAATTTAAATCTCCCTGGCGTTAGTATTTTCTTCTACGGTTGTTATAAAAATTCATTCTTTTTAACCTTTGCTTATAAGGCAATTAAATACTGGATACTTTTCAAGAGAATCGGAATTGTATGCGGTAATTTCTCGGGATGCCAACTGAAAATTAATGCCCTTCTGGTTTCTATTACCGAAGTGCTACCATCTTCATAGCATGCTAAGGATTTTTCATCCGCATAGGGCTGAATATGCGGCCCATTCTGATAAAAAACCGTTAAAATCGAGGTATTTATCGCCTCAAAAATGGGATGCGCCAGATCATGAATAGTAATTTCGCAATTGAAAATCCCGGATTTCCGAACCATTTTCGATTTGCTAATCCCTAATTCCGCGGTGCCCGCAAGATAGGCTCCCGCACAAATGCCCAAATACCGCCCCCCCTGATTATTCAAAAAAGTTTTAATGACCTTGCATCCCAAGGGCTTTAAATGGGGAATATAGTTCGCAGTTATGCCACCGGACATGATAAGAAGCCGGAATTTGTCTAAAATGCCATTCCGAATTTCTGCAGCGGTGACCATACGATATGGAACCCTATGCTGCAATACACTTTCCACATCGCTCACCAATTCCGCGCCAGGCCCTTCATACAGGGCAATGTCGGCTTTCTGTTCTAGCGGACCCATATCATCACTGAAAAAATTTTTTATAGAGGGGATTAGTATGTCGACTTATAGAAAGATGCGACTGAAAAATATTTTTCGCGTGAGAAATATTGGGGCTAGAATCCCGGCATAGGTCATTTTTCTATGTTTAGCGTGTGGTAAAATGAATGAAACAAGATGAGTCAAAATGAGTGAAACCGAAGAAGAATTTAAAGTAGTGAATGATTTATCACCAAGTAGTAAGAAAGTAAATATAAAAGTGAAATGCAGTTCGAAAAATGAAGAGAGAGAAATCCTTTCAAAGAAAACTGGCGAGAAATTACGCGTGACGGAAGCGGTAGTTGGCGATGACACGGGAAGTATCTTATTGACCTTATGGGGGGACGATATCGATAAAATGCTGGTCGACCATGCATACCAAATCAATAATGGCTATTGCACGGTATTCAAAACGTCGTTACGACTCAATATAGGCAAATATGGAAGTATGCAAGAGATTACAGAAGGCGTTCCGGAGCAAGTGAATCTCGAAAATAATCTCTCGAATAAAGCATATGAACAAGAAGAACGATTTCGTCCACGATTCGGTGGTGGCGGCTCTAGACCTGGTGGATATGGGCGCAGACCATCCTATGGAAGAGACCAAGGATACCGCGGGGAGCGCGGCGAGCGCGGAGACCGTGGTGACTCGGGTAGACCCCCAAGACGTCGATTTTAGACCCTTTTCTATTTTTATATTCTTTTTTATTTTTCCTTTTTCTGGATACATTAACCCGTAGTCCCCATCTAGTAGCAAGGTACGCTTTTTAAAATGAAGTGGGGGCATCCTTCTGAAAGGCGGTTCATTTAAATCGGAAGGAAATAAAATTATAAAATCATTTGCATTATATATTTTTAACAACGAGAAAGTAAGTGATCGAAATGGCATACTATTCTTCTACTCAACCCATAGGGAAAATTCATTTCAGTAAATTAGAGATTCGCGATTTGTTAATTTCATGGCTGGCGATTACCTTCGCATTTGCACTTGTACTTTCCACTCCTGGGTTTGGTTTTGGGTTGACTGCGATTGATTGGGCACTTTTTCCTACTGCCTTACTGATTAGTACCTTAGCAGTGGCTTCCGGTTTTATTCTCCATGAATTAGGGCATAAATTTGTGGCGACTAAATATGGGGCGTGGGCAGAATATCGGATGTGGCCGTATGGTCTTGTGATGGCGCTCATGTTTGCCCTTATTATTGGAATCGTGTGGGCATCTCCGGGGGCAGTCTATATTAGCGGAGATGTAACCGAAAGCCAGAATGGTAAGATTAGTCTGGCAGGCCCATTTATTAACCTTTGTTTCGCAGCGGTGTTCTTTCCGCTCACTTTGATAACAACCGGCATATTAAAGGATATTTGTTTTTACCTATATTTTATTAATGCCTTTCTCGCCGTGTTCAACTTAATCCCGCTCATGCCTCTAGATGGCGCTAAAGTGGCGCGATGGAATATTGCAATTTATGTTATTGTGATGGTCTGTGCCATAGGATTGGTAATCCCAGGCTTTTTGTAATAAGGTGGGTTCAAGAAAGATGGCGATGATGGGGCGTTACTGGGAAGATTTTAAAGTAGGGGAGAAATTTCAAACCTCCCGGCGGACTATTTCCGAATCAGAAGTCATTGAATTTTGCAATTTAGCGTGGTTCAATCTCCCGATGTTTTGTGATGCAGTATATGCGCGCGAGGAAACAATTTACAAAGTCCGTGTGGTACCCGGACCGTTTATCATCGCTCTAGCGGTAGGACTATTCTTGAAACTCGGCTTTTATGAACGGAGTGCCATCTCGCTACTCGATATTCGCAACATGCACTTCCATAATCCACTCAAAATGGGGGAAACCATGATGGCGGAGGTTACAATCCTTGAAGCGCGAGAAACAAAGAGCGCGGATCGCGGACTCTTAACTCTACAGTTCAATGTAACGAAACATGATGCCATCCCCATTATGATTTTCGAAATGGTCCATCTGGTGCGACGAAAAAATCCGTAAGTAACTTCTAATAGTACCACAAAATTTTATTAGGGGTATAATTCTCCATCTCATGAAAGAGAATTGAAATCTAATTACTGAAGTGACCTGAATTTGAATAGGAAACAATTGATGGCAGGGATTTTTCTGGGTACGCTATTTTTTTCTCTAATGATACCCGCTTTACACGCAGTTACTTCGAGGAAAGATGCCCTGATAGCCTTTATTAAGGATTGCGAAACGGAATCAGGGTTTACAAATATCCCTGGGGGAAAAAATCCGACTCTCGAGGCTACTTTTCAGGCACTTTATATTCTTCACATCTATGGTGAGTTAGAGGATCTTGATGAAGAAAGCCTGATCGATTTCGTAAATGAATCTCGAAATGCGGATCATGGGTTTGGAGCGAATACGACATTACCATCGGAAATTTATTCTACATATTATGCATTATGGATAGCAAAGCTCTTCGATGTCCAACTGGATAATCATACCGATGAGTGGATTGCCGTTCGTTATAATCAGAGCGGAGGATTTAATGATAAAAATAACACGGTAGTGACCTTATCGGCGACTTATTTTGGTTTAGAGGGACTTTACTTCAATAGCACGAATTTGAGAAATTATAATTGCACCTCCTGGCTCTTAAAACGCCAAAATACCGACAATAGTTCGGAGGATTATGGGGGATTTGCCACTGATGGGAATTCTTCGAATCTGTGGGCGACCTGGGCCGCTATGGGATCATTATCCCGGTTAAATGTATCTAGCGGGTTCTTGAAAATCCCGCTCATTTTGTGGATTAATCGGAGTCAGAATCTCAATAGCTTGGAGGATGACTATGGCGGATTCGCCAGTAAACCCGAAGAAGCTGATTATAGTCTGCTCAACACGTATGCCGCCATTTATAGTATTCGGAAGCTGGGAACGTCGTACCTCTCGCAGATTAATCGCGTTGCCGCACGGACTTGGTTACTGGCGCTCCAGAATGACGATGGCGGTTTCCGGGTAAATTCTATTGACGCCGCATCGAGCCTTTCAGCCACATATTATGCTTTTTGCACCTTGGATTTACTTGGAGAACGAGATCGCCTTCTCGAGAACGCCCCGTGGGAACCTGCGTTTGAACTGCCCCTCTGGTTATGGTTCTTAATTGGCGTAGCAATCGCTATAACGGCGATCTTCATAATTAAGAAGTATTATTTCGATTGAAAATAAAAAAAAGATGGAAGAATCTCGTTTATTCCATGATTTTAAACATTTTCTTCTTTGTTTTACAGATTGGGCAACTCTCGGGCGGTTCGCCTTCGCCGGTATAGCCGCAGACGGGGCAGATCCAGTATTTCTTCTTTTCGATATCTTTCCCTGCTGACGCCGCCTTAATGGCGTTGTCATACATTTTTTGGTGAACCTTTTCCGTCTCTAATGCATAGGTAAAAGTAGTAGCAGCGGCTTTATTCGCTTCCTTCTTGGCCAGATCTACCATGGGCGGGTACATTTTATCGATTTCGTATTGTTCTCCTGCTTTTGCCGCGGTCAAATTTTCTTTGGTGCTTTTCACTAAATCCATCACTCGAAAGTGATTTAGTGCATGGACTGTTTCTGCTTCAGCAATGACTTTAAACATGAGCGCAATATTGGGCAGATTGTCTTGTTCGGCTTTCTTTGAAAAGGCGAGATATTTCCGATTTGCTTGCGATTCTCCTGCAAATGCTGTTTTTAAATTATCTTCGGTACTCATATAATTGATCCCTTCATTTTTTCAATACCTATTAAATTTCCTTTATTTCATCTTAGTATTCTAAGAAATTCATAATTGTGTCATTTGATTACAATTACTTCTAAATACATCTTAATTGTTAAGGCAAAAATTACTTGAAAAAATACTGAATAAAAAGAAATTTCAAACGATAAGGGTGGCTCTCCCAGCCACATTGGCAAAAAATTTTCACTTTGGAAATTTCGCTTCAAATTCTTTTTCTAATTCATTAAATTTCCTTTGAATATCGGGGTTTTTGGCTAAATAGGCATCGACTTCTTTTGCATGTTCTTGCATATATTGTTCTATAGATTCGTCGGTTATTCCTTCTGTAAGTAAATCCTTTCCAATCTCTCTCCGTAAATTAATAACTACTTGTAAAATAATTTGATCAGCTTCTTCTCGTCCCGCATTCGCCCATTCTGGTTTATGTTTCGCCAATTCATCTTTGATTTTTTCGATGAGAACTGGAAGCATTTTCAGGGTCAAATCAACATACAATTTCGGAGACATCTCCACCTTTGTAGGTTTTTTCGGTTTCTTCACTTTTTTAGGCATAATTTTTTCATGTCCTATAATCTTCAATTAAAGAATTCTAGACATCGGGGCTGCCTAACTAGGTAGTAACTCTTTATAAAAACTAAGGAAAATTAAAAAAATTAAGGTGCCCTTTTCCATTTTTAATATAAAAAATAGAATGAATTTATTATTTTTGATAATCTAGAGGTAAAATACACGGTGATGATGTGTCAGAATTTAAAGACCATCTGAATTAGGATCTTTATAGGACGGTAGGATTAGATTGGGAGAGTTTGCGGGTAGATTTGCGTATGGAATTGAATTCTGGGATGAAAATTATCGGGACTTTATAGGGCTCCTTTTTTCAGCACTCTGGGACATTCCGGGTATCGAAGACCAATTTCCGAGAATTAATGATTTTTTTTTGATTCGGATTATGATATTTTAGAGTATAAACTTAAATGGACTGATAACGCGGAGCAGTTTGATCTATTTAGGCAATTTGTAAATGAGCATTGGGAAAAAGCAGGAGAATCGGTCTATTTAGATATCTTCTCCGATAATTCAAGAGCCCCAAATCCGCGTGTCTGTATTAGAGATACCCTCAAAGTCATCGATCTATCTGGATTTAAGGAATACGGTATTAACATCGACACGATAGACACCACTCTTTGGGATAGCCAACTGGAAACGAAGTGCAAGAAATATAGAATTCCTTGGGAAAATCCTGCTTTTAGACTTGTTCTATCTTCACGGAAGGACGATGCTGTGTGCGATTTACGTTCAGAACTTTTTTATGGAATACCAATCGACCAAAAAATGTCCGTTTTAATGCG
This sequence comes from uncultured archaeon, assembly GCA_964353755.1. Classification (GTDB taxonomy): domain Archaea; phylum Asgardarchaeota; class Lokiarchaeia; order Helarchaeales; family HEL-GB-A; genus CAYGYC01. The sequence continues at coordinate 16,727 of CAYGYC010000009.1, read as the reverse complement.
CAAAGCCTATGTTGAGGCCGGAGAAAAAACGAATCGGGAATGGGGGAAGACAGACCCGATCATATTGCTCCTATTCAAATCTAATCAGGGAGATCAATTCTATTTAAGCATTCAAAACGCAGTAAAAAGGGAGACTCTGGAGAAAGAGACACGTTCCTTTGAAGTCACAGGATTAGATACCAGTATTTGGGATTCCCTCTTAAAAGCAAAGTTCGATCAATATAAAATCCCATGGCGAAAACCCCGATTCTGTCTTAATCTCTATAGGACCAAATAACGTTAATATCTTATAGACTTGGAAAAAAAGAATTTTAGACTGGCAAGATTCTGCTTGATCTGGGTGATCTCGGGGATTTTATAATAAATCATTTATAAAATTTCGTATAGATCCCCCGTCCTTGGCTGATCAGATTGGCATGGGAGGGTTGAAAATCCAGGGGCGTCTCATGGTTAATGTTAGTCAAATATCCTTTGAATGCCTCTTCTTCGGTGATATTGAGATTTTCCAGGGTTAATCTAGTTCCGTCGGGAATTTTTCGGTCTAAGTTCCCGTCCTTACCCACAAACTTCTCCTTTTTAGTAGGTATTTCGGTGTGCAATGACATCTGGGGTGGTGTAAGACCCTCTTTCCATTGGTCCATATAGATCAGCTGATATAGTTCGGGGAGCTCATCGTGGACCCATTTAATAGCACCATCTTCAATCGTATTTAAAACAAGGGCGTGGCTGGAGGTAAGCCCCGCGAGGACCAAGTCAAATTTCTCCAGCGTTGAATACATGAGCGATCCAAACAATGGCGGAATAGGATAATAAATAAAATAATAATCGGGTAATTTATAGAGCACCTTCGAAGCTAAACCATGGAAAATACTTGAGAACGTCTCATAATTGGTCAATTCGCTGAACATATTGAACATAGCAGATGACCAGCACATACTTACCCAGAGAAGCGAATCCGAAAATTGAGGTGTTCGTTCATTTCGGATGTCTCGTAGGGTATCTAAAAGCAATCTTGCGCCATCTGTTAAATTTTTCGTACGTTGTGGAATCTCTCGCATCTTATAGCCATATTTCATATGGCGTCGGTCTAGAAGCTCGTCATCTTGTAGTACGAGCCACCAATCAAGGGGAATACCCGCTTCCATATGCCCGTTGAAGATGAATAATAGTTCGTAGGTGAAATCATCAAGTATGGCGAAGGCGACATCACAGGAATCGCCATAAAGTAACTTATTACTTCCGACTTGAAGATCGGCGCGACAGGTCACAACATGTGGAACCGTATATAACATGGTTCGTTCGGCATCTTGAGGTGAGATCTCGCCCGTATGTATTTTGGATCCTGTAAAAATCATATTGTCCCAGCGGCCTTTGGTCACATCATATTGGACCTGCTTGAATTTGGGGAAAATTTTTTCCATGTATTCAGTGCCAAAGTGCTGAAATACTTTATAGACATGGCGCGATAAGGGCAAGAAGTATTTGGTGCGCGAATCATCGGGAATTTCATTAAAATTATAAATCGTCATTGCAAGTCCCACTCCAAAAAGAAGGTTATTAAGGTTATTGAAGGGATTAATCGGTGGTATCGGGTTCTTCATCGCTCGATTCAGAGGGAGGGGGCAATTGTTCCGAGGGAGATGGAGGAGGAGAGGGTCCTGGACCTGCCATGGATGGAGGTGGGCGGAGACAATAAGCACATTTTCCGATAGATTCGATGTTCTTCTCCCAGCAGTGGGCATGGTAGGGTTTTTGACAATGTGGGCATTGGGCAGTGCAACTCTCGCCTCCTTCTTCCTGCGTGGATATTACTTTGTTACAGACCGGGCAGTCTAAACTATGACAAACGATACAGACGATGACAGACGCATTAAAGATGGTTTTGGAGATTGAATTAAAGAGATCAATGAGGAAATTGAAGGGGGACCAGGTTTCCAGCATATTCTTGACAGCGTCTTGCATTTGTTTCGCTAAGGCATCATCTTTGACTTCAGTCAGAAGGGAAATGCCGGGACGCGACGCTGGATAATCTTCGGGAAGGTCAACGGCAAATTTAAAGACGAGCTCGCTCGTTTTCAGGACGCCTTTTATTTCAGTCGTAATTTTGCGATCTGCGGGATTATAGACGACATTTTTCAGGGAACTTTCCAGTAGTTCCACCTCAAATCCTAATCGGCTATGTTTATCAATCTTCCAGTTAACTTCTCGTAACAATTCTATGAGCGGATTGCGCGAGGGGTCCCATTCTTTATAGAGAGGTATATTGTTCAGCGGTCCCACCATTTGCTCGATGTCCGGGGGAAATTTAAACGCGGGTGGATTCGGGGGATCGCGTAACACAATAATAAAGGGAAATTCTTTCAATCCATAGGTCATAACATTTATTTGGAATTCATTTGGGGTTCCTTTTACCTTCGTACAATTGAATTCGCCGCAAATAATACGTTCTTGCTCCCAATATTTATTCGCCTCATATAATTTTCCTTCAATCTCCCGTATTACATCACTTATATGCACAGGCTTTTTGGAATCCCACTTTTTAACAGTCTCTAAAGTAGCAGGATCCCCCACGACCTCTTTTACTGCTTGCTGCAAGGTAATAAGCGGCGCGCTGATGGGGTAATTACTGAAGTCGATCCCCAGCACATAATGTTTTTCCATCGTGATGGAGAGATAGATGCGCATCCTTGATATCGATCCATCGACGATTTCCGTTTGATATTCGTTCATTAACTGCTGAGCTTCAACAGCAAGCAGCTCATCTCGTTCCTCAGGGGAAATTTCCGCCATACAATCACCCACAAGGGCATTATAATCCGAATTAATATTTTTAATAAAATAAATAATTGTATACTAACTAATAATTGCATAATTTTATCTTTATTCTTATTTTAGATCATCCTTCAAATCGGACCTAGCGATTTGAAAGTGCGAATGAGGGGCGTCTAGTGAAAGTTACCTGAGATTACTCCACTTCTAAATAAAATTACATTTATATATTTGATCATCTGCCGCCCTTCACTTGAGCCGGAGCCAACTGGTCTCCGGACGGAGGGATTTCACCAGTACTTTTTTAACCACTGCAGCCGGATACTCCGGGATTTTTTCCTCAATCACATAAATTAACACCTCTTCATTTTGAGTGATATTAAACACTTTATACCAATACCCTTGCAGAAACGCCTTTTCCGACGCCGGGACTATTTTCGCCAATACATAGGCGGTTTTATTCCGGACCAAATAACTACCGAAATTTAAGGTCAATAACAAATGCGTGGATAAAGGCTGATCGCCGTACGCCAGCGATTCATTTAAGAGCGCTAATTCGGGCGACTTCAAAATTGATTTCCACAGGTGAAAGGGTGATTCAATAGCAAGGAGCGATTGAGTCAATTGTAGCAAGTCAATTTTTTTGGTTAAATCATGTCCAATAAGATATCTGGAAAAAGTCGGGATCTTCTTGATACGAGTCATGCTGGCAGCCAACTGATCAGCCAACGATAATTTATAATAATACCTAGCAACCGTACTCCCATATTCTCCTTCAATCCGCTGAAGGAATTCGGTGAGCCGAATAGTGGTATTTTCACGGAGTTCATGCCATTCATAGTGCAATTTCAGTAAGAGCGCACTCAGCGAATGCGTGGTGTCATAATCCTTTTGTAAAAAGCCAATCCCCCCCACTTTGGGGATGAGATCGTGGAGTAAGGTGGCTTTCAGGAACTGTTTCTCGTCGTCCGAGAAATCTATAATCTCCGCTGGGTATTTTGCATGATGGTGAAGGGGCGAGATGCTGGGATCTTGTAAGCTAAACTTGCCGAATCCCGCACTCCTGAATTGCCCCACCCCCTGGAGCCCACATTCGGCGAGACTTTTATTGTATTCCGGGTAATTGGTCTGGCAATGCACCATGAAAAATTGGGGGATTGCCTGTAACTCCAAATTCTTTTTAATGTAGTATTTCTTCGTCTCAAAATCGGACAGTGATTGAAGGGTCAATTGGTAATCGGGCGGCAAGGATGCCGGAATCCGCGATTGAATGAAAGTAATGAGACCCTGGCTGGAAATTTTTTTTCGGGGAATGAAATCGCTCATAAATTCGAGGATGAAATCTTTAGAGGTGGGGTAAGGGCATTGGAATTCATATACTTGGGCCGACTTATACTGACAGATCCCGTTCCCATCCGATTCTTTCCCCCCGAATTGGAATTCCCGCGTTGACGTGATTACCTCTTTGAATTCCTGAATCTGATCTGTACTCGGATTGAGAATATCCATGATCAGCACATTATTCAGCCCGTAATTTTTACGGGTTTTGAAAAAAAAGGAGACCGTCGGGTCTATCCGTGAGAGCGCGTTATAATACTCGATCTGAAAATGGGCAGGGCATCTGTAAGGCGCGAAATAATCTTTCTTCTCGCATATTCCCCATTTCCTCTGATCCACAATAATCCCTAACGCCCGCGTACCATGATTAAAATAGCGATAAAAGTAATGCCCACTGATAAAATGGGTATTATGAACAATTGGGGTAAGTATTTGGAACTCCGCTCGTAATAGTTGCATTAATTTTGCTCCAGAATCGCTTTAAAGGTCTTTAAGGCGAAATCAGCAAAGGAGGAGTCGAGCGAAAAATCGGTAATTTCCTCTTTAAGTTTTAAATCCCCGAATTCGACGCACTGAATCCTTTTTCTTTCTTCTTTTATAAATGGCATTATTTCCGGAACTTTCCTATTTACGAGGATTTCTTTGGTTCTGATTCTGACTTCCCCAGACCCATTAGTTTTATCCGCCCCAATCTGGACATTCCCTTCGTTAATCTCAAACAGAGAGGCAATAAAAAACCCAATATTTTCTACTAGTTCTTTAATAGTCCCGGAGTTTGATGTAAAGACGACCTTGAACGGAAACCGCCCTGCGGTGGTATGCTTCATGAAATTATTCACCGCCAGTTCCGTCACGCGGTTGATGATGTTGAACGTTTCGGTCTTGAGGGTGGATTCCCCGTTATGGTACGCGATGCAGTGGTTAAGACCAAAAATGGTCCCAATATGCTCCTCCAAATATTGATTAACTGCGGCAGGGATGTTTTCGGCATTTGCTTTGGCAATATAGGGCGGACAAATTTTAATTACGGCATAATTGTCTAAACTCCCATACACCCTGCGCACCATACACATGGGGTGACATGTCCCTTGCAAGTGATACCCCGCTTCAAGATGAGCATCTAGGATTTCCGGATGAGGGTAATTCGCCGTAGGCGTACAGGGTCCGGCAACCATTTGCCCTTTTTCTTTTAACTTCAATAAACGAATTTCCGCGGCTCGCCGCAAAAATCCCCGCAACCCCTTTATTTTATACAGGACCAGCGTGAAGTTTTTTTCCATTTCTTTCCTTGCGGAGGTATAAGGGATGGTAACCGTTCTCTCTCCGAGTTTGAGGAGGTATGACCCTTTCCCCGTCGATGTATTCAGTGTTTTAATATCATACCCCTCAAGTTCACACAGGAATGTTACTTCGACAAAGTTTGCGCCTTTTTCATTTTTGCGCATTTTACTCTCATTAGAGTCACTTTTGCGCATTTCTTCCTCTTCTATCTTATTAGACTCTATTTTTTCTACCATAATTTTCACCAAAACTTCCTTTTCTAGTATACTATTTAAACTCCCCTACTTAATAATATTACATTTATTTTATTCCATTCGCAAAATTTTCTAAATTTATTCGGTTCATTTTGAGAAAGGGAATTACTAATTTGATCAATTTTTTAAAATAATACAGAGATTCTGTGAGAAAGCTGAGAAAATTAGATAGAAGTTTTTTAAGAAATAAGGAGCTTCATTATGAAAATAGTTGTAAATAAGTAAAAATGCATTTTTCTATTTACTAATTTGTTATTGAAAAAAAGTGACATCTATATTTAGTAGAATTTAAAGTAGTTTTTTCGGAGATAATCTTGTAGAAGCAATACTCCCCCTTTGTAAGAAGGGGGTGAGCGTTTTCTTGAAGAAGATCTCTTGCGATTCCACAGGTGGATCATTAAAAAAATCTATTCTAACCGATATTTAGGCTCACCGCATTGTCAATATGATATTGAAAAAGGTTTGGATAGTGTACTTATGAAACGCTCGGTAGTGGAATCTGATAATCCTCCAAAATATTAGATACAAATGTATAATCATCGATATTCGGGGCATAGACGAAGGCAGACTCCAAGTGGTCCTTGAATTTTAAATTGTCCGCCAATTGCTGGATAAATTGGTCGATAGCCTCGCCTAAGGGCTTTTCCTTATAATAAAAACGATCTGTGGATTCAACAATAGGGTAGATGAGTTTCTGGTTGGTTGATTCGACGAGTTGCTCTAGTTTTCGGAAAGCCGCCTTTTTTATGAGGAAAATTTCTTGATTGTGTCGCCCGAAAATAGAATAAAGACTTTCCGCGGTAATCTTCCCTTCAATTATAGCTTGAATTAAGGTGAAGCGGTAGGCGCCTTTGAGTAAATCCGATAAGTCTAAGACTAATCCGAAGCGGGGGTTCGTGTGTTCCGCGAAACCCGGACATTCAAAGCCGAAGCCATGTTTTGCCATCAATTCCCTGAGGTTCTCGTAGCAGATTTTATGGATATTGTTGATGAGGGTATTCCCCGGCGTATAGCCTTTGGAGCCGCGGAAGGGTTGTTCTAAAAACTCCTTTACGTAACGCAACAACTTGCGGTCGGATAGGGGGAGCCCGGCCTGCTCGAAAATCCGTTTACAAACCTGCCAGTAGTGGTTGGCGATGACCCGTTCAGCGGTCCTAAGCTGGGTGATAGTAGTTGCGGTGGTCCCTCGCCGAACTTGTTCCAGTTGGGCATATACATGCCGATCGATGACCCAGCCATCAATTCTCTGGAGGCTCTTTAACTCTAGTGTGGCCAAAACATACCCCAATAAAATAGCTAACATCCGCCGCTTATAAAATGGTGCAGTCCCATACTTCAGTTCGATATTCTTTCTAAGTACCTGGTCATACTTGTCTATTTTGGTACTCTTTTGAGACGATATATTTTTCGTATATTTCTTCATGGCTTTTCTATACTGCTTCGTCATGCTTCTTTTCCGTTTTTCCGCTTCCTCCTCCTCAATAATACCGCATTTCCCACGAATTACAGCATTTTTTGTCGAATGGACGTCCACATTGCCGCTAATTACCTCTGTTCCATCAGGTTTTCTGATCCAAGTATATTTCGTATAACAATTAGGGCATTTATAAGTGCGGAGATCCGAAGAATATGGCATCACCCCATCACACTCCTTTATATGGCATCTATACACTTCAACTTCAGTCACGTCACCAGTGGTCGTATCCCGGTCATATAAGGTAGTGGTCGGGAACGATCTGAGTTCAAAATCCCTCCGCTTCTTTTGAAAGCAGTCACATCCCATCATCCGCGGGTGAATACGGAGATTCGGGGTCACCTTTTTGTGTAAAATTAGGGTACGGATGCCCAGGTGCGGAATACTTTCCGGCTTGCCTATTTTGAGGAGATCCTGAATGAGTTCACACTGCTTGGTCTGGGTGAACAGGTGGCAGTCACCACACCGATTCATTTTGAGTAATGTCATATCGAAGTCATACGGGACGAGACTTTTCAGAGGACGACCTCGAAACCCGATCCGATTATCCTTTTCAAGGAAATATTTTGGTCTAAGGATTAACCTTCTTCCCCGTCGCTCAATTCCATTCGTTTCTCCCTCGAGATTAACTTCTTTCACTACCTTCCTTGCTATAAGTTCCATTACCACCCGATAGCCTTTACTACGGGACAACTTTATTACTTGGTCTCCCCTCCGGATCCGAATCCCACTGATAAGGTCTGACCACGGGATGGGGAGGTTCGTTTCGCGCACATAGGAATTGAGTTTCTGTAACAGCCGGATTTCGAACTCGGGGTCATATTGCCGGTGTTTTACATACCGCTGTCCAACGGGTTTCTTGCGGAAGTGAGGCATTTTTTTCTTGGATTTGGCCATATTTTCGGCGGATCCCTCAGGCTCCTCTTTGTGGGGATCGTATTTTTGGAAAGCCGGATTAATCCGTGAAAAATTAGATGCGGCATAGTTATATTTACCAAATCCGTCCTCTTCGTCCGCAAAATCATTATACCAGTTATAATCAAATGATTCCCGCATTAACTCTTTAAAATTCAGGATATGGGGGCAGAATTTAAAATTTTGTGTAAGTTTCCTTGCCTTCATGACAAGTTTTTTGAAACTACTTCGCGATTTAACCTTACCCTTACTTTTTTTATCGGAATATAATTGAATTTTATGTTCAAGAAAACTCTTATAGCGAACTATAGTACGCCCATCGGGCCTGTGGTCGTCCTTATCTCGGTGCGTACAGGAATAGCGCCCATGGATTTCCTCCGCAAGCAGGTCCTTTGTTAACGAATTTAAGATGACATCCACCGTTCGCGAACCGATTCGGAATAGCGATTTATCGACAATGGAACCGAAAATGGCATGTAATTCCTTTTCCCGTAAGCAATTATGAAATAATAAGAAAAGAATCATCAGTTCTGTGTGATGTTTGTTAAACTTTATAGGAAATAACCCTGAGAGCAATTCCTCGGTCCCATTTACCCAAGAAGGAGAAAAAAAGATTACTTTCCCCCCAGTTTTAAGATAATTCAAGGCATTGAAGATAGGTTTTAAGACCGATTCAAGATCTTGAGAGGTTAAAGCAGGGGCGAGAAGAATATCTTCAACTAAGAGGATATCTATTTCTCCTTTTCCAATGAATTCTGCCTCCTCAAGGACCTCTGGGTCATCATGAGGGGAAAGCGGGATAAGACTTTCAAAAATTGGCCCATTTTCCTCAGAAAATATATTCCGGAAGAGACTCTGCTTCGTCTCATCCGCTAATAATAATGCATGTGCGCCGCTTATATCGAGGGATGAATTTGGCTCTAGAGCGCGAAAATGTTTTATGGAGTTCCTCAAGTAGAAATCATGTATATTCCAGTCTCTGATCGGAGCGACGATATTATACCAGGAAATATCAGGGCGCAAGGTGGGCAGTTCAAAGGTCTGATCTATTTTAGCGGCGTGAATCGCTCGAATATGGGCAAGATCAGTAGTAGAACTATAAAAAAAGTGGCACTTTTGAACATGCCAGGATAACTTTAGTATGAGCGCGAGGATTTCGCAATAGTACCACTCGGAAGGGATTATATTATGGAAGCTTATAGCACTTATTCCCGTCGTTATTCCTTTAAAGTCACTCTTCAAGCGCAAAAAATCGTGCGGGGCGCAAAGCAGGATGTTAAAGTCTACAAATGCTTCTTCGGAAACAGGGTGGTCGCCCCCTTTTTTGTAGGTCCACTCCCACTGGTTTTGAACACGGGATGGCTCTACCAATTGAATACGCAGCTGCGGGAATAATTCGCCTAGAATCTTCCCAATCCGTTCCAGTTCTTCCCAATTGGTACTCAGAATGACGCCTCTATTCCCGGTAAAGAGGGGAATAAGGCTGGTAATGATGGTAAAAATACGTTTTTCGGTGATCGATAACGATTGAAAAATGAAATTAATCTTTTCCCTGTCGCGGGTCGTGTTAGCACTCAGTATTTTCTCGATCATTCTTCTACTGAAGCTCGCCTGCTCCGGGAATCCTGCCTTCAATCTATCCAGCAACTCAACTCTATTCATTCGAGGTATCAAGACTTTCCACCACACAATATCATTCATAAAATCGGAGATCAAGGGTATGAATTTTACAGATTCGCGCCTCTTCGCCCCGTAACGGACGGTTACAAGTTGCTTTAGTACACCGAGGGGTGAGTTCCCTGTGACAGGCAGGACACTCCAGGTCATCAATGGTTAGCTGAGTAAATCCACAGGCACAGGTGTGTTGGTAGTAAAGATTCGCCTTTCGCTTCAGTTGAATAATGGCATCGGGGGAATCGGTCGATTCATCATCGATGAGAATATACCACCCCGTATTTCTGTTGCTATAGTCCCCCACCCAGCAGCCGGGTGAATAGATCTTCGTATGCACATCTCTGTACGCCACGTGACAATGCCCTACGATAATGAAATCCGTGCTCTCCAGCTTTACGCCGCTACTGTGCTCCCGATGGAGGTTGTTTTTCAGTTCCCGCCCTGATTCAACCCCCCACCCCAGGCGCAATCCGTAACGGGTTAAGTTGGTCTGGTGCCCATGGAGCACAATAATTCGTCCAAATTTTGAGCGCAGGATGGCATAGGGTTCTACAATAGAACACCTATTGAGCAGCTGGGCATCGTGATTCCCGCGGAGAAATACGATTCTATTGATAGACTTCGACACTTTCGCTACAAACTGGTCGAGGGCGCCTTGAATGCGCCGTTTTAATATACGCTCATCATTTTTAGCGAGGGCTAGCGTTTGGGAGTAAGGGTTTAGCTCTTCGGTAATGTCGCCGACGAGGATTAGGGCGTCCAGATCTGGGGCGATTTGATTGAGAAGTGCTGCGGCATCGCGCCACTTAGACTGGGGCGATCCGATGTGTAAATCACTTAACAGCCCTATTTTCATCGAGAATCCTCCTTAATATTGTAAGCATCTCAGTTTTTCTATAGATATCCTTAGAGTCAAAATTCGGCATTAGATAATTGGACTCTACAGGAATTGCGCATTTATCGCAGCCCTTCAAACAAGGACACGCCGCGAGGACCCGATAGGTTTTTTCTAAAATGCGCTCGAGATGTTCAAACAGCTGCTGACTTACCCCCGTCGGACAACTGCGATCGAGAAAATAGAGCAATTTTTTTTCATAATTCTGAAAACAATCCACCTCTTTCTCACTGATATTAATGAGAACCGCGGCATTCTGGAGCATTACCTTAGATAATTGGTAGAGGACCATTGGACTCAACGGGAACTCCTGATTCGAAGGGAATTCGAGCATTACCCCTCTCGTTTCAAATCGTAATTCAAAAGTCGTCTGAGATTTATTCGGGTCCTGCTCCTTATCCAAAGCCTCGGTGTGATTCTTAAGGACTTTATAGTTCTGTAAGGCACTGGCTTTGACCTGCACCTTGAAATCCGCCAGCCTTATTTCTAAATCGCCGATTTTTTGGAATTTTAATTCGTTTATCAGGGTCACCTCAGTAGATACGAGGTTCTTGGAGGAAAAATGTTTCTCACTTTCTTCCACCCGGATTTCCCGCCGATCCATATCAATCTCTTGAACAAGATAGCAACGATCCCCTTTGGTGTAGTAATTCCCCTTACATGCTCGGTAGGGGATCTCTTCCGTCTTTATAGAGGCTAGCTCGATCTCCGCGCCTTGGCTTACGGTGATAATTTTAAATTTCGGAAACCCCGGTCGCAAAGTCGCAAGAAAGGCAAATAGATATTTGTGGGCATACTCTTTCAGGTAGATATACAAGTCGTGATTTTTTGTAATGAACCCACTAATTAGGAGCCAAGTCAGGACCTGTTCAAGCTTCCCGATTTCATGAGCTTCCTTAAAGATTTGGCTTAACTGCTCTTTAGTATTGACACCTAGTTTCAACGCAAATAACACCATTGCCCGTAAAATTTTATCGTTCAGGAGGTCGATGATCATGGGATCGGCTTTGTAGGCTTTAATATCCGTTCTTAATTCCTCAAGATGCGTGTTATAATAGCTGTCGATAAGCTTATTCTCATCTAGTAAGAGGAAAATTTTACCATTCGACTTAGAATCCCGGGTGCCCCGCCCTATTTCTTGAAAAAGCAGGGAAAAACTCCGCGGGAAGCCGGATAATACGATATTATTCACACTTGGGAGATCGATTCCCAGACTTACCGCCGATGTACAAAGGAGCCCCTTCAGCTCTTTCTTCGTGAATTTCGAGAGAATTAAATGGCGTTCGTCATCCGGCAAATCGGCATGATACCGATCCACTTGCTGAGAAAGCAGTTCCTCGGATGTTATCACTGTCTCAATCCGCCGCTTATTTTCAATAAAAATGAGGAACTGCCCCTTATCATATTGAACCACCTCTAAGACCTTTAGGAAATCCTTTGTCGTCCCGACGTGAAATTTGATATTCCCATGCCGACTGCCGCCCTTAATGATGGTAGTTTGGTGGGGAAAGAGAGCGGCGATTTCTTCAACATTGGCTAGCGTTGCGGAGGTGAAAAATATGCGTAAGGCTGGATTAATAAGATACAGGATTCGAGCCAGATAGCAGAGGGTCGTTCCTAAGGTTCCACTCATGGCATGGAATTCATCCACCCAAATTATAGCGGGACCGGTCAAATACTTATACCACGCCTCATTTCTTGTTCCTAAAATAGACCCCATTAGGGTATCCGGGGTAATGATGAGGATGTCACCGGGCTTTTTGCGGATTTTTGCTTTAGCTTCCGTGGAAATAGAGGAATCATAGCGTTGGACGGTCAAGTCGAATTTCGAACACTGTTCACGCAGGCGCTCCTCCTGGTCCTGGGCTAACGCTTTCATCGGGTACATTATCAGACAGTGCGTCTCCTTCTTTGTCAAGAGCTGATCGATCAATCCCCCCAGAATGGCCAAGGTCTTTCCCGAGCCGGTGCCAGAAACCAGAAAGAGAAAGGAACCCTTTAGAATTTCTGCCCAAGCTTGGGTTTGAATCTTATACGGGATAAAATTTTTACCGCCCAATTTTTCCAGAGTCACCCGTTGTAAAGGGCAGTCCATAAGATCATCCAATTCCAGAGTTTCAGCTTCAATCGAGAATCGATCGCACCATTGTATTTGAATTTGTAGATTAGATTCTTTTTTCTCTTTTATAGAAGATGAATTTTCCTTTGAAAATGCCATCACTTCCGATTCCTTTATCCTATAAATTTTAGATTTGCTTGGCATTACTTTTCCACCGATTCATTTTTTTCATTAATTTTTTCACTAAATTTCATACCATTTTTTTGACCGGATTTTGGATTGGTAAAATAGAGGGTTTAAAAAGCTATCTGATGGGATCGACCCTACCTTTTCCGCGAGGATCTCGCGGTAATTCCACCCGTTCTGGTAGGATGAAGATAAATTCATTAAAGAAAAACTGGAATTTTAGATAATCGCAATAGAATTGGGATAATAAAACTATCATTATTTCCTACTTATAAATATATAATTAGTTTATGTAGTAAGTAGGTGGGATAAGAAGTCATGTACATTGCTAATGGAATGGGAATCCATCCACGGGGATTTCGGAAATAAGTCCCACAGGGTCGTCGGCAGAACAGTTAATCCCGCATCTCTCTTCCTTCCCATCCTTTACCTTCCATTCGCCATCCTTTTCGCATTAGATTGAGAGAATAAAATCCTCAAATCAAATAATTAAGAATAATTCCAGTAATTAGACCTATAATTACCCCGCAAATGGCCACTAGTGAATCAATTTTTTCAAGGTTCCTAGAAAAGTAAGTGGCGACTGATTCCTTATTAAAATTAATTCGTAAATTCAATATTTTTGATAGGGCCTCATTGATTTTCGGGAGGTTATCCATTGTATTGTAATTTTGCAAAGGGATGAAAATATATTCCTCGATTAATTTTTTTATTTTAGACTGAAAATCAAGGGGATTAGTGGCGAGTTGGGAACAACCTTCTCCAAGCACTTCATTATGATTCTGAATTCTGATTTTTAATGTATCAAAATACCATTTATCAATCCCTATAATCAAGCCCCTATAATCTTCTACAAAGTGGATATCAGAGTGTGGTCTTGTTTCAATATCTAAAAAGAGTAGAATGGCATATAAAAAAGTCAATCCGGCTCCATTAATACGATTAAAAAGGAGATATTCGCTTGCCATCGTAGAGATTGCTGCCGAAGTAACTCCAAAAATATAACAAAGAAGGAGATCAGAACGAAAAAATGCAAGTATTAAAAATAATGTAGTGCTAGTACCATAACCCCAGATTAAATCTATCATCAATCTCCTTAGGGTCATTTCAAAAGTTAAGCCTGTTTTCCCCCTACTGAAGAGTTTCATCGTTCCTATTATAAATAGGAGACAAAACGGAATGGTAAAGATATAAACTATGATCAACGACAGCCATTCCCCTGTGATATACATGATAGGGAGGACGATAAGGAAACCTATAAGCAGAATAATTAAATATTTAAGCACGCGTACAGGTGTGATTCCATCTTTAAAACGGCTTAAAATCCACTTGGACTGTTTAATTTTTTTCCTAATCAATTCCTGTCCTTCCGCCCCAGTTTTAATTAGGTCTGTTATTTGAGAAAGATAGTCTATCTGGTTCATTATATTATCAAAATTAATCTAAAAAATTGTAGAATATAAATATAATGGGAATGTTAAGAAGAATATTTCCGCGAAATTGGACTAATTTTTTTTTTAGAAAAAATGACCCTATAATGGTCATTAAAAAAACGAAACCCTAACATATTATAATATATTTTACAAAAAAAATCCCTATATATCCTATATTTTTAAGATTTTAAACTATGTTAAGTGGAAGTAAGTTGTTCTGAATGATTATCTTTAAGCATTTTTCCTATCGCAAATCCACTTATAAACATAATGGTGAGCGGAATGCCTTTTGTTATGAGACCTTCACTAAAGTTATCCCAAAACTTCCTCCTTTTCCATGTCCGCAACCATTCTCGAATTTCATATAAGGAATCATTAAGCCAGTGTTTAAACTGTTTAAGTTTTCGGGGATTAAAGACAATAGGTTTAAAACAAGAGGCAAGTCCTCCTAAATCTACGCCTTCCTCGACAAATACGATAATTGGCTTATCCTTTGCGTAAGAGTATCCCACCTCGCCTTGTAAATACTCAAGAGTGCGCCACCCTAATCGGTTTTGTAGCTGATCGCGTTTGGTAGCAATAGCGAATATAATGTCAGTTATTGTTATGCTTTCGCCTATAACTTGTTCGAGTGGGCGACCTTTAAGTTCGATTTCCTTGCCTACAGTTTGGATTTCAAAATTCCATCTTTGGAACACATCACTAATGGCATCGGGTACTTCGGATTCTTGTGGTCTAATGGTCCGGGATATGAAAGCTCGATACCTTGGTTCTACGGAAATATTAATAACCCAATTAGAATTCCAGTGACGGAGGTAACCCCATTGACCGTTCTCTTGCATAAAAACATAACTTACACATAAATTAAGATGGTGTTTTCCTATAATATACTTGGGTATTTCCAAAGAAAAGTCAAAAGTCCAATTATCGTAATTATCCCAAAGCCAAATTCGCGAGGGGGGTTCTAATACTCTTCTTATTTCTTTATCCAACGGGGTTGAAATCCACGAACTCGAAAGTGATACATTTCGAATTAAAATTTTTGATTCATCCTTATTTCGTAATGTAAAGTAGACTCGCAGGATATCCCCCGGGTGAGGCTTGACTTTGTTAAAATGGCAAGTTAATTCCATAAATAAATTATGAGGATGCCTCAATATTAACTTATTTCCTACTTTTCAGTAGATAGATTAAGTAATTACTTAAACAATTAATGGTGAACTTAAATAATTTGTGAGAGTATTCTGGAATCATGATAATATAATAGTTTTATGACCGGTTTATGTACTAGTCCGACAAAATAAGATACATCATCAAAATAAGCTGCAACTCGATGATCATCATAAAGACAAAATTTTAATGTTTAGAATTAAGAGAGGAGATATAGCATTAACGAGTATATTAGAGAATTTCTGTAAAAGATTAAAATTAATATAATAAACCCTTTTTGCTAGATGGATTTTGATGGAAAACGCATGGTTCGCGCTCTATCACGTATATTCAACAGCGAAGAGCTTCGATGGGCATGGGCTCCAGCAGTTTGAAATGGATCTCAAGTTAGCCCAGCGGCTTGGAATTAAAACATTGATTTTAGAAGATTATTATGCTGACTTTATTTGGGGAGAGTATACAAATTTTTGGAATGAGGAAATGTTCCGGAGCATGGTTCGGCTAACGCATGATTATGGAATTCGATTCCTTCCCTATTTTGATGCCACAGAACTTGCAATCCATGGGAGAATTTTTAAGAAATATGGGAAACTATGGGGATCGAAAGGAAAAAATGGAAAACTGTATTCCGCCTTTTCCTCGATTTTTCTTCCCTATTACGCAAAGCGTGATTTCCATACAAAATTAATGTGCCCCGCTTCTGGCTGGGGTGATTATCTCACCCAGCAAGCACATTTCTTACTGAATCAATTTGAAGTGGATGGTATATATTTGGATCGAGCGGATTATCGCGTTCTCTGTTATGATCATTTGCGAGACCCAAACCATTTCATTCAAGGAATACCCAATTTGGTGAGACGGATTCAAGCGGAGGTAAAATCCACCACTTCGAAGAATCTGTTAATAATGAATGATTCTTGCGTAAATCCTGATCGAACCCTCATAAAGTGCCTGAAATTAGTTGATTTTGTGCTGACTGAATTATTACCCACCGATACAGTTCCAAATAATTATTATTCGCAATTTTTAGTGAAATATGGTGATTTAATTTGGGCGTTTCGAAAGATTCTCAAACCTGTATTTCGATTTTTCATGAAATTCGCCTTTACGACAGGATCCATGACTGATGAATTACGGATTCAGCGAATCATCGATCGCCTGAAACCTCATATCGGTCAAAATATCTTCATTTTCTCCCATAGAATGGATTATGAAGGATTTAAAGTGATACGGCAAATTGCTCAGAACAATCAAGTTAGCTGCGTTTATACCGCAGGAC